>NZ_JBNNSS010000006.1:0-372609 GCF_050277945.1 Lysinibacillus sp. NPDC097214
TATTTGGACGGTTATTTGGTATACACAAATTTAGTATAACATGATATTTTTATTATTTTTAATGAAAATTATTGACAACTATTAGCTGGTTTTGCTGAATATCGGTTTTCAATTAAAGGCCCTGTATTTGAAGTATAGGAATGATGAATGATAAAAAATGCAGTTTGTTTTAATGCGCCAAATATACAGATTTTTATTCAGATAATACACTCTACATAATCTTGAAAAGTACTATCGTAGCCCTGTTTATATATTTGCATAAAAAGCGGTATAAACAATATTTAAAGGAAAATCCAAGAAATGTTGGTTTAACAGTATTTCTTGGATTTCGGTCTCTCTCCAAACTTTCATTTGGGAACGTTTATTATGATTGTTTTGTATAGCTTATAAGTCCTTGTTGCACTAAAACGCCCGATTGCTTAAGAGAGTATTGGTACAAATAGAACGTCAAGAAAAATGTCTACCGATATTAATGTGTATTAATGACCTATATTATCGTTGTTACCACTAAGTGGTTCTACTACTTCTCCATCTTTATCTATTACAATACTGTCGGTTTCCTTATTAGCCTCGGTCAAAGACCCATAATAAATAAAAACACCAAAAGTAATGATAGCTATCATTGTTAATACTATAGAAATTCTCTTTTTCATAAAGTAGTCATCTCCCTACATATAAATTTATTTTGTTCTAATTTTAATATACACTTTTTTCCAATCTAATCCAATTAAAGCACAGCCCTTGTTGAATAAAATTTAGATTTTTATACGACTTTATTGTTATATTTTTTAGTATAGTGAAGTACATTACATCAAAAATTAAACAACTTTATTGTCATTTTATAGATATTTATAGTACTACTTCAACATTCTTATAAATATCGCTTCTTCTTCAACTAACCTGCTTCGTTAGTAAAAAAGCGTCTTCACTTGTTGTAAGTTAAAGTGGAAAGTTTCACAAATGATAAAAAATAGATTATACTGGACTAACTATCATATTTGAAAAGGAGCATTTCCTATGACCGAGAATAATCAATCCGAAGTACCCCCAAAAAAAATCAGCCTGCAAGAGGCAGTGAAAAAGCAGCTTGAAAACAAAAAAAACCATTCCTCTGCTAATAAAGGAAAAAAGAAAGCCGACCTTTCAACAAAAAAAATGAAAAGCCAGCAAACGAAAAAAACGAGCAATACCCGTAGAAAAATGGGTGTCTAATATACGGACACTATTGGAAAGACGTATTACCAGGAAAAGCTGTTGATATTGTTAAAAAAGGATCGAAAAAGGGAAGATTACCAGAGATATCATTTAAGATATTTTTACCAAATCGGGTACCCTTCCCCACGGAATTAAAGTCAGGCTAACAGATGGACAGTTAGACGTGTACAGGAAATCCACTCTAAATAAAAGAAGTGAAAAAGCATTCAAGGGTTGAAGTGACCCCTGAATGCTTTTTTTTTATTCTTTTCATTTTATAACTTGTTTAGCTAGATGCTTCGTTAGTTCAATAAAGAAGGATATCCAAATCATTTCGATTTGATATCCTTTTTATAGTGTTTTTTTAGTTTTGTACTCGAAAACAGAACCCGTTACTAAAATAGCTCTTTTTTTCTTACATTTATTTCAGTCTTAGTTTAGGAGGTCATTCAAATATTGAACCCCCTAAAACCCTTTCATATCAACATCGCTAGTACTTTACCCAATAATTACTCGTTCCTTAGGATAGTGATAACTTGATTTTTTGCCTCTACCACCACCACCAAGAGTGTAAAGGAAGGAGATTAAACCGACACGACCCACAAACATTAAAATCATAATGATAATTTTACCGACTACTGATAGATCAGAGGTGATCCCTAAAGACATCCCACACGTTCCGAACGCTGATGTAATTTCAAAAATTATTTGAATCAGTGATGCGTGTGGCTCAGTAATGAGTAAAATAATTGTTGCAACTAATACCATAAAGAATGCCAATAAAATAACAACAAACGAGCGGAATACATCAATTAAATGTATTTCACGTCCGAATATTTGAATATCCTCTCGTCCTCGTGAAAAGGTAATTAGGAATAGAATGGCCATGGCAAACGTTGTTGTACGTATCCCTCCACCAACTGAACTTGGCGAAGAACCAATAAACATTAAAAAACTCATAAAAATATCTGTCGCTTCACTAAAGGTTGTGACATCATACGTCGTCAGTCCAGCTGATCGTGTTGAAACAGAATGGAACATTGCAGAAAACAGAGCCTCATGCCAAGACATTCCTTTAAAGGAATGGAATGATTCAAGCAATAAAATAACGAGAGCCCCTACCACAAATAAAATTGCATATGTGGAGGTTGTTATTTTTGTAAATAAACTAAAGCGGAAATTTGCATGGCGATGAAGTAAAAACGATTTCACTTCAATTAATACTGGGAAGCCTATCGCGCCAAGCACGATTAATAACATCGTGATTACTTGAACAAAGTAATCGTCATGAAACGGTAATAAACTCATGCCTGTAATATCAAATCCACCATTTGTAGTAGCGGAAACAGATGCGAAAACACCATGAATCAACGCTTCTTCAAAAGTATCGAAATAGTTTGTAAAGTGCAACGTTAAAATAAACGCACCCAGCACTTCAATACCGATTAAGATTTTCAATATTTCTCGAATTAATTGGACAACCCCTGACAAATTGTATTGATTATGGTCAATCATAATCAACTGACGCTCACGCATACCTATTTTTTTCCCAACCAGTAACCACACGAAGGTACCAAGTGACATAATGCCAATTGCGCCAAGCTGTAAAATGACAAGTACCATCACGAGGCCAAATGTTGTATAGCTTTCAGATATATCGAATGTTGTTAAACCTGTTACACTAACTGCACTTACAGCCGTAAACAAGCTATCTAATAATGAAACGTGTACACCTTCTTGATGAACGCCTGGTAGCCGTAGTAACAGGAAGGAAATCGCTATAGCTATAAAATAATAAGAGACAAGCACCTGAAATGGTGTAACAAGTCTATTTTTTGATCTTTTCCAGGGCACTTTGACAACCCCTTCCTATATGATGCCAAACTCGATAAATATTAGTATAGGAAAAATACTTAAAAAAAGAAAGAGGAATAGCTACGACTATTCCTCATAATGATCATTTAGCTTTATTTTTAAAACGAACTCCCACTAAATAACCTATTAATGCGATGCCCACTAGTACGATCCAGAACGTTAACTCCCACACAGTTGAATGTGGAAACTCTGCAGGTAAAATGCCCACCTTCTCATGTGACAAAGTCAACACAACAAGCTTAACGCCTACCCAGCCTACAATTAAAAACGCAGCTGTTTCAAGTGAAGGATAGTCATTCAATACTTTCACAAACCATTGTGCCGCAAATCGCATCATGATCACTCCGATAAAGCCTCCAAGTAACATGACAATAAATTGTCCACCGTTGATGCCACCAATATCAAAGTTTCCTACCTTCGGCAAAGTGACAGCAATGGCAACTGCAGCAAGCATAGAATCAATAGCAAATGCAATATCCGCGGCCTCTACCTTAAGCACTGTCATCCAAAAACCAGAGCCCTTTTTCCCCGCTTCTTCGCTAGATTCTTCTTCTGAATCCTTTTTATTTCGCAAATCATATATATTTTTGGCGGACATGAATAATAAATAAGCTGCTCCCAACGCTTGAATTTGCCAATAATTCACTAATACTGTAATGACAAAGAGTGCCGAGAAACGGAAAATTAATGCGCCGAATAATCCATAAAATAGTGCTTTTTTTTGTAGCTCTCGTGGTAAATGCTTCACCATCACAGCCATTACAACCGCATTATCTGCTGCTAATAACCCTTCTAATACTACAAGTACAATAAGTACCCAACCGTATTGTAATACAATTGATTCCATTCATGTGCCTCCTCTAAAGCTCTGTATACTCCAAATAGTTTTTATTTTTGAGTACAAAAGAAAAGACCTCTGCCCCTATAAAAAGGCAAAGGTCTCGCTAAGCAAATAAATACCTGACACTTTTTTATCAGTTTCTCCCTATGCTAGAAGTTGAATACCGTTAGCATAGAGTTACTCGCTTATTACACCCGATGGTAAAAACCATGTCATGACGGATGTAATCCAGATACATCGCTCGTATCCGTTAGCTACTCCCCTTTGACAAAATGTCGAAGGTTCTTCTTTTGTAAACTCATTATAGCACTATCATAATATGAGTGGCAAAATTATTCTACCCTACTATTCGCCTAAAACAACTTCAGTCTGATGTCTATCTTAAGACAACTTGTTTGCCTGGATGAGCCATTAACGGTCGTAAACGTCGATTGCTTCAACTCTCAATCAGTGACCTACTACTTGAAGTCACTTTATTTGAATTTGATAGCTTTTATCTTCTTTATGCGCTAAATAAAAATCAATCATTCTAGGCATAGTCTGTATAAAGTCGGGGCATGTAATATTACCTTTTGTCAAAATAGTCACTGCTTCCGACGTATCGAATTTAGCATCCCAAGTTAAATAATCTAAAGTTTCTTGCTCAACACCTAGATTTTTTCGAATAAGTGGCACTTGTAAAGAAAGTCTTGCTAGTGTTAACGGAAATCGCCCCTTAGGATAATGGTTCGTTAATAACTTTACCATCGTCCGATACACTTCCTGCACCGGATGCGGGTATGGGTCCGTTAGATGTAAAGTTTTCCCTTCAGCACATTTTTCATCAGCTAGATAAGTCGAAGCATTTAAAATGTAATCCACTGGTACGACATTTATTGTTGATTTCGATTGACCAATATACGGAATAAAAGGTAGGCATTTTAATTTATCCACCATATTTAAAAAGAAATAAGGCCCATCAAATTTAATCGTTTCTCCTGTTTTGGAATGTCCACGTACGATACCAGGTCGAATAATTGTCAGTGGTATTTCTGATTTCAAATCCTCTACTCGATGCTCAGCCTCATATTTTGTTTCCTCATAATAGTTTTTAAATGCAGGCGGGCGAATTAATTCATTTTCTCGCAAAATACCTTCACGTATTCCTGCGACATACGCAGTACTAAAATACATATAGCGTCTTAAGTTCGGAAGTGTTCGAACAAAATCATTGACCAGAGTCGTACCATGCACATTTACCTTCCATGCGATATCTCGTGGTACGGCTAAATCATAAATTGCAGCTAGATGCCAGAGCACCTCTATTTGAGGTACAATTTCCTGTACAGCTTGGTCTTCTAGACCGAGATTCGGTAATGTAATATCTCCCTCTACCAGACGAATAGAATAGTTAGGAAACTCCGCTAAAATATGATCTCTTTCTAAATTTGCTTTAACTAATTCACCCGCTAAAACAATAGCGATGACTTCCTGTGATTGATTTTTTCGAAATAACTCTCGTATTAATTGACTTGAAATAAAACCTGGAAAGCCTGTAAAAAAATGAACTCCCATCTCTCATCCCCCTGTCTTACCGTATCTTCCTTGTTGTTTTATCAATCAATTATGCCTCGGCAAGCGCACAGTCGGAACGGAAATCAACCACACGTTATGGTGCCGAATCTTATATTTACTAATACTGTATATATTCTACATTTAGCTCCAATTTTCCTTGCAAAAAAACACGAATCGCACCATGTCGATTCGTGTTTTTTATTATAGTAGGCTATACAGTTTAATGTTTTCGTTTTTATCTGCAAACCAACGCATAGCAAACTCATTTTCAAATAAGAAAACAAGATTATCAAAACGGTCTTTTACGAGCATTGAACGACCTGAAGACATTGATTCTTTAACATCCTCTTCGTTTTCAATCCATCTTGCAATTTTCGAACCGATTGGCTCCATCTTCACTTCAACATTATATTCGTTTTTCATACGATGCTCAAAAACCTCAAATTGTAATTGACCAACTGCTCCTAGAATAACTTCTTCTGTATGCAATGTTTTATAATATTGAATGGCGCCTTCTTGTACTAATTGTAAAATCCCTTTATGGAATTGCTTAGACTTCATAACATTTTTCGCACTAACGCGAACAAATAGCTCTGGCGTGAACTGTGGCAGTTTTTCAAATTGGAATGTCTTTTTACCACCTACGACTGTGTCGCCAATCTGATAAGTACCAGTGTCATATAAACCGATAATATCACCAGCAACTGCTTCATCTACTGTTTCACGATCATCAGCTAGGAATTGTGTAGATTGTGTCACTTTGAAAGATTTACCTGTACGAGATAAAGTCATGTTCATGCCACGTTCAAATTTACCCGATACGATACGCACAAAGGCAATACGGTCACGGTGTGCAGGGTTCATATTCGCTTGAATTTTGAAAATGAAGCCTGAAAACTCCCCATGCTCAACTGGATCAATAAATAGTTCATTCTCAGTAATGCGAGGCTGTGGTGTCGGTGCAAATTGTAAATATGTTTCAAGGAATGTTTGTACACCGAAATTTGTTAAAGCAGAACCAAAGAAAACAGGTGTTAATTCACCACGGCGAATTTTTTCTTCAGAATACTCATTACCCGCTTCGTCAAGTAACATGATGTCATCCATTGCTTGTGAATAATATGATGTCACCTTCATCGGATGCTCGACTGCAAGTTCCCCATTATCATCAATTGGCAAGAAACGTTCTTCTTCTTCAGTACGGAATTGCTCGATTCGTTTATTATAACGATCATAAATACCTAGAAACTCTTTACCCATACCGATAGGCCAGTTCATTGGGTAAGCGTTAATGCCCAGTACCTCCTCAAGCTCTTCAATCAGCTCAAGCGGCTCCTTCCCTTGACGGTCAAGTTTATTAATAAACGTAAAAATCGGAATACCACGCATTTTACAAACTTTGAACAGCTTTAAAGTTTGTGCTTCAATACCTTTGGCAGCATCTACGACCATGACAGCACTGTCTACCGCCATTAATGTACGATACGTATCCTCCGAGAAATCTTGGTGACCTGGAGTATCCAAAATATTGACACGTGACCCATTATAATCGAATTGCATAACTGAAGAAGTTACAGAAATCCCACGTTGCTTTTCAATCTCCATCCAGTCAGATGTTGCAAACTTACCTGTTTTCTTTCCTTTTACCGTACCGGCATCACGAATCGCACCACCAAATAGTAAAAGTTTTTCTGTAATCGTCGTTTTCCCAGCATCAGGGTGACTGATAATGGCAAAAGTTCGACGTGATAATATATCTTTTTCTAAATTTGAATTCATCTCGTCATTCTCCTTTTTTCATACTTACTAATAATAAAAGAATACTTGCCTTTCTTACAACCTTTTTACATGAATTCCCCAAAAAAGAGGTTTCGATTGAATACTTGGCGAGGCCCAATGTAAATAGCTCCCTCAAACAATCCGATGATGATCGTTTTCTTTTCATAGACTCACTCGTTTGTTAACCTCGTGAGTGTTAGACATTCACCTTCATGTTAACCTAAAAAGAAAACCCCTTAGTACTAAAAGGGGTTTCTAAATATGTTGAACTTTTCGCATGATGGCATGCAATTACGTTCACACTATCGTAAGCTCTAACATCCTAATTGGAGAGCATATATTATACAAATTTTAAATGGCCAGCTTCTATGGCAATATCTGCATCACTATGTGGATATTTAGTATTCTCAATAATTTGATAATCTTCATGGCCTTTACCAGCAAAAATAATTATATCTCCAGGTTCAGCAATCTCAATCGCATGACGCACAGCCTCAGCACGATCTCCTATACATGCATAATTTTCATGTAACATCCCTTTAGCAAGATCACCTGTAATACTATCGTAGTCTTCATAGCGCGGGTCATCTGTCGTTAATATTACGTAATCAGCGGCTGATGCCTTTTCTGCCATTGTTGGACGTTTCGATTTATCACGATTGCCACCTGTGCCAACTAAGAAAATAAGCTTGCCTTTTTTATATGGTTGAGCTGAAGAAATCGCCTTTTCAATTGCATCAGGTGTATGAGCATAATCAATAAAAATCTGCACTGGTAAATCTGAGCAAACTTTCTCCATACGTCCCTTTACTGGTGGTAATTGCTCAATTTGCTCAATAATTGTTTCTATGGAATAACCACGGCCATAAAAGGCAACCATAGCAGCAAGCACATTGTATATATTAAATTCCCCAAGTAAATGCATTTTCACACGGTATATTCCCTCTGGCGTTTCAACGTCAAAAGAAGTCATGAAATCATGATACTCACAGTTAATAGCTCGGAAATCAGCTGTTTCATTTTTCAAACCATATGTCCATACTGGAAATGGTGTCATCGCTGCATAGCGTTCTGACCAAGCATCATCGGCATTTAACACGACAAATTTATTCTTTTCTAAGTCTTGTCCAAGTTGAGAGAATAATAAGCCTTTCGCATGACCATATTCCTCCATCGTTCCATGGAAATCAAGATGATCATGTGTAAGATTTGTAAAAATAGCTACATCATAATCTACGCCAGCTAGACGTCCAAGTGCTAAACCATGTGAAGATACCTCCATAGTCATTAATCGGCAGCCTTCCATTTTTGCACGGAAAATCATTTGTTGAGTCGATAATGCATCGCTTGTCGTATTGGCTGATTCATATAAAATACCATTTAAATTAAAGCCGATTGTCCCTGATAATGCAGATTTCTCGCCCATACCATGCATGATGTTTTGAATAATACCTGTTACTGATGTTTTTCCATTTGTTCCTGTTACGCCAATCATTGCCATATCTTTTGATGGATAGTCAAAAAACTTTGCAGCTAACAAGCCGACTGCTCGATCCGTATCTTTCACGATGACTTGCGCAATCGTTTCTCCTAATGGTAACTGTCGCTCTGTCACAACAATTGTTGCGCCACCTTCAACAGCTTTCTGTGCATAATCATGACCATCTACCGTATAACCATTAATACAAACAAACATACTATTTGGTTGCACACTGCGTGAATCAATGACAATATCAGTCACTTGATCAGGTAACACTCCAATTATTTTTTTCAAAGGTAATGCATTCAACAATTCCTCTGCATACATTTCATAGTCCTCCAATCAATCTCTACATTCATTTCATCATTTGTTGTTTATTCGACAAGAAATGACAAGATGAGTCCCCCACATTCTATTGAATTTATTTTACTACTTATTCGCCCATAAATAAAATGCTTGTTAGAACGTTTTTTCAATGAAACCGCTATCATTTTAATATACCTTTAATATTTCACCAAAATTTGGCTCCTCACCATAACTCTGAGAGCTCAAAATAACTTGGCTTATCAAAAATCAACATTTATCGACAATCAGCATTGATTCATGTATGTCGGAAGAAATATTTTGGAGAGCTTGTATCAATTAATTATGCCTTGGCATAATTGCGTAAAAATCGGCGTGGTTCTTAGGCCTGCGTGAGGGCCGACACGATGTCGGTCATTTCGGTATTGCCACTGTTCGTGGCGTTTTTACCGATGTAGGTTAGTTAGCCTAAAAACTCCTTTCCGATACCTAAAAAAGTGAGGTGTCAAGAATCTTTAATGATTCGACACCTCCTTTTACTATTTCATTATAGTTCGCACAAGCTTAACCTTTTGTTTATAAGGGGGAAAGAGAACATTCGTCTCTAACTTAGAAGATTTTTTTAATATTGATTTGGGATGTGTAAAGTTTTCAAAACTTGCCTTCCCGTGGTATGCTTTTACCCCTGATGACCCGACACCACCAAATGGCAAATGTAAATTTCCAACGTGTGTAATCGTATCATTTATACAGCCGCCACCAAATGGTAATTCCTCTAAAAAGTACTGGATAGCTTTCTCATGCTCGGAGAAAAAATACCCCGCTAAAGGTTTTGGTAACTGACGAATTTGGTGAATAGCAAGCGGTAAATCATCATACATCATCACAGGTAAAATCGGACCAAATAGTTCATCCTGCATCGAAGGACTTGACCATTTCACATATTCAATAATGGTAGGCTCCATATACAAATCATCACGATCTGTTCTACCACCAAATGTAATGGCATCACGTTCTTCTACAATAATTTGCTGTAAGCGATCAAACTGTCTTAGATTGACAATACGGCCGTAGTCAGGGCTTTTTTTCGCACTTTTACCATAGAAGGAACGAATAGTTGCTTTCAATATTTTCATAAATTGGTCATAGACGTCTTTATGGACAAGGACATAGTCTGGTGCTACACAAGTTTGTCCAGTATTTGTAAATTTACCCCATGCAATTCTTTTAGCCGCTACTTCTAAATTGGCTGTTTGATCGACAATCGCAGGACTTTTCCCGCCAAGCTCGAGGGCAATTGGTGTTAATCGTTCCGCTGCTGCCTTTGCTACAACTTTTCCGACTGCCACGCTCCCTGTAAAAAATATATAGTCAAAGGACGCATGAATAAGTGCCGTCACTTCTTCTTTCTCTCCCTCCACTACACGCACGTATGAAGGACTAAATGTTTCTTCAATTATTTTTTTAACGATTGCTGCTGTATGCACCGATGTTTCTGATGGTTTTACAATAGCTGTATTACCACCAACAATTGCACCGATTAATGGCTCCATGACAAGCTGGAATGGATAATTGAACGGACCAATGATTAATGTTACGCCATATGGCTCTCTTACAATAAAGCTTTTTCCCATCTGGTATTGAATCGGTGTTTTTACAGATTCAGGTTTCATCCACTCTTCAACATGCTTTACCATATAAGAAATACTATCTAAAACAATGCCAATTTCTGTTGCATATGCCTCAAACTCACTTTTTCGTAAATCTAAATATAGAGCATTCAAAATTTCTTTTTCATATTTTAAAATCGTTTTCTTCAGTTTTAGTAACTGCTCTTTTCGAAATTTTGTACTCTTCGTCGCTCGAGAAAAATAAAATTGACGTTGCTCTATAATCATATTTTCTACATCTTGTGTCGTAAAATTCATAATAAAAGCACCCCTTTTTTTAAAATGGCATACATAGTTTTTTCATTTCGAAACAAACTATCTTTGTCTATACGATACAACATTGACAACCAAAATTCCTCTTTCTAAATTGGGGGATGTGTAAAGAATAAGTTAGAACTGTAGACGGTCTTGTGATTTTTGGAAATTTTCAACTACATATTGAAAATTGAAACGGGGGCGTAGATGAATGACAACAACAACAGGAACTTGGTGGGAGTCTATTTTTTCTGGACCATTAGCGCATGGTATTTGTGAAGATAAAATATTGCTATTGCAAGATGAGGCTTTCTTATATCTCTCTACAGCACCGATTGAGAAAAAAGAAGAACCTGAAGCTAATTAAAAATAGCGCGTTATAGGAGAGGTTATTTCCTATAACGCGCTATTTTGTACTTCACCAAAAATTGTGAATGACATTTGTTAAAACGTATGCCATTTATATAAGTTGATTAGAGTGGAGACTAGGGGATTAGCGTCACAGATGAGCCCTCCAGCGAAGCGAGTAAGGGAATGAAGGCTAAAACCATCACGTTACTCTAATACGCTTTTACGATGGAAACCTCCCCTACAAAAAAAATTAAAATAGGCTTCTCTGCCCGACCATCAAGTATAACGCAAGCAAAATGACCGCCATGGCCAAAAAGCCGATCGGGATCGATATTTTGCTCCATTTCCAATAATCGCCCGGCATCTCGCGCCACTTGTTTTCTTCCGAATGCAAGGCGATGCGGTGCAACCGGCGCTCGTACCGCAAACCGATCCCAAATAGTGCGAACAAAGCCATAAGCATGATCACGGATTGGAAAATCCCCCCTTCCAACAAAGAACGTTGAAGGATGGCGGTTAACCCGATGCCGCTGATCGCTAAAACAACTAAAGAGGGAAACATGAGAATTTTATTAAAATACATGGTGAACGTCATGGCTGAAGCGATTCGATGTACATTTCCGGTGCGATCCGATAACATTTTGGCCAGACCATTGGTTATCGTCGTACCAACCATGATGATTGCAGCCATGATATGGATATATTTAAACCAAACATAAATGCTCATTTTTCTTCCTCCCTACCGGCTCTTGCTCCCGCCATTTATGCTCAACAGGAAGTTGAGCTGCTTATGCATGCGGCGAGAAACTTCATCGACCGTAACGTGGTTGTTAAAAACAAATTGAATAAATTCAAACATAAATAATCCGTACAAACTTCGCGCTAAGTTAAGCGTGTAATCAAAATGCTGTTTCCAATTGTGAAATATTATAATAACGATATCCTCTTGTAGAGTCTGTGCAAACAGGCTTTAGAAGACCAATTTCATCATAGTGGTGAAGCGTGTTCAGAGTGAGGTATGATATTTTAGAGAACTCACCAATTGAAAGCATAACAATCGCCTCCTGTTGTGTAGTACTTTAAATCTAAAGGTTCCTGTAAGGGTAAGGTCAATCAAAACAGATAAATTTTCTTTAATTATTTATTATTTAAGTCATACATACTATATTGAATCTGTCTTCCATACTTACCAAGGTTTTTGAGGGAATTTTTACATTTGGATGACTCATATATATTTTTGTTTTTCCGGAAATGAGGTAATAAAGACATGGTAATTCTTTTCCTTTTGAAGTGCTGTACATAATTGTAAATTTCATCTCGTTTTTTTGATTTTCATTTTTTCACCTCTCATTTAGTATGAGATATCTCCTATTCTCTTTACAAGAAGAGGTGATACGATTTATTTGAGAACAAAAAAAAGCATATTTTTATATAGCAAAGGGAGAGAAGCAACATGAAGAAATATCAAACATTACTATTTGATGTAGACGATACATTATTAGATTTTAAAGCAGCTGAGAGAACGGCGTTACATTTACTCTTTGAGGAACAAAAAATCCCTTTAACTGATGAAATTACAGCACATTATAAAACAATAAATCAAGGCCTGTGGAAATCCTTTGAAGAAGGGAAAATAGAGCGAGATGAGGTAGTGAATACTCGATTTTCAATTTTATTTGAGGAGTATGGCCAAGAAGTTGATGGATCTTTGTTTGAACAGAATTATCGTAGTTATTTAGAAGAAGGGGATCAGCTTATTCGTGGAGCCTTTGAACTAATACAAGACCTCCAAAGCGAATATGATTTATATATTGTTACAAACGGTGTTTCCACAACGCAAGACAAACGCCTGCGTAATTCGGGGTTACATTCATTCTTTAAGGATATTTTTGTTTCAGAAGACACGGGTTATCAAAAGCCAATGAAGGAATACTTCGATTATGTTTTTGCACGAATTTCTAATTTTTCTGTGGAGAAAGGATTAATTATCGGTGATTCCTTAAGTGCGGATATTAAAGGAGGACAGTTAGCAGGATTAGATACATGTTGGTTTAATCCTGCTAAGAAAGTGAATCATACTGGAATTGTCCCGACTTATGAAATACAAAGTCTTAATGAGCTGTATCAAATTTTACGATAATTACTATCTTATTAGATTAAAACATGGCACTAGAAGATGGAAGAGTGTCTTATGCAATAAGCCAGAGAAGTAGAGGGAAATGTATTGGTTAAGGTACCACTGTTAAAAAAGTTATACATCTATCGTTCGTATCGAAGATAACAGATTATTTAATAAGTAATTTGATAACGTGATTACTTTTTAAGTATATCCTTGCCTAAAATAAAATTAAGTATATCCCTGCCAATACGGCAAAGATATACTTAAAATCACAAAAACATTTGTTGCTTTCGCACATTTTGCCCTCAGGGCGCCTAGTCGGAACGGAAAACGTTATGGTGATGAGCTAACTTCATACATAAATGTTTTTTCAGTTTACTAATACATTTTGCTGTAATTGTTTTAATTCTACATCAAGTCGGTTAACTGCTTCTTCCTCGATGGCAAAGCTTCCATCTTCAAGTCGAATAATTTGTTTATCAACAATATAGACAGAATGCGCAATAATCGTAGCCCCTAATACAGCTAATATTGGTTTTAATGCATATTCTAATGCGAGTAAATGTCCAATAGAGCCACCTACAGCAATTGGTAAGATGATCTTTCCATGCAATGCTTTTTGCGGCAGCAAATCTAAATAAGTTTTTAGAATTCCTGAATACGAAGCTTTATAAATAGGCGTCAAAAGTACGATAATATCTGCTTCTTCAACTTGTTTATTTTCTGAAATGATGGCCTCACTTGCAAAATTAGCTGTAATTAAGTCCTCAGCTGGTAGTTCATGTACATAATTTGTGTGTACCGCTATTCCTTGTACTTTTAAGTAGTTTTCCACCTTATCATGAATAGCCGTCACACGTGAATTTCTCGAATTACTGCCATTAATAATAACTGCTCTTATCAAATTACCCACTCCCTATACATAGTGACTACAAATAACTCCATACCCTACGAAAATTACAATGTCTTTTCATATTGACGTAATGTAGCACCTAAGTATTTAGCCACAGCTTGCATGCCATATTTCCCTACTGCTTTTTCGGCTTCTGCATTATAGTTTGTGTTGGTATTCACGTCATATGTAAAAATAGTACCTTCTTTATCGATAATCGACTCAATCCCTGCGACACTTACTTTATTTTGCTCTAAAAATTCTTCATAACGCTTTATAAGCTCCTCTGAAAAACTGTCTATAATTTGAAATTTTGATTTCTTAGTTGCTGTTTCACCTACCGGGCAAAATTGATCCACTATTTGACAGCTATCAGCAGGACAAAGTTCAAAGCCCTCAGATGTATCAACACGAACTGCATACAAAAATTTACCACCTACAAATTCACATCGCGTTATATAAGAATCAGGTGATTCTATATATTGCTGAATTAGTGTGATACCATCTATAGGTAACTCAAAAGAATCACTATTTACATATGCTTCTAGCGCTTCAACTGAATGAAATAGTTGTACGCCAAGTCCTTTTCCTGCCCGATTATGCTTCGTAATAAATGGTGTTGTACCAATTATTCTTGCCGCTTCTATTAGCTGCGTTTTACCAACTGTCGCTATCGTTTTAGGTGTTTGAATGCCAACAGCTTCAAGTGCACAATATTGATTGACCTTACTTACTTCTAATCTTAGAGCACGGCTTCCATTAAAAACAGGACGGCCATGATATTCTAGCCAGGCGAGCACTGCCTCCGTGAGTTCAGGTGCAAATGCATGCCCCCTCGTATGTGATGAAGCACTCATACGACTATAAAAAATTCCTTGTGGTGGCTCTTTTGATAGGTCGATCAACCCTTTCGCCAAGTGCCAAACCTCATAGGGTAGGTTTTGTTCCTCTAAACGATTTGTTAAATGAATTGTCCACTCATCATTTTCATGAATAATATAAATTTTTGCAGTCATGGTATCGCTCCTTACTGTATGATGGCTGATTTTATTTTCACTAAAGGCATAACATCTCTTGCAAAACGTTCCATTTCCTCTAGATGTGGAGAGAATTGAAGGAGCAAGAGGTTTACACCAACTTCTTCATAAGCTAAAATGCGCTCAGCCACTTGTTGAGGTGTGCCTACTAAATTTGGTCGTAGCCCTCTGTTCGACACTGAATAGTCCTGCAATGTAATTTGTTGCTCTAACTTTGATTTACTCGTGAAATCATTAAAGCCTGCATATCCTGCTGTATCCTCTACATTGGTAATTCGGGCTAGTTCAGCAAGTGCTTCTTCTTCTGAGTCACGCACAATGACATATGCAGCCATCCCGAATGTTTCGAACGGTCCTTTTCCAATTGCTTTTCGACGGGCAAGCATTTCCTTAATTTTAGCCCCAACTTCCTCTACTGTTCCACCATGCATCACATAGGCGTCGCATGACTTTGTAATTGCCTCTTTACCGCGCTCACTTTCCCCACCTGCGTATAGTCTTGGGTATGGTTTTCGGACTGGCTTAGGAGATAAATGCGCATTTTCTATTTTGTAATATTTACCATCATAACTGAACGTTTCTTCTGTCCATAAACCTTTTAAAACCTCAATAAATTCTTCCGTGCGGTCATAACGTTCTCCATGCTCTGTAAAATAACCACCATATTGCTTGGCTTCTTCTTCCCACCAAGCTGAAACTACATTTAAAGTAAAACGACCATTAGCGATTTGATCAATATTTGAGGCTACTTTTGCCATCACCGCCGGATTATGATAGCCAGGCCGAACTGCAGCCAATATTTCAATCTTTTCAGTAACTGCTGCTAAAGCTGCTGCGGTTGACCACGCCTCAAGCGCATCAGCATTCACGCCCTTAATATCATTTAAATATAGCTCGGCAATAAGCGTGGCATCAAAGCCCAGTTTTTCTCCTGTTTGAATAACCTGTTTTGCATAATCAAATGTCGCAGGCATATTCTCATTTTCTACATTCCGTAACCATCCTCCGAAAATCGGTAACCAAAATCCTAATCTCATATTCCATCCTCCTTAAGTCCCTATGAATCTTCACAGCATAAAGATAAAAAAAGCTCCTATGTTTTATTTCGCAGAATATCCGTTACGTAAAAAGAAGCCTTCTAGTCAACTCGAATTTAAAACCAAGTATTCTTATAGAATTAACATAACATAATAAAATACAAAGTCAACAGAATTTTTAGATTGTTCTGCCAAGGGTAGATTTTGCTATTTGAAGCCTGTACAAATACTTATTATAATCAGCATTGGAACAAACATTTGGGCAGGCGATCCTTTATTGGAGCAATGACATGAGAGAAACTTGCTTCAAAGAAGGCTTTGAGGCACTTATTGTGCAGCTGGACACGGTATTTCATTAGGAGAGATGTTATTGTATGAGTCAATTAATACTGTTTGTATGCTCATTAATTTTATTATTTTTTGCTGGGAACGCTTTTTATATTGCATTTAAAAAGTACGAAGAAGATGATGATTTTTCGCGAGGGGTTGATACATACTTTTTAATTGATTTGGTATTAGTTGTTGTATTATTAATTTCCGAAAAATTCGCTCCCAAAAAGTATCATATTGTTATTTTTAAAAATCTCTCCTTTTTATTTGGGCTAATTATATTAGGCTTAACAGTATTGTTATGGGTACTTTAAAATGAAAAAAAACTACATTCCCCCAACGAGAAGAATAGCCTTCCGCTGATGAATGTAGTTTTCGAGATCTTTATTGATGAATGGCTCTATCAAAAATAGCTTTGGCAGCATCCCCTATATGCTCTGATACTGTAGGATGTGGGAAAATCATATTTGCGAGAGTTTGGGCAGTGCCACCAGCATTTTTAGTAGCTAAAATAGCATTTAACATTTCTGTTGCCCCATCGGCAACGACACAAGCCCCTAAAATACATCCTTCCTCTTTCGTCGCAATAAGCTTTATAAAGCCCACTGTATTTCCTTCCATTAATGCCTTAGGGTTTGTATGTAAAGGCATTTGAGTAACCGTATAAGGTTCTTCCACCTGCTCTTCCAGTAAACCAAAAGTCGCAATTTCAGGATGTGTATAAACACAGCGAGGAATCGAAGTTTGATCAATCAGTGCCGGCTTATTTCCTAAGATATGGTCCACAACATGAATTCCCTCTGCACTCGCTGAATGAGCTAGCTGGTAACCTCCAACTAAGTCACCAATCGCATAAATATGTGGCTGACTCGTTTCAAGATGCTCATTGACAGCAATCAACCGACCATCGAATGCTAGACCAAGCTGCTGAGCTATTTCTGTATTTGGGCGTCGACCTGTTGCAAACAAAAGATTTTCATATGTATAAATTCCTTTAGAGGTATGAATCTCATTGCCATTAAAATGCTCAAATTGGAAATCCGTCACAAGCTCAATACCAAGCTTTTTCATCTGTTCACGAATAAGTGGTCGCGCATCTGACTCTTCCGTCTGTAAAATATCTTCACTATGATTTAGCATCGTCACCTTTGTTCCAAGTGGTGCTAGGCTAAATGCCATCTCGACTGCAATAACACCACCACCGATAATTGTTAATTGCTTTGGCAGTTCTTCAAGATCAAAAAATGTATCCGTTGTATAATAGGAAGTCGTTTCTAAACCTTCAAATGGTGGTACAAATGGTTTACTTCCGGTTGCTAAAATAACATCCGTTGCTGTGAACGCCTCATTATCAACTGTTACAGTCAAGTCATTAGATACTGCCGCTTCTCCTCGATAAAAGGTAATGTGATTGCTCAAAATATAACCCTCAATATTCGTTAAAAGTTCGTCAATAATAGCATCCTTACGTTTCATCAATCGTGGAAAATTCACATTTATTGTAGGGGTTTCAATACCCCAGTCATTACCACGGTTTATTTCTTGAATGAGCTTACTATGCTCCAACAAAATTTTCGAAGGAATACAGCCAACATTATAGCAGGCCCCCCCTACTTTATCGCGCTCTACTAAAGCGACCTTCTTGCCACTTTTTGCTGCATGAATAGCTGCTACATAGCCCCCAGGGCCTGCACCAATAATTGCAATATCAAATTTTTCCACGAAAAATCACCTCATTTACCACCATAGCATTTACAAAATTTGAATGCAATGCCATAAATGTTACAGTAAATTTAGTAACATTTCGTCTGCTTCATCGTCAGCTACGGTAAAATAAAAGGACATTATATCGTAAAAGGGAGCGATGACTTTTACACAGAAAACCCGAATGAACATAAAACAGAGTATAAACCATCCGCAACAATTGAATTTAACGTACAAAAAGCAAAAAAATCTCTCATTATTCTTAATAGAACAATGAGAGATTTTAATTTATAAGTATTCATATCACAGTATTCCATGTGCTTTCGCGAATATTTCCTCTGCTTCCACGGGTATTCTCTCTGCTTCCGCGGGTATTCGCATATGCCCGCGAGCAAAATAACGTTAGTTAATAAATATTCCTTTCCCAAAAACGTTGTTGAGCTATGGCGTTGACAAATTTTTTAGCGAAGTCTTTGTCGCCAGTGGCCAACACAATACCTGGCCCTACATTGGCATTGGACATATTAAAAAATGTCGTTCCAGATGTAGCAATACCAATTGGTTTGTAATGTCTATATGCTTCATTGATATAATTGACAATATGAGAATTAAACTTGGCCTGATTTTTTGCTCTTACGCCTACAACATATAACGAATCAAATAGTACCGCATCTGTAGTTATAAACGTGTCACTTGCTGTTAACTGAACGCCATCACTACTAGTTACAACCCCTAATCTGTCGGAAATAATACTGTATCGCACACCCTGTCTTGTTAAATACTTCAGTATTTCTCCAACTTCATTTGCATCAAACCCATCACCTAGTAGCACGCCTACTTTAAGTGTTTGTGGCATTTTTATTGTATTAGCCTGACTAAGTGCAGGTGAAGATAACGTGACATTTACCTGCTCTCCTTTTGGACGATTAACACCAATATTATCGGCCACAGTCGTTGCCATTGCTTTATCAACACGGACAAACATATCGACTACTTGTTGGCGAACGGACTTACTTTTCACCTTCCCTACCTCAAAACTAAAGGCATCAATGATATGTTGTTTTTCAGGAGGTGACATACTATTCCAAAACAGCCTTGCCTGTGAGAAATGATCATCAAACGATTTACTACGTGCTCGTGTGATACGTCCTTCAACCTTTTCTTCATAATGGACAAAGCCACCTTCTCTTGCCGTTGATGTTGACGGTGAATTATTGGCCAAGGAATTTTTATGATAGCTCACTTTTCCTATATTAATAGTTTGTCGACTAAAGCCATTGCGCTGATTATTATGAATTGGACAAACGGGTCGGTTAATCGGTATTTCTGAAAAGTTTGGTCCCCCTAGACGTATTAGCTGTGTATCTAAATAAGAAAACAGCCGGCCCTGCAAAAGTGGATCGTTTGTAAAATCTATGCCTGGCACAACGTTTCCTGGATGGAACGCGACTTGCTCTGTTTCCGCGAAAACATTATCTACATTACGATTCAAGGTCATTTTTCCAATCTTTTTAACTGGCACTATCTCTTCTGGCCAAAGCTTTGTTGCATCTAAAATATCAAAATCAAATTTAAATTCATCCTCTGGCTCAAGCATCTGTATACCAAGCTCATATTCAGGAAAATCACCAATTTCAATTGATTCCCACAAATCACGCCGCTGGAAATCCGAATCCTTTCCACCGATAATTTGCGCTTCATCCCAAACGAGTGAATGGACACCTAACACAGGCTTCCAATGAAATTTCACAAATCTCGACTTTCCTTTATCATTGACGAAACGGAAAGTATGAACACCGAATCCTTCCATCATTCGAAAACTTCTAGGTATTGCTCGATCCGACATATGCCACATAATCATATGCGCAATTTCCTGATTGTTCGCCACAAAATCCCAAAATGTATCGTGTGCCGAGGCTGCTTGTGGCATTTCATTATGAGGCTCAGGCTTTACTGCATGAATTAAATCAGGAAACTTAATGGCATCCTGAATAAAAAAGACCGGTATATTATTACCAACTAAATCATAATTGCCTTCATCCGTGTAAAACTTCGTCGCAAAACCACGAACATCACGTGCAGTATCCATCGATCCTAAGCTTCCAACTACGGTTGAGAATCTGACAAATACAGGTGTTTTCTTATTAGGGTCCTGTAAAAATCTTGCTTTAGTATATTCCCTCATCGATTCATACAGCTCAAATTCTCCATGTGCTGCAAAGCCCCTCGCATGGACAACACGCTCTGGAATACGTTCATGATCAAAATGCGTCATTTTTTCTCGAAAGTGAAAATCCTCCATAATGGTTGGCCCACGAACGCCAGCCTTCAACGAATTCTCATCATTCGAAACTTTTAACCCCTGATTCGTCGTCATCTTTTTCCCTTCATTATCGACACGAAACGGCTCTAGCTGCTGATCCTTCGCACTCTCGTCTATATTTTTGCCCTGATTCGACTTAGATTTATCCACGCAATCCCCTTTCATTCCAATACTCATAATTCTCAATATACACTATATGATTGTCTGGAATAAACATGCTTCAAGGCGTTGCTATAGAAGATCTTTCTCAATTATTTCTTGAGTTACGACAAAATAACTATTCTGTCCCTTTAGCTCAGGTGCTACCTCTATAGCTATGCATAACACATGAAAAATAATATAAGGATCCAATCCGCTTATATTGTACATAACTATTTTATAATTTCTTTTAAAGTGTCACACTTTCTAATCCCTAATTGTCTTAGTTTTTAGAGATATTAATCTCGTATTTATGATCATTAGGAGGTTTATTTATGAAGATAATACTTGCTGGTGCTACCGGTGTAATTGGAAAAATGGTGATTCCGATGTTACTAGAAGAGGCGCATGAAGTAATCGGGATGATTCGATCAGAAAAACATGTTAAAACATTGCAAGAGATGGGAGTAAAACCAGTCATTGCAGATGCGCTTGATCGAGATAGTGTTTTTGCAGCCTTAATTGAAACTCAGCCTGATGTTGTCATGCATCAACTTACCGCACTAAGTAGTGGCGATATTAATGATAATTCGAAAATAAGAATAGAAGGAACAAGAAACCTTGTTGATGCAGCTAATCACGTTGGAGTAAAAAAGATAATTGCACAAAGTATTTCATGGGCTTATGAGCCTGGGGATACGCTAGCTACAGAAGAAACACCTTTAGATACTAAAGCCTCATTACCTCGCAAAAAAACAATTGATGGTGTTATTCCATTAGAGGAAAAGGTAAAAGAAATGCCTGACTTCGTTATCCTTCGCTATGGTATGTTATATGGTCCTGGAACTTGGCTTTCGGGTAACGGTTTAATTGCTAAACAATTACAGAGTCAGGAACTACACGCAACAAATGGGGTGACATCCTTTATCCACGTAAAAGACGCAGCAAAAGCAGCTGTATTAGCTTTAAATTGGCAGTCAGGTTCTGTAAACATTGTAGATGATGAACCTGCAAAAAGTTCTATTTGGCTTCCCTATTTTGCTGAAGTTATTGGGGCCCCCCTCCCTCCGATAAATGATATATATAATTCTTGGGAACGAGGAGCATCAAATGAAAAAGCAAAGAAACAATATGGCTGGGAACCTATTTACCCTTCTTGGACAAAAGGATTTAAATTATTGCATCCTTATTAATAATAAAATGAACTTCAATATAAGAAGGTTAAATTTATGAAAATAAATAAAATTTATCAGTCTTTTATTTACACTGTTCTAATTGGACTTTTTAATTCTTGTTTCATATCGTTTATCCTTGTTTCTATAAACTTAGGATATAGCCATACATTTTTAATTCATTGGCTACCAATGTGGGGAGAAGCATTTTTGTGTGCTATAGTTTGTGCATACATTTTTCCACGGATTATAAATAAACTTATGACATTCATTACTTTTGTAGAGAAATGATAGATAAAAAATAAAATGTATGTAGATTATTCCACGGATTATGATATGCATAATATTAGAAATGGAAGGGTTGATCAATGATTTGAATATAGAAGACTTATATAAAGAATATAAGAATTATTGTTTATCCATAGCATACTATTTACTTGGTTCAATGACAGATGCTGAAGATATTGTTCAAGATACTTTTTTGAAATTAAAAGAACATGAAAAGATTGAGAATGAAATTACTAATTTAAAAGCTTATATAAATAAAATGATCGTTAACCGCTGTATGAATGAGCTAAAATCAAGTAGAAAAAAGAAAGAAACTTATATAGGTACATGGTTACCCGAACCTATACTACAGGCATACAATAGTGAGCCTCTTGAGAATCTAATCCAGTCAGATCAATTAAGCTATTCATATATGGTTCTTATGGAAAACCTTTTACCTAAAGAGAGGATAGCATACGTATTAAGAAATGCTCTAGGGCTAAAGCATAGTGAGATTGCCGATGTTCTTAATACAACGACTGTTAATAGCCGTAAGATATTAAGTAGAGCACAAATTAAAATGGGAAGAAAAAGCGAAAAAGATTTGACTGTTAATCTTCAGAAAACGTATATAGAACAATTTATATGGGCATTATCCAACGGGGATATTCAAGGAATAACCCATTTGTTATCTAATGATATTCTCTTTACAGCTGATGGAGGAAGTAAAGTAAGAACGGCAATAAACATCATTGAAGGTAAAGAGCGAGTATTAGCACTTATTTCAGGAATAGCAAAAAAGTTTTTCTTTGGAAAAAGTGCTACTGCAGCTATAATAAATAATCAATATGGAATAGTAGTTACTGAAAATGAAAAAATAACAGGCGTTTTTTGTTTTGACTGGAATTCTTCATCCGAAACAATTAACAATATTTTCTATGTAGTAGATCCAAATAAGTTAAAATATAATCCTATTTAGGGATGCTTTTGTATACGGTAATTTTTTTACCTATAACAAAACCTTGATTGGCCAATGAAGTGGCCCACAGTTAGATTTTGTCTAACAACTTGGATCCGCTTCAAATCAGCCTATCAAGGTTTTTTTATCACTATTCAGCTATCTTTATTATTTAAACGCTTGAGCAGCTGCCACAGCTTTTTTCCACCCTGCATAGATTTCTTCACGATGAGAGTCATCCATATTAGGTGTGAATTGACGATCTAAATTCCAATACTTACTAATTTCATCTGTTGAGTTCCAGAAGCCAACTGCTAAACCTGCTAAATACGCAGCACCTAAAGCTGTTGTTTCGTTAATGACCGGACGATCAACAGGAACATTTAATAAATCTGATTGGAACTGCATTAAGAAGTTGTTGGCAACAGCACCACCATCTACACGTAATTTCGTTAGTGGAATATTGGCATCCACTTCCATTGCGCCGAGCACGTCTTTTGTTTGATAAGCTAATGATTCTAGTGTTGCACGTACGAAATGTTCTTTAGAAGTACCGCGCGTTAAACCGAAGACTGCGCCTCGTACATCAGAATCCCAATAAGGTGTCCCTAGACCAACGAATGCAGGAACTACGTAAACACCCTCACTCGACTCCACACGTGCAGCATATTGCTCAGATTCTGAAGCAGAGCGGAACATTCGTAAGCCATCACGTAACCACTGAATCGCAGAACCAGCTACGAAAATGCTTCCTTCTAAAGCGTAAGTTACTTTGCCATCTAAGCCCCATGCAAGCGTAGTTAATAAGCCATTCTCTGATTTCACTGCCTTTTCACCAGTATTCATCAACATGAAGCAGCCCGTACCGTAAGTGTTTTTAACCATACCTTCTTCGAAACAAGCCTGACCGAATAGTGCAGCTTGTTGATCACCTGCAGCCCCTGCAATTGGAACAGCAGAGCCGAAGAACAGAGCTTCCTCCGTATAGCCATACACTTCTGAAGAAGGACGAACCTCAGGAAGCATAGAAGCAGGAACGCCTAAAATGTCTAAAATTTCTTCATCCCATTTTAAATCATAAATGTTGTACATTAATGTACGAGAGGCATTTGAATAATCTGTAACATGGACTTTACCACCTGTTAATTTCCAAATTAACCAAGTATCAATTGTACCGAATAATAAATCTCCTGCTTCAGCTTTTTCACGAGCACCTTCAACATTGTCTAAAATCCATTTTACTTTTGTACCTGAGAAGTAGGCATCGATTAATAAACCTGTTTTATCACGGAATAAGTCATTGTAACCGTTTTCTTTCAGTTCCTCACAAATAGCGTTCGTTTGGCGTGATTGCCAGACAATCGCATTATAAATTGGTTTCCCTGAATGTTTATCCCAAACAACAGTTGTTTCGCGTTGGTTTGTAATACCGATCCCAGCAATTTGGTTTGATTCAATATTTTTTGCAGAAAGCACTGTGGCGATACAAGAAAGAATAGATGACCAAATTTCTTCTGCATGATGTTCAACCCATCCGGATTGTGGGAAATATTGCGGAAATTCTTGTTGTGCAACGTGGAGAATGCTCCCTTTTTCATCAAACAAAATAGCGCGTGAGCTTGTTGTACCTTGGTCTAAAGCTAAAATATATTTTTTTTCTGACATCGGACATACCTCCAAATATTCTTTTAATTTCTTTCAGCCGAAGTCTCCCACCTCAGGTAGGTAGTGAGATGAATGCGGCTTTTCAACGGTGTCCAAACAGGCACAATGCCGATTCCGGACTTAATTATGCCGAGGCATAATTGATTTACTCTTCACTTTTAATATTTTTCACTGTCATTTGAGCACTGATAAAAATAATTACTACGATAATAGCTAATACCCAAAAGGCGATGCTATTTTCTCCCTCAAAAACTTGTTGGAAAAATAGAGCACCAAATGTACCACCGATAATTGGACCTACAACTGGAATCCATGCATATGACCACCCTGAGTCACGTTTACCTGGGATTGGTAAGAAAAAGTGCGCAATACGTGGACCTAAGTCACGCGCAGGGTTAATTGCATAACCAGTAGGACCTCCTAATGCCATCCCGATGACTACAATTAACATACCAACTAGAAATGGATTTAAGCCATCCGTAATTGTATTTGTTCCTAATGCTAGAATACCTAAAACAAGTATAAATGTACCAATCATTTCTGAAATTAAATTTGATAATGGATGTTTAATAGCAGGCATTGTAGAAAATACAGCCAGTTTCGCTTCCGGATCTTTCGTACCCTTCCAATGTGGTAAATACATAAAATAAACGAGTACCCCACCTAAAAATGCACCAATCAATTGTGCAGCAATGTAAGTAGGTACGTCTTCCCACGGGAAATTACCGATTGTAGCAAGTGCGATTGTTAAAGCAGGATTTAAATGAGCCCCACTAATACCACCAACAGCATATGCAGCCATAGCCACACCTAGACCCCAAGCGAATGTAATCACTACCCATCCACCGCCAAAACCTTTCGATTTGTGCAGTGATACACCTGCAACAACGCCACCACCGAATAAAATAAGAATCATCGTGCCGACAAGTTCAGCTGTAAATGTTGACATACAAAAAGCCCCCCTTTGTAATAGTACACCTAGCAAAAAAATAAACCCACACTTAAACAAACTGCACGTTTCAATGCAGATGAATAAATGTGGGTTCCTTTTCCTAACCACGCGCTTTTTAACTTATGTACATTGTAGAGAAAATAATATACATAGTCAACAAGATTTTCGGAAATTTTCCCACAAGTTCTTATTGGATGTCGTAATCGCTACTGCTCCAGCTGATAACGCTTCCTCTATACTTTCAGCAGTGCGGACTAGCCCACCTGTAATAACAGGGATTTTCGTACGCTGATGCACTTCTGAAATCATAGAAGGAATAATACCTGGTAATAATTCAATATAATCTGGCTTCGCTGATTCAATCAATGAAAAGCTTTTTTCAAGCGCGATCGTATCAATTAAAAAGACACGCTGAATAGCAATAATCCCACGAGCTTTTGCTTTTATTAACATATTAGAACGCGTGGAAATTATTCCTGCCGGACGGATATCATTGCTTAAAAAATCAGCTGCAAAGTTATCCGTTTTTAAGCCATGAATTAAATCTGCATGAATAATTAATTTTTTACCGTTCCGATCCGCCTCTCGTTTTATTGACATGAGCAAACTAATATGCACTTCTAATAGAACAATGTATTCGAATCGACTATTTAATATTTCATCAAATTGCTTTACTGTTCGTGCAGCGGGAATAATTTGTTGATTATTGAAATTCATTTGATTTCCCCTTTTTTTAAAAAAGTCAGGTCGCCTTTAAGACGACCTTCGTTTTTATTATAATGCAGTTGTAGCTCTTGTTATTTCTAAATTTAAATCTTTTTCATATTGTGTACGTTGTTCAGGAGACCACTGTAATTGTTTTGCCATTTCATCTAATATCGCATCTTTATACTGTATGACAAGGGCGATGTTAAAGAACATATATGCTGTACGACGAATCATAAAATCATTTGGATGAACAGCCATTTCATGATGAATACCATACAGTAGCTGAGCATATAGCCCTTGCGGTAAAACAGGATGCTTTTCTTTAGCATATTCAAAAACAGTGTCCACATTAGAACCGTAATGATGTGCTAAATGTTTTGCTTCCTCTTCCGATAATCCGATATCGACACCCATTTTTGTTCGTTTTGACACGAAGGCATCTAAGTTTTGGGAGCCCCCAACATCTCCACCAGATATTTGAATATTCTTTGTATGACATGGTTTTGATGTAATACCAAAGCGTTGCTCTAAATCTTGTGCAATCTTATTTAAAACTGTTTCAGCCATTTTACGATACCCTGTTAATTTACCACCAGCGATTGTCACAAGACCTGAAGGAGATTCCCATACTTCATCCTTACGAGATATTTCAGATGGATTTTTACCTTCCTCATGAATTAATGGACGAACACCTGCCCAGCTTGATTCGATATCTGCATCAGTGACTTTAACTTTTGGGAACATGTAATGAATAGCCTTCATAATATAATCACGATCTTCTTGATGGATATTCATTTCACGCGCATCGCCTTCGTAAAATGTATCTGTCGTTCCAACATACGTTTTCCCATTTCGAGGAATCGCAAACACCATACGACCATCAGGTGTATCAAAATAGACAGCTTGACGTAGTGGGAATTTAGATTCATCAAAAACGATATGCACACCTTTTGATAAAATTAAGTGCTTACCATTTTGTTTTCCTTCGATAGTACGAACTTCATCTACCCATGGACCTGCAGCATTTACTACTTTTTTGGCACGAATATTAAATGCGTTATGGGCAATTAAATCTTGTGCTACGATGCCATTAATTTTCTTTTGGTCATTGTATAAAAAGTTTTCTGCCTTTGTATAGTTAATGAGTGTAGCGCCTTTGTCGATGGCAGCTTTGGCAACTTCGACTGTCAGACGTGCATCATCTGTACGATATTCTACATATACACCACCGCCACGTAATTCCTCAGCTTTGACCAAAGGTTCTTTTTCCATTGTTTTTGCAGGATTTAACATATATCGACGCTCAGAACGTTTAACCCCTGCTAAAAAATCATAGACACGTAAGCCAACATTCGTTGAGAATTTACCGAATGTGCCTCCTTTATGGAATGGAAGTAACATCCAAACCGGCGTTGTTACATGTGGTCCATTTTCATAAACGATCGCACGCTCTTTCCCTAATTCTGCAACCTCTTTTATTTCAAATTGTTTTAAATAACGAAGTCCACCGTGCACTAATTTTGTCGAACGACTAGAAGTCCCAGCGGCGAAGTCTTGCATTTCAACTAACGCTACAGATAGTCCACGAGCAATTGCATCAAGTGCGATACCACAACCTGTAATACCGCCACCGATCACCAATAAATCGTATTCTTTACTTTGTAATTCTTCAATCGTTTGTTGACGTTGTATTGCTGAAGCCGTACTCATAATAAAATTCCTCCTTAATTTAAGAACGAAAAAAAAGAGACCATTAAAAGCACATGTACGCAATGTACATATGTTTTTAATGGTCTCTCAATCGCTCAAACCTTATATTAACTTAATTTCATTGTAATGTGTTTAGAAAGAAAAGGCAAGTTGTTTATAGGTTTAGGACGTTCATATGTACTGTTCAATTGTCATGGCTTCTGGTGTTATTTATTCCCCAATACAAAAAATTTATTTATCTACATTTTTGAATGGTGGATAAATAAATCATAGTTGTCATCGTCGCATTGAAAGGAGTCGCCCAGTCGTAACGAAGATCAACTTAATATATGTCATACTTTTAATAATTGTTATTCCCCCCTTTTGTGATGAGATGTAAAAACAGCGGGTTTATGGACACCCGCTGAAAGAAGTTAAAATATGTATTGTATCATTTCATGTATGTTGCAATAAGGATTGTCACGACTTTCCGTCTTGCGAAGGGCCATCATATCTGTGCAATTTTTAATAGCAACCTCATGTCGAAGTGCGATAGGTGCAATGACTGACTCATCCGCTTTATGACGAAAATAACGTGTTATTCCAAGATGCTGCTCCATCTTGTCATTTAATACTGCACGAGGATACTTTTCAGACATATCGACCTCTTCAAAATGCAACAGTAGCCATAATTCGAACGCTTCATTTGAATAGGCAATATGAATATTATGCTCCTCACAAAAGGCATTTACTTCATCTAATTGCTTTTCAGTTAAATCATCCTTATCAAAAACAATCCAAACCTCATCAAAATATTGGTAGCTTGAATCTCGATAGGCATGCTGGGCAAGCTTAATAGCCGAACGCTTAACGTTTTTTATTTTGACGCTTACCATTTTGGAGCGCTTTAAAATACGCAGTTGCTCAAAATAAATGCGTTCGGTTTCACCTTCACAATAAATTAAAATAGTTTTACGCAGTGTTCGATTCCCTTGTTGACGTACTCTCACTGCTCGAATACCTCCACTTCTTTTAAATATTGGTTGGATAAATATTCATTAATAACCGGTGTAGCTCCAAATTCTCCTTTTAAGTAACGCTTGGCATAGGAAATATCTCCACGTTTCTTCTGCAAATCTGCAAAATCAAATAAGGAGTATAACTCGGATTCATTTTTAAAGCTTTTATTCACAAACCATATTTGATCGGAACGTAGTGGCTGATCTAATAAATCTATTTCATGACTTGTGACAACAAATTGATTCGTAACGTTACGCTTGCTGTTCATAATGGCCATTAAAAATTCGCAGATGGACACATGAAATGCGGTATCAAATTCATCTATAAAAATAGTCTTCCCCTTATTGTATGCATCTACAATGACACATGCTAAATGCAGCATACGGACTGTACCCTTTGAATCCATCGTCCAATTAATTGTCTTTGTCCCAATCGGCGCACCTGCTTCATCGAACGATAAATAGTGCAAATCGATATCCACTTCTTGAATAACCTCTGGCGTGTCAAAATCATAGCCAATCGTATTTTTCTCTCTACGCTCAACGCGTCTTGCCGTCACATCTTGAATAGAAAAATCTGCAATCTTTAGTAACTTCATCACTTCTTTTTTAAAGGACTCCTCTTCAAGTTTACGAATAAGTGGATGACTTGATAACCGATTTGCTTCATCTAAAAACAGTATTTTATGTAAAAACCAATCAAATATTTTCGTAGCATCTGGGTCATTAAAGACATTTAATACTGATAAGAACGCTGTATTATTACGCGTATATTTTGTCAGTTCTAACGCTGTGCTTTCAGCAGATTCATACAAATATTCTGTTCCATCCCATTGTCTATTAAAGAGCTGCTCTTTCAAGGATTTTGTCGTTTTAGTTAGGCCTTCATAAAGTACCTGTGAGGCATTATATTGTACCTCATAATCGTACAGTACCCCATCTAGGAATAATGAAATCATAAATTCTGTCGGTTTCTCTTGCTGACCTCCTAGCTTAAACGGCTGGTAGGGCAAGCGTAGTTGTTTAACATTATTAAGATTTTCAAAGTTAAACAATAAAGAACGTAAAATTTTAATAGCCGTGAATAAGTTCGATTTTCCACTGCCATTTGGTCCGAAAATAAAGGCACTTTTCACAAGGCGAAACGAATCAAATTTCATCGTATGTGTGTCCTTTAATTTACGAATACGGCTTCCCGCTACCATTGAAAATAGTGTTTCATCTTTATAACTCAGGCAATTTTTCACTCTAAAATCTACTAGCATATTTGTAAGCCCCCGTTCAATTCCGCAACATTCCTTTAAACAATTATTATACTATAGTCGCGATAAAAGACATATTACTCAGAATAATACTAATTAAATGCAGCATCCATTTCGCCTTGGCGTAATCGTCCGGAGGCTTTAGGCCAACAAATGTTTTTTGCGCGAAAGCGTAGTGAAACGTAGTAGCAAACGGTTTTGTCTGTGCGAAAGCGAAGCGTCAGCAACACGGTTTTAACTGTGCGAAAGCGAAGCGTCAGCAACACGGTTTTAACTGTGCGAAAGCGAAGCGTCAGCAACAACAACAGCACGATGTTGATCACTTAGGCGTTTATGTGAAGTTCTTAGCAGTCCCTCTATTCGCTCCGTAATGGGTCTCACAGTTATTTTAATTTGATGGCGATGGAATACTAGAGTTGAAGAGTTTTATTTTTATTAATATCAACAAAAAAGAAAGTAATGAAAAAATAATGCCGCTCCAAATAAGTTGATGAATTCCTAATTGAGAAATAAACCAACCGCCAAAAGATGTTCCAAAAGTAATTCCAAGATTTGAAAATGAAACAAATAGACTATTACCAAATTCAGGGGCTTCTTTAGCTTCACTTATTAACCATGCCTGACTAACAATTAAACCGCCAGAATGTACCATTCCCCAAATGAATACTATAAAAATCATTGGAACGAAATAAGAACCTAAATAATAAACGAATAAGTAAACAAATATATATAGTACCGGAAATGATATTACAGTTTTCAACATATTTCTTTGTAAAAGAACTCCAAATAAAGAATTACCTAAAATCATAATTACACCAAATATTAGCAACATAATACTAATCAAGGATCCATTCATGTGAGTGACTTTTGAAAGGTATTCAGCAAAATAACTGTATACCGAAAACATGGCTGCAAAAATAAACACAACAGTCCCCATATTTAACCATAATTCTATTTTTCGTAATATACCGACTTGCTTGCCAAAAGACATTTTTTCTTTAACTGGCATAGAAGGTAGCAAAATTAAAATTCCTATAAATGCTACAGCATTTACGATCGCTCCAAACAAGAAAGCTATTTCTAATGAAAACTGTTCTGCCAGATAAGAAGTTAATGGTACACCTAAAGCAAAGCCGACCGTAATTCCCATGAAAACTTTGGTAACTGCTTGACTACTTTTTTCTGGAGGAACAAGATTAGCTGCAGTTACAAGAGCTATTGAAAAGAATAGAGGGTGAAGTGCCGCTGGTATGATACGAAAAATAAGCATAACTTCAAAATGTGTCGTATAAGCATAAAAAACATTAGAAATAGCAAATATTAATATTGTTGTTAATAAAAGTAGCTTACGATTAATCCCAGACACAAGTAATATTAAAAATGGTCCAGAGATGGCAACAACTAGAGCAAATATACTCACTAACAAACCTGCTTGTGCGGTTGAAACCTCAAATTTTTGAGCTATTTGTGGTAATACTCCGACAATACTCATTTCAGTTGTAATAATTCCAAATACACCTATTGCTAGTATAAAAATAAATAAAGGGTTTACTTTTCGCATTAATAAAAATCTCCAATCTTAAATAGATTTAATAAAAAATAGTTGAGCATTGTTACAAAAATTGATAGGTGAGAAATCACATTTCCTCAAATATATAATTCTATATATATGTATAATTAGATATGTTGAACCAAAAAAATAGATCCTCCTTTCTATTTATCCCGCATTAACTGGCAGAATTCATCTGTAACGAAAGCGAAGCGTCAGGTACAATACCCGACCTCAAAATTCAGCGTATGCAAAGGAAGTTAGGTCGAAGATTAACTACCCGTAAGAGCCCAATTGATGAAGACTAATAATCAGTGAGGATAAAGAAAACCCCCAACTGATTAAAGCTTCACTTTATAATTCTTTTTGAACGTACTCTCGAAATTCTTGTATAGTTTTCTCATTCCTACGATAATAAGTCCACTTTCCAATACGTTCGGATTGTAATAATCCAGCTTGTTGCATAGTTAATAAATAATTAGAAATAACCGATTGAGCCAGTCCTGCTTTTAATTGAATATCTCTTACACATACTCCAACTTGAAAACTAATCCCTTGTTGTAAATAAAGTTTTTCATCAAAAAATTCCTCTGGATTCTTTAACCATAATAATATTTGACGTCTTGTATCGTTTGATAATGCTTTATAGATTTGTGAAGGTTCCATAAAATTCATTATATCTATTTTTATAGATTTGTAAACGAGCTTAATGTTATTCGTTTATTCAGAAAATTAACAGTCCTAACCTTTGAATTATTACTGTGTGTTAGTATTACTTAGCGCGCTCTATCCTGTAACTATTAGTCTAACAGGTAAAACAAGCGCTTCAAGAAATTTTAAATACAGTTTCCGTTATGTAAATAAAAACTCAACGCCAAGGTTCCTAGCTTCCTTGGCGTTGAATGAATAAAAATGACTCTTCTAATTAAATTTCTACTATCTTTTCATCTTGTAACGCTTGCAATGTACGCTCTATACCTTCCGCAAAAGAAATTTTTGGCCTCCATCCAATTGCCTTCGCTAACTTTTCATTATTTAAAAACGAATGCTCAATATCTCCCTCTCTCGCAGGAGCATATTGAATTTCTAAAGGATGATTTAAATGCTGCAATAATAAAATGACTTGATGAATCGACCATGCCTCATTCGTTGATACATTATAAGTGCCTTGTAGTCTAGCCTGTACACCGGCATAAATAGCATCCGCAATGTCCTCTACAAATATGAAATCTCGTGTTTGCTCTCCCTCTCCATAAATTGTAAAGGGCTTTCCTTCTATACTGCTTCTTAGCATGCATGGAATAACTGCCGCTTCGCCCTGCATTCGTTGTCCTGGACCGAATACATTAGCAAATCTATAAATTAATGTTGGTAAACGGTAATCTTTTTGCCATTTCTCGCAATATGTCTCACCAATACTTTTGTTTAATCCATACATCGAAATCGGTTCACTAACATCTGTTTCTTCTATTGGAGGATAGTGACTATCTCCATAAACAGCTGCCGACGAGGCAAAAACGAAATGCTTTACCTTATATTTTGACGATAAGAAGAGCATCTGACTAAGCCCTACAATATTCGATAAAACATCCTTCACTGGCTCTTGGATCGATTTTTGAACACTCGTTTGCGCTGCACAATGGATGACCACATCAAATGATGTTTCTTTAAAGAGATGCTCACAAACTTCATCTTCCACATTCAAAAGATAAGATTTATGCTCAAAGTCGACATTACGTAAATGGCCTGTACTTAAATTATCAATAATATAAACATTTGCACCTTCTTTAAAAAAACGCCTTGCCACTGCACTACCAATAAAACCATATCCACCTGTCACTAATACATTCATCCCATCGCCCCCAAAAACAATATGATGTTTTATATGCAGTAATTACTAAAATTATGCAAGTAACATATTCATTGTGTTGTTTTTTGGAAACATTTATCATGCAAAAAATGGATCATCACCAAAACGTGTGGTTGATTTCCGTTCCAGCTGGGCGCTTTGCCGCTGACGCTTCGCTTTCGCGCAGAGCAGAGCTTCCTGGGGGCGTCCGATGAGCCGCTTCGCTGCAGGGTCTCGGGCCAACACGATGTTGGTCACGAAGGCGTTATCACAGGATGTGATGCTTTTAGCCTTCGTTCCTCTATTGCTAATCCCCAAGGAGTCGCCTAGCCGTAACGAAGATCAACTTATTTACATAGTAGACGTTTTAACAAAAGTCATCCACAACTTTTGGTGATGAACCAAAAAAATGTGCCCGATATGTATCGAGCACATTTTACAAAATCAAGCTGGGTTTACTTCCAGTTCAACTGTAATTTTGATGTCTTTACCAACTAGAACACCGCCAGTTTCTAATGCCGCATTCCAAGTTAAGCCAAATTCTTCACGATTGATTGTTGTTGCAGATTCAAAGCCATAAACTTCTTGGCCCCATGGATTTGTACCTTTCCCATTAAATTCAGTATCAAATGTTACTGATTTCGTTACGTCTTTAATTGTTAAATCACCTGTAATCGCATATTCATCATCCGATTTTTTTGTAATGTTTGTTGATTTGAATGTGATTGTTGGATATTTTTCAGCATCGAAGAAATCTTCTGCTTTTAAGTGATTATCACGATCTTCACTACGTGTGTTAATGCTAGCTGCATCAATTGTAAAGCTAATGTTTGCTGTTGTTAAATCTGCAAGATCTGCCGCTTCAATATTTGCTGAATAAGTATCGAATACACCTTTTACTTTTGATACCATCATATGCTTTACTTGAAAGTTAATTGCTGAGTGTCCTAAATCAATATTCCATTTTGCCATTTTAAATTCCTCCAATAAAATTATTTTTATCTCGATTTCGAGATATATGTTAAAATATGAAGTAACTACATTAAATATGTTCCCCAAAAATTTAAGGGATAAACATTTGTAGTTACTTCTTTCGTACTTCTAGTTAAAAATAGTTACGAAAAGTAATTGATTACTTTATGTAACCTACTATATATTAATAATTTACTTACGTCAAGTTATTTTAAAACTTTTTAAATCGATGATGCCATACGAAGATTGTGTACGATAGATGCAGGACTCCCACGCTCTGAAATTCCGTAATGTTTAAGAAATTATTTCAATGATCCCTATAAGAATAAGTAACCATCCTGAAATAGCGGTTGAGTATTTTCCTATGAAAGTCTTTGTCAGCAAAGCGCCAAAGTGAACACCAGCACCTACTGTTATGAACGAAAAGACACCGATAGAAATAACTGTCCATATTGCAGAAATACCATTGGCTCCAAGTGCTATTCCGCCTGCCAAACAGTTTGCTGATAAGACAAAGCCGAGTGTCATTGCTTCGCGAAATGAAATGATATAGTTTTTATCCTCATCAAATACTTCAGGGTTTTCTAATATTCCTTGTTTAGAAAAGCGACTAGACAATAAAGTCCATATCCCAATAACACAAAGCAAAAGACTTCCTATTAAATTCGCAAAATCTGGAGAGACAAATTTAATAACTACGCTCCCAGCTGTAACTGCAACGTACGTGACGATCATTGAAATAAGGGCAATAACCGCATTGGATAATATGGGTATTTTTACTCGCTTAATACCATAAGCGAGACCAATTCCTAAATTATCTAAGTTGGCAGCTATCCCAATAAGAATGATGGCTATCCAATGCATTCCTTTCCTCCTCAATAACGTAAAATCCATTCTCACATATGATATGAAGGGAAAAAATTTTTGTTCATTCATACTTTGAATGGAATTGCTTACGGAGGAAATGGGATTACCTGCGGGAGACTTAAGATTAACCGTATTCAACGTCTTTCCAAGCAGGTACTATTTCCTATTCTAAAGCTTAAAATTATTTAATTGTTGAGAAATTTCTTCGGCAATATTTGCAGTTTGAACGGATGACTCTGCTACTTGCTGAATTGCTTGTAATGTTTCTGAAATACTATTTGCTATCCCATTTGACTGATCAGATGATTCTATCGCGACAGTAGATACATTTTCAATTGCTTTTTGTATTTCTAGCATAGAATACTTCATCGTGCCAACAAATGTTGTCACTTCAGTTATTAATGTATTAAAGTACATAGCATCTTCTTCATATTGAATTCCACTGTTTTGGAAAAGCTCATAATCAGGTGTTACTTTATCGTCTATAAAGTGTAATAGCTCCTGAGCATTAGTAGACACATTTTTAAATGCTTTTTCTACGTCACTTGTAACAATTTGTATTTTTTGAACGGTTTCAGATGATTGTTCGGCTAATTTTCGGACTTCGTCAGCAACAACTGCAAAACCTTTACCTTGCTCTCCTGCTCTGGCAGCCTCGATAGCTGCATTTAATGCTAACAAATTCGTTTGATCTGCAATATCTGCAATTGTGTCAGACATTACTTTTACTTCAGATACGATTTTTCCGGCTTCAATCGCTTCTAAAACTAACTTTTGTTTGTCATCATATAGATTACGAGCTGTACTAAATGCTTGAACAGCTGTTTCTTTAATATCAATGGCTCTCTCTTTTACTTCTTGTGAGAAATTAAGACTATATTTAGTTTTCTCATTTAATTTTTCCGTACTATCAAGCACTTCAATTGCAGTCGCGTTTAATTGCTCAGTTGTTGCACTTAGTGTAGTACTTCCCATAGCAACATCCTTTGAAGTTGTATCAATTTCATTCATTGAAGCTGTGATTTCCTCAATAGTTGCACTTAAATCTTCACTTAAACTTCCCATTTGTGTTGAGGTACTATTAACATTAGAAACAAGTTCCTGAATATGTGTAACAGAATTGTTCAAACCTTGCGTAATTCTCCCAAGATCATCTGGATATATTACCTCAGCATGTCGTGTTAAATCACCATCTTCAACCCCAGATACAACATCCTGAATATTGGAGATTGCTTTTTTGACGTACCTACTTAAGTAGATCAGTATACTTATACTAAACATAAGAGCAATAACCATAATAATACCGTTTTGATACAACGTTCTCTTATATGTTGCATTATTTTTTTCATTGCTCAATTCGGCACTTTTGATATTTGTTGTTTCTAATTGCTCCATCAGATCATCTCTTTGCTTTTCTTTTTCAAATAGAGGTTCTAGTAGTACATTGGCATCCACTTCTGTCGTATCAGAGGTAACTTGTTGAAAACTAGATTCTAATATATCTTCATAACTTTGATTTACTTCTTCCAAATACTTAAGTAATTTTCTTTCTTCACTATCCATGTTTACTTTCTTTAGATCTTTAAAGGCATGACTAATTTCTTCTTCAATAGCTGCTATCTCTTCATAATATTGAATTTTTTCATCTATATCTTGTGAATGAAAGAAGATTTTGAACTTTAGATTCGTTATTTTTTGCTGATTAGTTGAAATATTACTTAATAAATAGACCGAAGTTAAACTTTCATCATATAAAGATGTCGCATTATCATTCATTTTTTTAACACCCATTATCCCAGTAAACCCTATAATGACAAGTGCAATCAACATAATGAAATTGAATATTCCGAACTTCCCGACTAAAGATGTGTTTTTATAAAACTTCATTTATCTCTCCACCTTAATTACTTTAATATATATTGATAATAAAATTGGCTCATCACTATAACGTAAGGTTGATTTCCGTTCCGACTGTGCGAAGGCGAAGCGTCAGCAACAACAACATGATTGATCACGAGGGCGTTATCACAAGTCTTGATGCTTTAGCCATCGTTCCCCTGCTCGCCCCGCTGCAGGGTCTTATTTATGACCCAAGGAGTCGCCTAGTTGTAACGAAGATCAACATATATAAACGGCATATACAATCGTTGTTACACTAATTACATTTGACAAAAATGATTAATTATGGAAATAGAATGTTGTAATACTCCTATAACCAAGAGTTGGATTATAGAAAAATACTATCTTTCTGAATAACTTTTTCGATAAATACTTCTACTAAATTAGGGTCAAACTTAATACCCTTCTGTTCTTTTAAATAAGAAAGAGCTTCTTCCTTTGTCCAAGCTTTTTTATAAGCTCTATCACTAACCAAAGCGTCGTAAACATCTACTATAGATATTACTCTCGCCTCAAAAGGAATTTCTTCTCCTTTTAACCCCATTGGATATCCAGTTCCATCCCAATTCTCATGATGATATTTAATAATATTTTCAGCTATTTTTTTGTCATCGAAAACTTTATTGTTCATTTCATTAGATAGTTTATTCAATACATCTACACCCATAAGAGGATGCATCTTCACAATTTTTTTCTCATAGACTGTTAGTGGCCCAGTTTTATACAGGATTGATTCTGGTATTCCCGATTTTCCAATGTCATGTAAAACACTGTATTCTATAATTTTACTAACATACTCTAACGATAAATTATAAGTTCTATCTTCAAAGAGGCTTAACAACAATTCCTCTGCTAAATTTTGCACATTCAAAAGATGTTCTGCTATATTTACATCGCGCATTTCACTTGATAGAGCTAACAACTGAAATAGCTCCTTTTGCTCTACTTTCTTCTGATTCACTTCATCTATCAATAGTTGTTCTGCTAAGCGCATGACTCCTATATAATAGATATTTCCTTTTATTTCAATTGGCGTAATCGTTATAAATGAGTATCTTAACTCTAATATTTTGTTGACATGAACCATTGTCCCAGACCACGACTGTCCTTTTTTTAATGTACTTTTTACCGATTTATACATAACAAACGGCGTTACACTTGATTTTAAATTCTCTACTGGTAATCCAATAAGAAATTCTCTTTTATAGCCGGTAATCGTTTCATATTGTTGATTCACATCGATAATTAATTGATTTTCATCAACGATTACAACAGCATCACCTAATTTTAAATAATATGTTAATTCCTTCGGTATTTTTTTACACATTTAGAAGACCCCTTATCCATTGTTTAAATTCTTTATCAACTAGCAAGTCGGTTAGCCGACAATGCAACTTCTTCAAATGCTTTACCTCATTTATTTACAACGTTACTCGTTTTTATATGAATCTCTTTCTTTCTTTTCTAAAACATGAATCAACCTCCATTAACTTCTTTACACTTCACTTAGTAAAGTTTTCAATAATAACTTATTTTGCTGTTTATACTTAGTAAAATAGATTTCGTGTAGTCTTTTGGATAACCTTTCATAATCGCTTCTAGAAGGAACTGAATTCCATACAAATATATCTTTGACGTCTTTTTTAATAGTTAAGTATAAGCGATCCGTTATAATTAACTCCGCCTCTTCATCTTTAGAACATAACTCAACATGGATAAAAACACGTTGTATTTGATTGAATAAATAAGGAACATCATTTATCATTGAAAATATTTTTATTTTAATAGTATCTCTATGGGCAAAATCAATTGTTTGTTTTAGTAATTTATGATATCTGCCAATTAATATTTCTCTGCGTTCAAATACGATAGCGAAGGCCTGATTTTCCATTAGACGATCATAAAACTGATTCATGACTTCTATTTGAGCCGTTTCATGCATTTCTAATCTCTTTTGATAAAGATCTTCTTTAAATAAAGTAGCTGGACCAGAAAAGCTTAAAGTAAAATAATGAAGGTGCAGTAAATTTATAAAGAGTGCCCCATATTCTTCGACATCTAAAGTAACTGAAAAATGCTCGATGAACACTTCTATCCAATATAGAGTTGCTTGTACAAATAATTCCTGATTATGGTGCTGTGCAAAGTTCATCAATAAACTTACCGCATTATCCGTTTTATGATAACGACGCATACAGCTAATGATAGAAAATAAAAACATTGTTTCTAATTCAATTTCTTCATCTGATAAGTCAGTAAATTTTCTAAATATATGCTTTAATTTTCCTGATAATCGCTTATAGTTATGATGATGTTTCGTAAAACTCGCATACATTGGATGATATTCGATTAAGCACCCTAATTTTGCACGTGATAGGCAGATGGCCAGCCAATATAAAACTTGTTCGGAATATGCTATGTCTACTTCCTTCATTAAATCTAGTATTTCTTCTCTTGAAACTAGAGTAAATGGCCACTCTTCTCCCCAATATGAATTCCAGTAGAACAAAAAGTAAAAATAACGAAATTGCTTTTCTGTCCCTTCAAGACTGACTTTTTCATAAGATGTATACTTCAATTGAAACTGATCTAACAAAGGCTTAACTTTTTTTATTCTACGATACATGGATGCAACACTTGTAAAATTTTCCAAGATAAACATATTAACATCATAGAATTTATTGTAAAAAATCTCATCAAATGCTTTATAGGTTAATGATTTTTTTAAATAATATCTTTCAACAGTCTTCATAGAAAAATTATCTTTATAATTTAATTGAAAATACTTATTCTCTTCTTTTTGGATAACAGCAGATTTAGTAACAAACTCTAAATCAATTGCTATCTCATCTATTGTTTTCAAAATTGTTCTTTCAGACAAATCAGTCATTTGAGATAACTCTAAACTTGAAAATAGCCTCTGTTCATTGTAAATATGATGTAGAATATTCAACTTTTGCAAAGATGAACGATCCAAAAAATTATACATAAAAACACCTCAATGTCTTCCACCAGTAAACCCTAGCTGCGTCATATCAATTAAGCATTTATTCGAATCTAGATAAGCTTATTTAACTCTTACCAATACATTCTATTCCCGCTTTTTATGACACTAAACATTATTCAATACTTTATAACTACTCAAGATAATAAAAACTGCCAATAAAACAGTTGTTATTGAATATTCATCTTCCATTAAATACTCTTTAAAACAATAAATGTAGCTTATTTTCACAAAATTCACTCATTTCGAGAAACCATGAATAAAGCCTCTTGTTTTTAAGGATACTTACACTATAACAAGCATTTCAAAACAAACAAAATCACTTTTTGTTCGTTTTGAAGCAAAACTTGATAATCCTAAAATCCTTTCAGAATGCATTTCATTTTAAGGGATTTTTAATGCTAATAAAGTCTATTTCGCTAAAAGATAATACTATTTTCCTATGTGTTTTTTATTGATAATGCTCCATTTTAGGGGGCCTTTTGTGTTCACATCCTTTAGAACAAAGATTAAATTAGATTGGACCTTCTATAATAGAGAAATTTATATTGTGAGAGTAGATGACAAATAGAGAGGGATGCATCTTAACACTTCTTCCCTGAAATTAGCTGCTAAAAACTCTACAAGCTTTTACAGAGAACACTAAAAGAATTTTTAATTTCAATTGCTGATTTATGCCAATAGAGATCGCTAAAGTCCTTCTTTCAGCAACGATTTCATAAATTGTCAAATAGAAAAAGAGATGTATCAAATTACGATACATCTCTCTTAAGTAATACCTTAAAAACCAAGTGCCCGGTACATAAACGCTTAAAATTGTGCACGTGTTAAGTTTTCATCTGGTCTAAAATTACCTTCTTTATCACCCAGTGCAACGTTATGATCTTCTAGAGCTGAAATATATGAATTCGCCCAATGTGTTGGGTTGACATCTTTGAATGTGCTACTACCCTCTGGTTTTAAGCCAAATGCAAGAACTAACGTTTTCGCCATTTGTACACGTGTTATATAAGCATTCGGATGAAATGCCCCTTTTGAACCATCTACAATGCCTGCTTGTTGGAGTAGTGCGATTTGTTCATAGTTCGGATGGTTATGCGGGACATCCAAAAATGTCATCGCTCAAATCGATTATTTCAATGTCATAATCCTCTTCACAATCGCTTAGTACTTTGCGTAAGCAGGCAAAGTACTAAGCGATAATTGAGAGAAGATCAAAAGTATTACAATTAATAGTAAAAATTTTTTTCATTTATTGCACATCCCTTCAAAAATGGACGTATACCTATAATTGATAGTCGACACTGAAACTATAGCAGGTAGTTATAAATTTACTAATATCAATATTTGTTAGTTTTCGAACAAATTTTGATAATCGTTTTTATTGCAATTTTGACTGCCACCAAAATTCGCACTTACAAATGGAAATAATGCTTATAAAATAGCAACGAAAAGGTCGTATATGAAAAAACATGAACATTTTTTCTTGTTCTATCTCGAACTCCCTTTTAAATTTACACTTGTTAAAAAAAGTCGATTTGACAAAAGTAACAACCTTTTGATAACTTTAAGTTGTTACTTGTTAATTTTTAGATATATCTCATCCTACAATGAAGAAAGGGAGATCTTATGAAATTCAGTAAATTATTGAAGATAGGATTGGCTTTTGCAGTCATGTTAGTATTAACTGCTTGTGGCTCAGATGGTGAAGACACGAAAAATAAAGACAAAAATGAAGTGAACTTAGCCTATGTTGAATGGGATACTGAAATTGCCTCTACAAACGTAGTAGGACAAGTTCTAGAAGATTTAGGATATGATGTAACACTAACACCACTAGATAACGGAATTATGTGGGAGGCTCTTGCTAAAGGAGAGGTCGATGGCATGGTGTCAGCTTGGCTACCACAAACGCATGCCCCACAAGTTGAAAAGTACAAGGGTAAAATAGACGATTTGGGTGAAAACCTAGCAGGTGCAAAAATTGGCTTAGTTGTCCCTAGTTATATGGATGTAAATTCTATCGAGGATTTAACAGATGAAGCTGGTAAAACGATCACTGGCATTGATCCAGGAGCAAATATGACAGCAACTACGGAAAATGCTTATAAAGAATATAAAAACCTAGAAGGCTGGAATGTAGTTACTTCATCTGCAGGTGCAATGACAGCAGCTCTTACTCAAGCGATTGCGAAAAATGAAGAAATCATCGTAACAGGTTGGTCCCCACACTGGAAGTTTAACGCATTTGATTTAAAATATTTAGACGATCCTAAAGGTATATACGGAACTGAAGAATATATTGGTACATTTGCACGTAACGGATTGAAAGAAGATAATCCAGAAGCGTATAGTATTCTTAAAAACTTCCACTGGACTCCAGAAGATATTGAACGTGTTATGTTCGATATTATGAAAGGCGATGATCCTAATGAGGCAGCAAAAAAATGGATCAAAGATAATGAAGATAAAGTTTCAGAATGGACAAAAGATGTAAAATAGTATAAATGACAAGTTTTATAAACTCGTCTAACGATTTTACATATGAAGAATAGAGTTCAAAACAACAATACCTTCTGCACTGATGATAATTGGAACGTAAAGATTCTATTTATAGAATTAAGTCAAACGTCAAAACCTATTTCCTTTGCAGATTTTACCTAAAAAAGTCGATTTCCAGTACAATATGGAATCGACTTTTTTTGTTTTATATCGCCATTGTGTGAGAAGTTGGGCATGGAGCACATATTTTATGAAAGCGATTCAGTTCAAATCATGTACTTTTCCGTATAAAACGCTTCACACCTAATATAACGAGTGATACAAGGATGCCCCCAATAATCATCATACAAATAGAGAATAAGGTACCGATTCCAGGCACTGATTCGTGGTAAGTTATGATTGGAGGAACGCCATATTGATGTGGAGAGACGGCAAACCTCATGATTTCTAAGTAGGTGAGGTGAAAACCAATTGATGTCCAGAGACTTCCTGTCCATAGACGGAGCAACTGTAAACATATTCCGAAACAAAAAATTAATATGATATAAAAAAAGTTAATGGAAACGCCTGGAGCAAGTCCAACAAGCACTTGAAGCTGACCAACTGCTATAGTGAATGCTACAAAAAGTAAGGTTTGAAGTAATACGGATAACCAAGCGCTGAATCGATAGCGTAAGACATCATATAACATACCTCGCAATCCAAGTTCCTCTGGTAAAGCTTCATAAAAAAAAGCAAATAAAATATTCAAGGTTAGAGCAATAAACCACTGTTCGGAAGGATGCCATTTTTCAAAGTCTATCCACCCTTGAAAATTGCCTATGAAGAAGCCCAATGAAGCCAGTGCAATCGCCAAGATAACCCCAGAAATAAAATGATGTAGCCTTTTCCAAGAATATACCGGCGCCATTGGTTTAACGCCTGTCAGTCGATAAACATGCTGATATAAATACAAAATAATAGGAATAACCAATCCACTCATCACAAGACCCTGAATCAAATGATTACTGGAAAGAGAAGCTAGGAACAGACCAATGACTAACGTTGACCAGGCAGCGAGTACATAAAGTATCCATTTCATATATTAATTCCCCCTACGAGCATTTTAATTAATTAATTTACATTACTTAAAGTTGCCTAGAAATTTTGCGCCACGCTCAAAACTTTGTATATACACCTTATATACAATATATACAAAAACATATATATTTTGCAAGCTAAATTATTATTGAAATAAAAAAAACACGAGATTGTTAAATCACAAATCTCATGTTTCCCCATTTCGCAAAACTCAAAAAGTCGCTGAATTTCTCTAAATTTTCATTCTCAACGTATTGTTTGGTTTATGGAGAAAGCGCACTGGTGCAGTTGGAATACTCTAGCGCTACACATAATTAACGAAAAAGATCCATTCACTGAGCAATCAGTAAATGGATCTTTTTAGGTTATGTTAATACCTCCGGATGGAAATGACCCTCTTAAGTAAAGTTACATAGGATTCTTGTCTAAACAAATGATATTTTAAAATTAACCCATTTACTAAAAAGAGAAGACACGCCAAAAAAATAACCCCTTGTATGTGGATTATTCCACTTAAATACCCACCAAGCAAAGGGCCAATTAGATTTCCTAAAAATAAAGCACTATGATAATAACCGAATGTTAAACTTTCCATTTTTTCAGGTGCATTTTTTCGTATTAAACTTATTACCGATGGGAGTAAACCACCTATAAATATCCCCATTAAGAATCTAGCGAGCAGAAATAGCCATATAGAAGAAATCAACGCTTGGAAAACATAACAAACAAAATTCCCTAACAAAGAAATGAACAAAATAATTTCAGGACCTACTCGATCTGCTTTCCTTCCTAAAAGTATTATAAAATCAAGGATTGCATCCGCTAATAACCAATTAAAGCAGAAAATCCATCTACTATAAGTCAGTAGATGGATTTTTTTATAATATCTCTGATGGAGATCATCTCATTAAAAGTATGCTTTATATGTGACAAAATATTTTACTTTACGTTTTCCAGTTATCCTTAACATCCCGAGAAATTTATACTGGCACATCAATAATTACTCAAATTGATAATCTTCATTATAAGAATGCTCGAATATATTTAATATTTCTAGTAATTGTATAGCCTCTGTTTGGTATTCATTGGATGAATTTTCAGCAAACTCTTTTAAAGATGTTTTGTATTTATTATATGTTTTTGAAGCAAACGGGATATACTTTTCATTCTCTTCATCAACTTTGAGTTGCGCTTTTTAGTATAGTATGAAGTGTTTTTTAACTTAAAAGATTTATATTGACAATCTATTAGCTGGTTTAGTTTAAGTGAAATGCTTCACATTTTTTTCATGGATATACACTTCAAACTTTTACCGTCTCTGCGGAATCTTCATTTCTTCCCACGAATAATCGGGTATAGTTGCAATCCATAAAGTATCTCCCATGATATCCACATCCCCAACGATGATATTCCTCACATCAAACACTTTTTCAGATTTTCTTTCATCTTTCGTGTTGATGGAGTAAATAGCTTCACCTCTAAGTGTAGTTCCGAATAATTTCTCTCCTTTTTTAACGAATTTAACTACCTCTTCATCAACTTTAATTTTTCTCCATTTTCCCTCTTGAAGATCTCTGATCCAAATTCCACTTAGTGTGGTAATAAATAGCCTATTATTAATCACTTTCATATCTAGAGGTTCATCATTTCTATTCGGCATAGTTATCTCGTTCCACTCATCATTTGACTTTTGAAGAATCTTCCTTTCTTCTGTAAGTCCAACCAAATCACCATCATCCGATATTTGAACCACATAAAATGGTTTAGGTACTATAGCTTGTTCCCAACTCTCACCTTGATTGGTCGTATAGTAAACCTTTCCATTTGATAGCACAGCTATATGGTTGTTGATTGAATAATCGATTTTCTCGATCGATTGGTCTAATGAAAGAATTTTCATTCCTTTACTTTTTGATGTAATACCTGCCCATAATTCTTTTTCCGTAGCTACATATAATTGATCGTTTATATTAAACCATGCGTGTGTTACATAATTATTAGCTTGGAGTTCTGTCCATGTTTCTCCATTGTTATGGCTCCATTCAATAAAAGGTTGCTTGGTTGTACTAAATTGTGTTGGCTTTTTGTCTCCCCATACCACTAAATTGTTTTTTCCAGCGACAACCCCCGTAATCGCCCTCCCTTTTTTGGTTAGGTTATCGCTGCCATTACGTTTGGATATTAATCCTCCACCGTATGGTAATTTATGAATGGCACTGACCACATCTCCGTTTTGGGCATTGAATGAAATTCGAGTAAAACGGTTATCACGATCACTTCCAAACACTGTTAGAATAGGCATACCATCGATACTATCAAGTGTAAAATGATATCCTGTTGCCCAATCTTTTCCTTGTTTTAGTCCGAATTTATCCTTTGCCAGTTGGAGAACATCAGAGCTATCGAACTTAATCTCATCGTAGGGTATTGTTGGAACCTGAGATTGCTTGCTTGGTCTAAACACGGTAATTTTCTTTTCTGAGATACCAATTAGTACATAATCCTCTGTACCTGGAACCATAAAGATCATAAACCAATTAAAGCGTTTCCCTTTTTCTCCTCTCGAGCCTCCCATCTTTTCATCCACACTGTTTACACTTGTAAGTTTTGCGTTTTCATTCCATTCCTTTGCTCTCTGTAATCCAATATTAATCGCTTCTTTTAACGTAATTTCACCATCTGAAGCGCTTCCTTCACTACCAATCAAATTTACAAAAACTAAAAAAACAACTAACAAACAGGAGATTTTTTTTAAGAAACTCAAAATTAACACCATCCCAAAACTAAATAGGTATATTAATCATATGATTAATATACCTATTTAGGATGGAGTAAATCCTTTGTTATATACCCTCTTAGAACCAATATAACAAACAAAATACTCCATTTATCAGAGAATCCTTCTTGCACTAACCTGCCCCGTTAGCCATCCATGAAGCGCAAAAATCAGCACTTCACCACAGAAAATGAAAGATAATTAAGTTCTTTCATGGGAGTTAAATAGCAACAATCTTTTCGAAAACAGCCTTATAAAAAAAGCTCTTCACGAAAACTTTAAATTGATTTCCGTTCCGACTGGGCGACTCCAGTCAACTTAACCACATGACATACGTTTTAACAACATGTCATCCATCCCCAACTTTCAGTGATGAACCAAAAATAAGCTAGAAAAATAAAGTGCAGCTTTTTGATCAATTCAATACTTTATGTACTTTAAATTGAGCTTCTAAGTCAAAACAAGGAGAAGGATTCACCTTCTCCTTGTTTTGTTGTATACATTGCAGGCCTTATCTCTTGCACGAAGCAAAATCCTTACCTTCTAGCAGGTCGGGGTCTCCTAGGCTACGCCCTCAACTTGCTTTAATCCTTGGCTGGCTTGTTCTACGCGTGTTTTTCGTTCTCCATGCCAAAGGTGTTAGATATTGACCTTCTTCTCTTAGTTGAATATTTACATAATGAAATTAATGGTTTCTTCCAACGTTTCATTTGTATCTGGAGATTTCTCCAAATCGTAAACGATTTCTCCGTCGATCATCGTTATTTCAATCTGTAACTGATCAATACTGTCAATTGCTACATCCAATATTCGGTCGTTTAGCACAACCAAATCGGCTAATTTCCCTACTTCGATGCTTCCTTTTCTGTCTTCCTCAAAGCTTGCGTAGGCTCCATTCCAGGTGTACAGCTTAATCGCTTCCATGACAGAGATTCTCTGTTCTTCCCCTATGACCGCGCCTGACGTCGTCAATCGGTTGACCGCACCATGAATACCGAGAAGCGGATTGCATTTCGAGACTGGGCTGTCCGAGGCACCTGCTACGACAATGCCAGCTTTTAAACAGGATGCAATTGGGTAAAAATAGTCGCTGCGAGCACCGAAGTGCTTAATATATATATCTCCGAATTCTGCGAAGAAGTTCGGGTTAGGAACGGTCACTATGTCCAATTTAGCCATTCGCTCAATGAGATCGGGCATTGCCAACCCAGCATGCTCGATTCGGTGTCTGTGATTACGTCGCGGATACAGTCTAAGCGCTTCTTCGAACGTATTCAACAACATCTCGATTGCCCGATCCCCTTGGGCATGAGCTGTAATCTGATAACCATCGCGATGAGCTGCGATGAGCGCGTCGTTCATATTCTCTTGCGTGTAGTACAGAATGCCGCTGTCTTCCGGATTCGTCTCATACGGCTGGCGCGTTGCAAGTGTCGGCGCGATGCTGGCTCCGTCTATAAAGATTTTCGCCGGACCGATTCGAAATCGATCGTTGCCGAATCCTGTAGACAGGCACGTCTCTCTCATTCGGTTAAAGTTAGGCTCGTGAACGACCATAGCATACACCCGAACCTTTAAGTGACCGGAATGAACCACTTGCTGTAGGATGCGAAGATTCACAGGCTCGTACCCACCAGCATCATGAATTGTCGTAATACCTAACGATACGAAATCGCGCGAAGCTATTTCCGCCGCTTTGGTTAAGTCCTCTTCCGTCGGATTCATGACACGTTTTACCGGATCCATGGCTGCTTCTACGAGTAGCCCGTTTAATCTCCCGGATTCGTCTCGACCGAATACTCCTCCTTCAGGATTGGCTGATTGATCGTTTACACCTGCCAATTCCAACACTTTACTGTTCGCAATCATAATGTGACCGCATTGTCGCACAATTAGAATCAGGTGTTCCGTCGACACCTCATCTAACTGATGACGGGTTAGGTACTGGTCTTCCAACATAAACATTTCGTTGTAGCTTACTGCTAGAATCCAACCTCCTTTAGGGGTAGATTCCGCCTTCCGTTTCAATTTACCGATAATATCTGCATTTGATTGAATCGATGCTTCTTGGCAATTAATCGCTAACCTTGTAAGTCCATAACTGAGAAGATGCAAATGCGAATCTATAAATCCTGGTAGCAGAGTCCTACCTTGTAAATCCATCACTTTGGTGCTCTCTCCGATCCAGCCTTCGATTTCCTCGTTCGTTCCGACGGCTTCAATTCGGTTACGTTTAACAGCAACTGCTTCTACGATCCGATTGTTCGAATCGACTGTAATGACTTGTCCGTTTACAAATACAACATCGGCAAACATACGATCACCTCTTATTTTTTTTTGTAAAAAATCTAATGACTATGCTTTTGTGGAGAAGTTTATAGCCAATTCAGCCTTCAACTAAGCTTCTACTTGATTCATAGGAATCGGCATCAATAATACTGTTTGAGAGATAATTAAGAACTAATGCAATAAACATCTTTCCGATGTACAGCATGGACTCTTCATCCACATCAAATTTAGGATGATGATGTGGGTATATCGCATTCAGCGCCGGATTCGCACCTCCTACATAGAAAAACGTTCCTGGGACTTTTTGAAGATAATATGCGAAATCCTCCATTCCTGTTAACGTAAAAGGCTGGATTTGCATTACTTTTTCCTCTCCTAAGAGATTTTTTGCTAACATGTCTGCTTTTATTGTTTCCTCCGGATGATTCCACAAAGTGGGATATCCTCTCTCGTACTTAAATTTTACAGTGGCACCTGCTACATCGCAGGTGGATGTTGCGATTTGCCCAATGGCTTCTTCTATCAAATCCTGAACGCTTTCTTCAAAGCTTCGTACCGTTCCGGTAATTTTTGCTGTGTCGGGTATGATATTAGAAGCCTGTCCGCTTTGAAAAGAACCAACCGAGACAACAACCGTTTTGGATGGATCAACTCGACGGCTAACGATTTGCTGTAAATTGAGCACTAGTTGACTGCCCACCACAATTGGATCTACCGTCAAATGAGGAGTCGCTCCATGCCCGCCTTTCCCATAAATCTCAATTTCAAATGTATCCCCAGCCGCCATCATATATCCATCCCCAACAGCAACCATACCAACCGGGAGAATGGAAGATACATGTGCTCCATAAATGACATCGACTCCATCCAGACAGCCATCTTCAATCATGGACTTCGCCCCTCCTGGAATTACCTCTTCCGCAAACTGATGAATAAAGACAACATTTCCTTCGAGATCATCCTTCACTTCGCTTAATACTTTGGCTACTCCAATCAAAGCAGCTGTATGAACATCATGGCCGCACGCATGCATCACCCCAGGAATACGGGACTTGTATGCCACGTCTTTCTCATCTGATATTGGTAATGCATCGAAATCCGCCCGCAGCGCTACTGTCTTGCCCGGTTTCCCTCCTCTCAAGAGGCCAACTACCCCTCTTCCGCCAACTTCTGTTCTTACTTCCAATCCTAAGTTGGTTAATACATCAGCGATCTTTTTTGGGGTATTTACCTCATGGAAGGATAGTTCGGGATACATATGAAGATTTCTGCGAAATCCAACCAATTCCGGATATACCTGTTGAAGTCTACTAAATAAGTTTTTGAACATCGTTACCACCCCGTTATTTGTTCTAGTTTTAATCCAACAATTTTCTGCTATTTCGTAATCAACCTAAATTTGAATTCCCATTAGCCAAAGGCCACTATTTTGCCCCAGCATTTGACTTTATTGAATCGTCTACGCCCCTGTGAGAAACATGATTGCTGTTACGAAGGGTTAGTCCGAACAACGCGGAGGAAAGTCCAGCAGCGATTAAGAACCAAAATGCGCCATCGTAAGAGCCTTTTAATGCTGAGATGAACGCACCCATCATGATTGGTGCAATGAATCCACCAAGCATCGATCCTAAACTCATAATGCCAATCGCTGATCCAATCACACTCTTGTCAAACAATTTGTGAGGAAGTGCGTATACTGCACTAAACACAAAACCATAAAAGATTGATGCTAGTGCCAAATAAGTAAAGACCATTCCAACATTAGGTGCGAAGAGTGCTAAAAATAAAAACGCTGTGTAAAAAAGTCCATTCATTACAAAGTACATTTTCTCTCTACCTGAAAATCTGACCAGCAACCACCCACCTGCTACCGTTCCCAGTGTTGCGGCCGTTGTTGGAAGTAGTCCCAACATCCCTGTGGAAACCAAATCTAAATGACGTACTGTTACCATATACATGGGCAACCATGAAACCGTGCCCCACGAAGCAATGCTTATTGAAAACCACGTGAGGAGCAATGCCCAAGTCTGGCGAGTTTTCAATAAAGAGAGCATGGAATTCTTGTTTACGGATTGTTGTTCTTTGGCTTCTTCCGATTGAATCGGACTCCGAATGTATTTCAAAAACAATACTCCAATGATGACACCCGCTGCTCCAAGAGCAAAGAACACGTTTCTCCAGCCTAACCAAATCAGAAGCACTGGCACAATAAGACCCGTAATTAGACCGCCAAAGCTATTCGATGACATTAAGATGGACTGTGCCTTAACTCGTTCTTTCTTAGGGAAAAACTCAGCGATGGCTTTTGCGCTGGCAGCAGGATATCCCCCCTCCATAATTCCGAACAAAAAGCGAATCACTATTAAAGCGGTAAACGACCAAGCAAAACCAGTGGAAACTGTAAAAAGTGACCAGAGGAAAACAGAAAAAATAATCACCCTTCGGTAACCAAACCTATCTGTCAGCCAGCCGGCCGGAATTTGCATAATTGTGTAAGCCAAGAAAAAGACGCTGATTACTGTTCCCGTAGCAGTCGGACTAAGATGCAATTCTTGACCAATCGGCACCACAGCAAGATTCATAACTAACCGGTCCATATAAGAGACCATATAACCCACAAATAGGAGAGACAAAATGAACTTTCTGTTGTCCCTTTGTACACCAATACTTTTCACAAATCATACCTCCCCTAAAGATAAATCATTGCGGCTCGCATCAAGTTTCTGTAAAAGTACACCTCCTGTTCCAGCAGTTCTTCAATTTAGTTCATGGAAAATTTACCATTTTTGATTTCTGGTGGATCTCATTACCTCCTTTTCCTTTTGTACTAAATTGTTAAGCAACTTTTATGCCAAGATAAATATCTCTTTACAATGAAATAAGAGCGTAAATAGGTATATTTATGAGAAATTTCTAAATGTTTAGTATATAATTTTTGTTAATTGATTCAAATGAATTGAAAATGAATCAACTCTACTCGCAGTAATGGTCTACCTTTGATTCATTTTCGATTCAAAAAAGTGGTGGATCCATCCGTTATTAAAGGAGAGATAAGTGATGAATCAGAATATGTTAAAAATCGAACCGGAATATTTATTCAAAATCATGGACTACATGAATAAACCTATTTATATAACTGATATGAACGGAAGGATTCTTTTTGTTAGTGACTTTAGCTGTAGGTGGATTGGGAAAAAAAGAGAGGATCTAATTGGAAAAAACGTCTCCCAATTGGAAAGAGAGGGGATTTTCAAGCCTTCTGTTGCAAAAATAGTTTTAGATAAAAAACAAAATGTCAGCGTCGTTCAGCAAGTTGGAGAAGGGAAAGGATTAACTACAGGACATCTCATATTGGACGAGAATGATGAACCAAAATATGTAGTCACGTTAGGGTATGATATTCCAGATTTCGTCGGTTACAGTTCTCAAATTAAAATTGAAGAATTAGAATCTGCTTTTCGGTATTATGTACACGAGTTACTAAAACTCAAAACCAAACTTGTAAGGACCAAAGAAGTCCCTTTTTTTATCGGACAAAGCAGGGGCTACGATATGCTTAAGGAAACAATTGAAAAAGTTGCCTGTGTGGAAACGACCGTTCTTATTACAGGGGAAACAGGCGTTGGAAAAACACTTATAGCGGAACGTATTCATCATCTGAGTGAACGGAAAGATCGTCCATTTATCCATCTTAATTGCGCAGCGATTCCGGAATTGCTCCTTGAATCTGAACTGTTCGGCTATCAAAAAGGGGCATTTACCGGAGCAAATGCAAACGGAAAACCTGGACTTGTCAAAATTGCAGAAAAAGGCACCCTTTTCTTAGATGAGATCGGTGAACTCCCCCTTCATTTACAACCCAAACTCCTACAATTGCTGCAAAATAAAACGTACATTCCTATTGGAGCACCCCAAACGGTAAAAGCCGATGTGCGTATCATTGTAGCTACCAACTGTAATTTAGAGGATATGGTCAAAGAAGGAAAATTCAGAGCTGATTTATATTACCGTCTTCACATTCTTCCAATTCGCATACCTTCGCTTCGTGAGAGGAAGGAAGACATCTTTAGTCTCCTTCAGTATAATTTGGAGAAGTTTAATTATTTGCATAACCATAAACGAGTGCTTTCTACAAAAGTAGTCGAAGTGCTGCAAAACTATTATTGGCCTGGAAATGTACGGGAATTGGAAAATATAATTGAGCAGCTTGTCATTATGGCAAGAGAGGATGAAATTGCAATTCAGGATTTGCCAAAGCACTTGCTCGATTCAACTTCGGACCAAGAGGTTTCTATCTCTATAGATGCAGAGAATTCTTTACATGAAGTTTTGGAAAGCGTTGAAAAAAGAATGATCACACAAGCATTTCTTCATCATAAAACAACACGCGAGGCGGCAAAAGCATTGGGCGTTACTCAGTCATTATTCATGCGGAGGCTGGCGAAATATGCGATTACCAAAGAAGAAAAATAAGCTGGTACTACTATATACTTTGAATAAAGAAAAGACTGTCCTCAAAAGGCATTTTTCATTGCCTTTTGGGACAGTCCCTTGTTTGTTAACCATTATTTTAATACTTCCGGATGGAAACCATCTCTTTGGAAGTAATTTTCATGTGACCAAATATTTAATTTTGCTTTTTCTGCATCTTGCTGAATGTCTCTAAATTCATTCTCAAACGTATTGTTTGGTTTATGGATAAAGCGCACTGCTGCAAGTCCTTCGTTTAGTAAGGACTCCTGTAGCATTACATCATCAATAAAGACATAAGCTAATAAACGATCATAATTATCTGTTTCTGGTCCAACATCGTAAACCGCTTCAATCTTTTTGGCGTGTTCTAACAATTTAATCGTATAGTCTTTTGCCTCTTCAGCATATGGCTGTGCTTCACCTTTGTTATAATTCATCTCTGGTGTATCTACCATCAATAGGCGAATTTTTTGTTTCTTGCCATTTATTGTCGTCTGAATCGTATCACCATCATATGCTTTAATATAATTTACATCAAAGCGTTTATTGCCTGTTTTTTCTTCAACCTGTTCAATAGAAATAGTACTATCTTGGTTAGTCGATGTTGTATCTTTTTCTGGAGCTGGTGATCTGCCAAAAATCATATACAATGCAACAGCAAGAATGATTGTACCACTCGTAATTAATGTTTTTATATCTTGCATTTTCATGTAGTAAGTCCCTCACAATTATTCATCTTTATTACATTTTAAGGAAGCTTCCGAATCCTTAAAGTTTCACGATGTTTCTATTGTAAAATATCAGGCTACTACATTCAAGCTATGTAGTTGCAATTGCAACCCAATGGTTTGGAGAAACTTCAACAAGCTGACTATTTTCTATTTCATAGTGTGTTTGTATATCTTTGTTTTCAGTATCCATATATTTTTGCTTTTCTATCGCAGGATCTGGAATTGGTATTGCGTGTAATAGAGCTTGTGTATACGGATGCTGTGGATTGGCGTACAGCTCTTCACTTTCTGCAAGCTCTACAATCTTCCCACCATACATAACAGCTACACGATCGCTAATATGTTTAACCATAGATAAATCATGAGCAATAAATAAGTATGTCAATCCAAGGCGCTGCTGTAAATCCTTTAATAAGTCTACAATCTGCTTTTGAATAGAAACATCAAGTGCTGAAAGTGGTTCATCACAAACGATAAAATTTGGCTCTACTGCTAAAGCTCTTGCGATGCCAATACGTTGTCGTTGTCCACCTGAAAATTCATGTGGATAACGCATTGCATGTTCTTTGTTTAAGCCTACAAGTTCAAGTAATTCCTCCACACGCTGTTGACGTTCTTCATTCGATTTAACGAGTTTATGAATATCTAGCGCTTCCCCAATAATATCTACTATTTTTCTTCGAGGATTCAACGAGGAATATGGATCTTGGAAAATAATTTGCATATGACGCCGCATTGCTTTAAGCTGCTTTTTCGTTAGTCTTGTAATTGGTACACCTTGATATAAGACTTCTCCATTCGTAGGCTGATGAAGCTGTAAAATCGTTCGACCTGTCGTAGATTTTCCTGAGCCTGATTCACCTACTAAACCTAATGTTTCTCCTGAGTATATGTGAAACGATAAATCATTGACAGCCTTTACCGTTTGACCATGACCTAATGCGAATTCCTTTGAAAGATGTGTCACTTCGATTAATGGTTTATTTTTATCTATTGCAAGCTGTACATTCGCAATTGGCTTAGGCTGTTTTTTCTCATGCAGTTTTGGTAAAGCATTCAATAGTTTTTTTGTATAAGGATGTTGAGCATTTCCAAAGATTTCCTCCGTTGTACCCTGCTCAACAATTTCTCCTTCCTTCATTACAATAATTCGATCGCACATACCAGCAACAACACCTAAATCATGAGTAATTAATATGATTGAGGTGCCCATCTTTTTTTGCATATCTCGCATTAATTTTAAGATTTGCGCTTGAATGGTTACATCAAGGGCTGTAGTCGGTTCATCTGCAATTAGTAAAGATGGTTGACATGCAAGTGCCATGGCAATCATAACACGTTGGCGCATTCCTCCTGAAAACTCATGCGGATATTGTTTATATCGTTCTTCTGCATTTCGAATACCTACAAGCTTTAATAACTCTATTGTTTGCTTATAGGCCTCAGCTTTAGACATTGACTGATGCTTTATTAAACTTTCAGCCACCTGTTCCCCAATACGAATAGTTGGATTTGTGGATGTCATTGGATCTTGAAAAATCATACTAATATCTTGTCCACGGATTGTCTCCATTTGTTTTTCGCTCAATGAAGTAATCTCTTGTCCTTTAAACAAAATATTCCCTGACTTTAGATATGATGGCGGTGATGGCAATAGGCGCATAATCGAACGAGCCGTTACACTTTTCCCACTACCTGACTCTCCTACAATTCCGAGTGTTTCACCTTTATTTACATGAAAATTAACGCCTTTAACGGCTTCAAATTCTGTCTCTCCCGTAATAAAAGATACACGAAGATCGCTTATTTCTAGAAGCTTTTCACTCATTCAATCCATCCTTTTGTAAATTTTGTGATTGACTTAATTATTAGTATAATCCATACTTTACAATACTGATAGGAATTATACAATATAATAATATTGAATCTTTCATCTTCAATAGGGCCTTACAAAAATGAGTCGGCTAAGCGTGTGTTGATGTTGTTTTGTCCACACTTTAGAATCTATTATTTTACTTACGTCTGGAGGAAATGCATGGTTATTTCAAAAGCTCGTTCTACTACTAAGGAACATGTATTCTTTTTTTCAGTTTATCAAAAGCTCATGCACCATAAGGCATACAATGTGCTACTCTTTCTTTTCAGTATTTTAGTACACCCATTTACATACTTATTTTATCGGATAAGAAAATATTCACACCAATACCGCCAAGCTTTTGAGCAACGAAGTCAGTACTACAAAGAAAAGGGTTTGTTCACACAATGGCAAGTTACATTTGCTGAGCAAGAATTAGCCAAAGCTAAATTCTTTCATGAATGTGTGTCAGAAGAACACTTACAGGAAACTGCTTCGAAATTAGCAGAAATAAAAATTCAGCAGTTAGTAGAACAAGATTTATTGAAGGATGGTTTAGAAGATCCATCCTATTTACATTTTTTTAGTCAGCAACTAAAAAACAAAAACTTTGTGGCCCTAACTTTTTTACCGGCTGTTTTATTTTATGTAGTCCTACTATTGTTTGCGAATCCATTTCTACAATTTGTCATTGAACGAATACTACAAAGTTTCATTGTTATTGTAGGTGTCGCGACATTGGTGTTTACAATTTTGTATTTGTCGCCATTCGATCCAGCGAGAAACCTACTTGGTGTTACGGCAACGCCTGAGCAAATAGCTAACTTTAATCATATTCATGGCTTGGATCAGCCATATTTATCTCAGTTATGGCATTCATTATCTGGTCTATTCACATTTGATTTAGGTACTTCCTTTGCAGGGAAAGAAAATATTACACATAGCATTGTAAACAAATTTCCTGTCACACTTGAAATAGCAATCCTATCACTATTAATGGCTATCGCTATTGCTATTCCAGTCGGTATTATATCCGCCGTTCGTCCAAATTCATATTTGGATTATACATTTATGTTCATCGCCTTGATTGGATTATCCATTCCAAGCTTTTGGCAAGGATTGATATTTATTTTAACGTTTTCCTTAAAGCTACAATGGTTCCCAGCTACATATAATCCTCAAAACTGGCTTTCTTTAATAATGCCAATTATTGTCTTAGGAACATCCATTACGGCTTCCATAGCCCGTATGACCAGATCCAGTATGCTTGAGGTGATACATGAGGATTACATTATTACTGCGAGAGCTAAAGGCTTGAATGAATTTAAAGTGATTTCAAAGCATGCTATCCGCAATGCCATGATTCCTATTATTACAGTGATTGGGCTTCTCTTTGGTGGAATGTTAGGTGGGGCATCTGTTACAGAAAAGGTTTTCAATATTAGTGGTATTGGTAGCTATATTGTTGACAAGCAGTTTATTCCGGACATTCCAGCTATCCTTGGTGGGGTCGTCTATATTGCTATTACAATTTCGATCGTAAATTTATTCATCGATATTTTGTATGCCTTTTTCGATCCACGCATTCGCTCAAAAATGAAGAAGTCTTAAAGGGGGATCACCCGTGAAAAACAGCTTACATGTCAAACTACTTTTGAAGATTACACAGGAATATGTCAATTCACATTTTACATTTGTCTTTTCCTTGCTATTCTCTTTATTGTTTCTAGCTTATAGCTATAATTTTTCTACTCAAAGCTGGCGACCAATCGTCTTAATCTTTTTTGTCATTTATGCAATTACTACAGCTTATATTGGTTTCCTGACTTTACGAATTAAACAGGATTTAGCAAGCCTTAGTGACATACAAAAAAGCACTCGATTACTTGGTTATCCACTGTTATTAACAATCGTTTCAGGCAATATTTTTGCTACATCTTTTGCTTTTTTACTTATTTCAAAAAGTAAGACCGTTGAATATATTTTTGCTGCTTATGCATTGATCACTCAGCTTTTTATTATCGGTATTTCAACACTGAACTTATTTAAATCGTACGTCACAGATACGTTTTTACTTGCAATGGGTCTTTTCTTACTCCTTGCAATCTTTTATATCGTGATGTTAATGCTATGTACAAAATTTGTGACTTCCGAGGCTGCGCCAAAATGGATGCTGTTACCTGGTATTATACTGCTTATTGCCTCTTTGACTGGCAATCTATTTGCAACATTGCTAGGGTATAGCCTTATTCAAAAAGCTCGAAAGGCAAATCCATCTACAATTGAAAAATGGCAAAGAATTTGGGAAAAGATTTTACGCAATACGATGGCCGTCTTCGGATTATTTTTCATAGTGTTTATGTTTTCTTTGTCCGTAACAAGCTCTTGGACATTTGACTATGACTTCGCTATAGAAAATAACTATGGGGCATTATTACAAACACCTTCGTTAGAATATCCACTAGGTACCGATAATTATGGGCGTGATTTGTTTTCTCGCATTGTTTTCGGTGCACAAATATCGCTTATTGTCGGACTTTTCTCAACAATTATACCTGCATTAATCGGCGGGGCCCTTGGAGCATTATCCGGTTATTACGGGAAAGCGACTGACAACATGATCATGCGAAGTCTTGATATTTTATATGCCATCCCTGGAATTCTACTAGCTATTGCCATTATCGCAGCGTTTGGTGCCAATACTATGAATTTAATCATCGCACTAAGTGTTGGAGCAATTCCAACTTATGCTCGTACTATGCGCGCTAATGTCATGCAGCTCTCTAATTTCGAATTCGTGGAATCAGCCAGAGCACTAGGAGCATCTGATGCTGCAATCATTTTTAAACATATTGTCCCTAACTCGTTAGCACCGATGATTGTCAAAGCAACATTAACCATTGGTGGTGCTGTGATTTCAACAAGTAGTTTAAGTTTTTTAGGGCTTGGCATTGAGCCACACATTCCTGAATGGGGCAATATTCTAAAAGTCGGTAGTACGTACCTGGAAACACATTCCTATGTCGCTATATTCCCAGGTCTTTGTATTATGCTTCTCGTACTCTCCTTTAACTTCTTAGGAGATGGGTTACGAGATGCTTTAGATCCAAAATCAAATTAATAATGGAGGTTCTTACATGAAAAGATTACTTGTATTCTTATTCATTGCCGTATTAGCATTAGCAGGCTGTGTACAGACAAAAACAGAAGTAGAAGGTAGTAAAGATTCAAAAGGGAAAGATAAAAAAACAATTGAAGTATTAGGAATGGCTGCTTCTGAGGAAGATATGAATATTGTTCGTGATCAACTAGTTAAAAATGGCTTTGAAGTTAAACTAAATATTCAACCTGATTATGGTTCGTTTTCAGCACAAAAAGATGCTGGCAATTATGATTTAGCGCTTTCTAGCTGGACAACAGTAACAGGAAACCCTGATTATGCTGTTCGTGGTTTATTTAAAACAGGCGGTGACTATAGTATTGTATCTGATTCAAGTTTAGATGCTCTCATCGAGGAAGCGAGTACATTGACAGGTGACGAAGCCGCTGCAAAATATAAAGAATTAGAACAGCTTTTAGTATTCGATCAAGCTTATATTGCGCCGTTATATATTTCAAATAAATATCAAGGCATTTACTCTGAGTTAGTAAACCCAAAAACTGTACATCTACCAAAATCCCGTGCGCAAGTATGGGAAAATATTGAATTCAATGATTCATCCAAAAATGCAACTGAACCGTTGATTTTACATCAAACAATAGATTCGTTAACATCTCTTGATCCTATTAAAGGGAATGACGGTTCTATTAATACATTAAATACGAATATGTATGTACGACTTGTAAACTTAACAGATACAGATGAAGTCGTTTCTGATGGTTCATTATCTTATAATCATGCTATTGCTGAAGGTAACAAAGAGTATTATTTCATTTTACGTGATGATCTTAACTTCGCTGCCGTAAAAGATGGTGCTGCCGTTGATACAGGTGAATTGGTTTCAGCAGAAGACGTTGTATTCTCATTAAATCGTGCAAAAAATCCAAAGTCAGTTCCAGACCATCGCACATATAGTCTTCATGAAAATATTGAAACAGTCGAAATCGTTTCTGATTTAGCTGAATTACAAAAGAAAAAAGTTGCGGGCTCTAATCAGTCTGTATTAGATGCATTATCTCAAAACCTCCCTGCTTCTGTAACGCAATTAGCAAAAGACAAAGGGACTGTAAATAATACAGCGGGAGCATACCAAGTTATTAAAATTACAACACCAACACCATTCCCACAAGTGTTAAATTATTTAGCACACCAATCTGGTGGTATCGTATCTGAAAAACAAGTAACAAGCATTAACACATATGATGTAGCAAGCTATGATCCAGACAAAGATATCGCCTATGGTGATCAAGCTACAGTAACAGAAGGCACAGCAACATACAACAACCATCTTTATGCTAGTGGCCCTTACATTCTTATAAAGAAAAATGATTATGACGCACAATTTGTGAAAAATCCTGCCTACCGTGTAGGTAGTCAATATGAACCGAAGATCGCAAAAATTAATGTTCGTTTTATCGCTGATAACGATAGTGCATTATCAGCATTACGTAATGGTGAGATTCATGTTCTCCAGTCAGTACCAGAAACAAAACTAGACATTGTAAAATCTGATACTAAACTAACGTTAAATACTGCTGATAGTAATGCAGTATCCTATCTACTAATGAATACATCTGGTCGCACTGTATCAGATTCAGTAGACTTACGTAAAGCAATTCTTTATTCTATTAATCAAAATGAATTTATTAGCTACTATCAAGGCAATAAAAAACCTGCTGTATCTACTGTTTCACCATTAATTAATACAGGGTTAAAGCTTGAAGCAGACAGTAAAAAGGTACAAGAATATTTAAAAGCCTATAACGATTAATTATTGGTATACAAAACAATTCATAGACATCCTAAAGAAGCAGAGCCTCCTCATATTATTGAGGGGGCTCTGTTCATAGTGTTAAAAAAATGGCCAAGAAATTTTTCTGAATGTTGTCTTGGAAATTCCGTTTTATCACTCATCACTTTAAAATTGTGAGACGTGTCATAAAGTACATACTGAGTGAAGTGGTTGATTGGAGTGAAGACTGGGCGACTCCTTGGGGATCAGCAATAGAGGAGCGAAGGCTAAGAGCATCACATCCTGTGATAACGCCTTAGTGACCAACATCGTGCTGCTGCCGCTACGTTGCACTCACGCTTTCGCGCAAAAGACATCTGTTGGCCCGAGACCCTGGAGCGAGCAACGCGAGTGAAGCGGCTCATCGGACGCCCCAGGAAAGCGCCCAGTCGGAACGGAAATCAACCCCTCGCTTTGCCCAAAAGTCGGATTTTATTTGCAACGTAAAAAAGAGCCTCCTCATATTATTGGAGAAGGCTCTGTTTTCTTTATTAATACTCTGATCAATTATGCCTCGGCATAATTGTGTCCGGAATCGGCTTTGTGCTTAGGCCTGCACGAGGGCCGACACGATGTCGGTCATTTCGGTAATGCCACAGGACGTGGCGTTTTTACCGATGCAGGTCAGTTAGCCGTTATCGCATGGATGCGATGATTTTAGGCTAACATCCTATATTGCACTCCTTTCCGATTCCGTGACATCCGCCGGAGGCTTTGGGCCAACGTGATGTTGATCACTTAGTCGTTGCCACAGGACGTGGCGTTCTTAGACTGATTTCCCCTATTTCAGCTGGTGTTTAGACACCTGCTGAAAGAAGTTAAATCTCATTGTGGGATTTTGGTTTTGGTCCTAGATCTTCTGGCTCAATATCTGCAAATGTCTCGCCCTCTTCTTCCAAATCACGCATACGATGGGCAATACGTGATGCAGCAGAAGCAGCGATACTGCCAACTAAATCATCTAAAAACGTATTTACATGATGTCCAGGTTCTGTATCTAACTTCTTAATAATACCGATTTTTTGCTTATCTAAGTGACCAAAAGTTGTTACCGCTATGCTACCGTATGTAAAAACAGATCCAAGTGCGATTGTTTCATCCACACCAAATAAACCTTCATCGGATTCTATAATTTGCTGTAACGGTGCCGATAATAACTTTTTCTCTGCAAGTTCATCTAATTCAATCCCTACTAATAAAGCATGTTGAACTTCACGCTTACGTAATACACGCTCGACAGAATGAACACAGTGGTCTAATGTTAAACCTTCATTATAGGATTTTTGCATTTCATAAACGATTTTAGCAATATCCTCTAGCGATACACCACGACGAATGAGTGCAGCTTGGGCCGCCTTCGCTACTTCATCAGAGTGTATGCGAGTTCTTTTATCATGCATAACTATCCCTCACTTCGATTTGATTGCTAGAATAGTGCTAGCCCAACCTATTATACCTTTACTTTAGCTATATGGTACAATTTCGTTACAAACATGAGAAGGAGTGTCATCATTGGATAAGGGAACTGTACAAGATTTAAAGTTCTATAGTGAAGCATTACAGGAGGAATTACTGCTCTATATTTATGTTCCTGCAAATTATTCCCCACTATATAAATATAATATTTTAATTGCATCAGACGGCAAAGATTATTTCCAGCTTGGAGGAATTACAAAACTGGCTGATGAACTTATCGATGACTATGAAATCGAAAATTTAATCATTGCATTCGTTCCTTATAAGGACATTAAGGATCGACGTCATAAATATATTCCAAGTGGAGAGCAACATGAAGCATATCTTCGTTTTTTAGCACATGAGCTTGTGCCCTATTTAGACGCTGAATATGCAACCTATCAAATGGGCATGAGTCGTGGGGTCATTGGTGACTCGATGGCTGCAACCGCTTCCTTAATGGCCGCATTAAAATATCCAAGTATTTTTGGTAAGGTAATTTTACAATCACCATATGTTGATGAAAATGTTTTGCAAGCTGTAGAAAATTTTAAAGATCCAGGCGCAATCTCCATTTACCATATTGTTGGAAAAGAAGAAGATAAAGTTGTCACAATGGATAAATCCATTAAAGATTTTTTAACACCAAATCGTCAGCTGCATAATCTCATGTTAAACAAAGGATTTTCTATATTCTATGAAGAATTTAATGGCAATCATACATGGAAATATTGGAAACCTGATTTACGTCGTGCATTAATTGAAAATTTCAATTAATATAGACGAATCAAATTACGAAATCGGAAATTTCTGTTATACTTAAATAAAAAATTGTTTACCCTCGGGAGGTAATGGCCTATGAAGTACGGTATTGTGGCATTTCCATCAAAAAAATTGCAAGATTTAGCGAATACGTATCGCAAACGTTACGATCCTCATTATGCGAAAATTACTCCGCATCTAACATTAAAGGACAGCTTCGATGCGACGGAAGAGGATATTCAATCTATTATAAAGCAATTAGATGAACTTGGTGCCAAATATGCACCTTTAAACATCCATGCATTACGCATAAGTTCATTTTTCCCAATAACAAATGCGATTTATTTCCGCATTGAACAAACTGAACAATTAACAGCATTTCACCAAGCTCTAGAAGAAAAAGTACCTTTTGGTGAGTCAAAACACGTATTTGTACCACATATCACGATTGCTCAAAAAATGACAGACTCTGAGCATGATGACATCTTTGGGCAATTACGTATGACAGGTGTTGATGAAAAAGATACAATTGATCGTATTCATCTTTTATACCAATTGGAAGATGGCTCGTGGACAACATATGAAACCTTCCGATTGTCAGGAGATGAGTAATCCTTGTACAACGTTAAGATTGTGGAAACAGCAAAAGAGCATGAAGATGCGTTTGCAGTTCGCAAACAGGTTTTTGTTGAAGAGCAAGGTGTGCCGCTGCATTTAGAATGTGATGCTGAGGATGCATCCGCAACGCATTTTATTATGTACGAAGACAATGACCCTGTAGGTGCTGCACGTTTACGCAATATCCTGGACGATGCTGCAAAAATTGAACGTGTCTGTATTTTACAAGATCAGCGAGGCAAAAAACTAGGTGCTTTAATTATGAAGGAAATGGAAAAGTACGCCATTTCAATGAACAAGAAAAAGCTAAAACTCAACGCACAAAGCTATGCTATTCCTTTTTATGAAAAGCTTGGCTATGTGGTAACATCTCCAGAATTTATGGATGCTGGTATCCCACATCGTGCTATGGAAAAAACGATTTAACTTCTTTCAGCTCAAATCGGTGTTACGAAAATGCTACAGCATCTCGTAACACCTTTTTTATTTTTCTACAAAGCTTTAAAGGTTGATTTATCATTTAACCAACCTTTTAAACATATCATGTTATTTCATCATTTTAGTAATTTTATCGAAATCTAGTGAAGCGCCATCTTGGATAATAGATTGGACTAACTTATCTTCAAGCTCTTGCGTAATTTGTCTATTGGACACCTTACTTACGCGTCGTACGATTTTTCTTACTTGTTTTTCATTTGTAAAATCAGCATGTTGAATTGCATTTGCTAATGCGAAGATTTCATCCATCGATACCCCAGTTTTTTGTTCAATTGAATTAAAAAATCCGCGATTCATGTTCCCCCTCCTATCTAGTTAAAATTTAAATTTATTTCCATTATTAATTTATGAAAACATTTACAAATTAGTGAAGGCTTTAAACTTTATTCAGAAAATGGTGCACTCTGAAGAAAAGCTAAAGCCTCTTATCGACTATCACATTCAAAATCAATTATGCCTCGGCATAATTGCGTCTGGAATCGGCTTTGTGCCTAGGCCTGCACGAGGGCCGACACGATGTCGGTCATTTCGGTAATGCCACAGGACGTGGCGTTTTTACCGATGCAGGTCAGTTAGCCGTTATCGCATGGATGCGATGATTTTAGGCTAACATCCCCTAAGTGCTCCTTTCCGATTCCATGACACCCGCCGGAGGCTTAACTTCTTTCAGCAGGTATTTGGATATCCGCTGAAAAGTAGCTTAAATCCGCATTCATCACACCACCTATAGAGGTAGAAGACTTCTGCTGAAAGAAGTTAGATGATCGTAGCACCAACAATGATTAGAAGAATGAATAGAACAACGATTAGAACAAAAGTTGAACTATGACCATGTCCATAGCCGTAATATCCGCCGCCATAATAACCGCCGTAATCTCCTCCGTAACAACCATCAGCATGCCCTCCATACGAATGAGCGCCCCAGCCTTGATATCCCATAAAAATACCCCTCCCTTCTACAACCTATAATATGTTTTCGTTGTAAAAATGGGTGGGGTATTCGTCTAGTCAATATTTCCTTTTGGTTTAAATATTAATGCTCCAATAAAGGCAAAGATAATGGCAGCACTGATTCCTGAGCTTGTTACTTCAAACATTCCAGTCAACACGCCTACAAGCCCATGCCTTTCTGCCTCAGCAAGCGCACCATGCGTTAAAGAATTCCCAAAGGACGTAATAGGAACTGTTGCACCAGCACCCGCAAAATTAATTAAAGGTTCATACAAGCCCATTCCGTCTAGAATTGCACCAAACACGACTAGAGTACTCAATGTATGCCCAGGTGTTAATTTTCCAAAATCCATTAATAATTGACCTATGGCGCAAATAATGCCTCCTACAAAAAATGCAAACACAAATGTCATAACCATAGCTTTTACCTCATTTCATTGTAATTTCAATCGCATGTGCTGTACATGGAATCGTCTCGCCCTGTTGAAAAGTAAGCGGAGACAGTAATGCTCCTGTCGCCACAAGAAGAACTCGTTTATACGTACCTGCTCGCATCTGTTGGATCACATAACTAAAAAAAACAGCTGCTGAACAACCTGCACCACTTGCACCGGATTGGAATGTCTCATCCTGTCCATAAAACTCGGCACCTGCATCACGTAAAGGTTTTAACTCCTCACTCTTTATGCCACTTTCAACAAACATGCCTTTTAAAAGTTTTAAGCCAAGTTGACCTAAATCACCCGTTAAAATTAAATCATAGTGGTAAATTTTTTGATTACGCTGCTCTAAATGTGATTGAATCGTCTGAAAAGCGGCTGGTGCCATCGCTGCACCCATGTGAAAGGGGTCATCCATACCATAATCAACTGATTTTCCAACAGTTGCTGCTTCAATAGAAGGGTATTCCTCATGATGCTTACCAATAAGAGCATAACCAGCAGCCGTTACAGTCCATTGAGCAGTTTGGGGCTTTTGCGAGCCATAATTGATTGGATAACGAAATTGTCGCTCAACCGCATTGTGTTGACTAGATGCACCAGCGAGCGAAAAATTGGCGGCACCTATTTCGGTTAAAAGGCTCGCAACGATTACTGAAGATATAGAGGTGGCACATGCAGAGAACAATCCGATAAAAGGAATGTCTAAGTCTCTGGCCGCAAAATTGGTCGGTGTCATTTGATTCACTAAATCGCCGCCCATAAAGTAATCAATGTCCGTATTTTTCACGCCCGCTTTTTTCATCGCAAATTCACAGGCCTCTTCAACCATTTTGCGATGACCTTGTTCATTTGTTTTCATTTGCCAACGTTCATCATCATAAGTCGCATCAAAATGTTGACTAAATATACTGCGTTTCTCTAGTGGACCTGCTACTACACCTGCTGCTAGTAAGGATGGCTTCGATTGAAAGACAATTACCATGAAACCACTCCTATCGTTACAAGAATGTATTTAATAAGTGCAACAAAAAAGGCGGAGACAACACCAAATAATACAACTGACCCAGCTAGTTTGAATAAATTCCCACCAACACCAAGTACTAATCCTTCAGATCTATGCTCAATGGCAGCAGAAATAACAGCATTACCAAACCCTGTAACAGGCACTGCTGATCCAGCTCCAGCAAATTGACCAATTTTTTTATATAAGCCAAAGCCCGTTAAAATCATGGCGAAAAATATCATTGTTGAAACTGTTGGATTTCCGGCTGTCGCTTCGGTAAAATCAAAGAAAATGATATAAAAAAGAGAAACGGCCTGTCCGATTGTACAAATAAGGCCACCAACTAAAAATGCCTTTGCAACATTTTTAAAATAGGGCGGTTTCGGCGTGACATTTTGTTCTAATTGTTGGTATTGTTCTTTTTCCACTATGTTTCCTCCTTCGCCAGCTTTTTTAATTTATTTATTTTTTCTTTCAATTTATTATCTTCAACTTGATCCCTTTTTATTTTATTGGCTTCATAAAATATTTTATAATCAGCTGAGACAAAAACGTCTTTGTTTGGATATTTTTCATCAAATTTCTTTTGCAACTTTTTCTCTAATTTAGCCTTTTTCCACTTATCCCATGGTTTAATTTGAACTGCTACAAGCATACTATTGTCGTATTGGATAACCGTTGTTTTGTCTACATATTTCTGCTCTTTTAAAATGGCTTCAACTTCTTTTTCATTTTCCGGTGAACCGTAGACAATAAATTTTTCTTTTTCACCGCAGCCACTTAAAAGCGATAAACTGACTAATAGAGGTAACATCATTCCTAATAGCTTCAAGTTTTACCCTCCTTTTCTTTAAAGTTTCTCCATACATAAAAAAACTATTCATTTGACTATATATACAAAGGCCCGAGTCCATTTTTCATAAATACATATTGTAGAAGTAGTAACAAGGAAAGGAGGTGACAATATGGGTTGTGGCAAGCCAACAAATCCTATTGGACCAATCCATTCAGCAGGCTGCGTTTGTGACGTAGTACGCGCTATTTTAGACATTCAGAATCAAGCGGTGAGAGAAGAATGTCAACCATGTACAGCTAACTGTTTCCTAGAACCACTAGGAGGCATTGTAAGTCCAGCACGCTCTCATGCAGATACACGAGTATTTATGTTAATTACAAAAGACGGTACTCCTTTTAAAGCATTTTTCAGTTCTCCAACAGCAGATCCATGTATATGTACATCAGTATTTTTCCGTGTAGAAGATATGTTTGATGAGTGCTGCGCTACCTTGCGTGTTTTAGAGCCTTTATGTTCATTTGACTCCAGTGAAAGTACAGTCGATCTATTAAGTCGAGATGGCTGCTGTGTCAACATGAAAAAAATATGTAAAGTAGATGATTGGAATTCAACTGAGAGCTGTATCACTGTAGATTTATCATGCTTCTGTGCTGTACAATGTATTGCTGATGTTGACTTAGGGATTTGTGAATAATAGTTTCTCCTTTGACACACTACACATAAAAAAAAGTGTACAGCATCCTCTGCTGTACACTTTTTTCATAAAGTAGGTAATTGTTTACCCCGCCATAATACTTGTTCTATGTCCTCAAAATAGATAATCTCTTGTGTCTTTAATTCAAACGAAGTAAGCATCAATGAATCCGTCTGTACATTTGATGCACTACCTCGTAAATTCCTACCATCCTTTAAACTTATGACTAATGGTTGATAGGCTTTTTGTCGAAACGGCTTTTCTAAAAATTGAAGTTGCTTTAGTAAATACGGATCTATTTGTACTTCTTCAACCACTTCTTCTTTTTCTTCAATCGTTTGTTCATCGAAATAGCCGTCCTTACTATACACTGACGTACTTTCATCCAAATCAAGTTCATGTAGCACCTTAGAAATATTTAAAAAATATGATGGTGACTTTATAAACAAGCGTGGCTCTTGACCCACATTACTCACTTCCCTTTTTTCATACAATATGCGAAAGGAAGAAAATTGGTTCTCAGCCTATTTTGCTTATGAATGTTGTCGCCAAACCTAAGTAAATTAAAATACTTGTAATATCATTTAATGTTGTAATAAATGGTCCTGATGCAACGGCTGGATCAATTTTCAGGCGATGCATCAGCAGTGGAATAAAAGAACCTGCAAGCGTTGCTACTAAAATTGAACCACAAAGCGCCGCTCCTACCAGCATTCCAAGAATAAGCTCTTGTTTCCAAATATAGACGATGCCGATCACAATCAGTCCACAAACAATTCCAGACATTAAGCCCGTGCCTGCTTCACGTAGGAGTAATTTTAGCTTACTATGTTCTTCGACATCTCCTGTCGCAATTCCTCGAATAGCTACCGCTAGTGCCTGTGTTCCACTATTTCCAGAAGTACCTGAAATAAGAGGGATAAACACCGCGAGTAACGCAACCTGTTCTAACGTTGCTTCAAACTGTCCCATCAAATTTGCTGTCAACATCCCTAAAAATAATAATATGACAAGCCATGGTAAACGTTTTTTAGCCGCTTGGAACGAGGTTGTATCAAATTTATCCATATCGGAAATACCCGCTAATTTAGAGTAATCCTCCGATGCTTCCTCATCAATAACGTCGATAATATCGTCGACTGTAATAATCCCTAGCAATTCACCCTTATCGTCAATAACTGGTGTCGCTAAGAAGTTATAGTCCTTCATAATTTGGGCAACCTCTTCTTGGTCATCCCCTGCGTGCACCATCACAACACGTTCATTCATAATCGAACGTATACGGGTATCTTCATCAGCAATAATTAAATCACGAAGCGAAATAACACCTGTTAATAGATGTGATTCATCCACGACAAAAATATAATAAATGGTTTCAGCATCTGGTGCTTCTTTCCGTAAAATCGCCATTGCTGAACGAACAGTAGAATTTTCTGGTATCGCTACATATTCAGTCGTCATGATAGAACCAGCTGTACCTTCGTCATAGCTTAATAGCTCATTAATCTCTTCAGCTGTCTCCTCATCCATCATGCCTAAATAGCTTTCACGTTGTTTCGTATCCAATTCATTTAAAACGTCTGCTGCATCATCTGCATACATATGAGAAAGCATTTCTGCACCATATGACGGTTCCATCTCAGCCAGATACGCTGTGTATTCATCATCATCTATTTCGATTGCCTCAAAAATATCAGCCATTTCCGTAGGAGACAAGAACGAATAGATGATCTTTCGTATATCAGGCTCCACCTTCTCATAAAACGTTGCCTGATCATATGGATGAAGCTCTAAAAACTCATCGCGGAATGCGTTAATATCATGTGCTTCGAGCATTTCTCGCAAACGTGCCTCGTCGAATTGCACGTCATCCTTTTCATTTCTTTCCTCTATCATGCTTGTCCCCTCCTTCCGAGCAATAAATCATTGATACGGGCAATTCCGTAAATCTACCTTTTATATAATAGAGGGTAAGATACCTTTTCTGCAAACCCTTTTTTTACTACATAGTAACCTACAACATCTCCGTAACCTAATTGGAAAAATCTATAGATAAAAGTTTCCATTTTTCACCTTTACTGAATAAAAACTAGCTCCTCACCAAAAGTTGGAGATGACATTTATTAACCGTATGGCATAAATAGTTGATTGAAGTGGCGACTGGGCGACTCCTTGGGGATCAGCGTCAGAGGAACGAAGGCTAAAACCATCACATCCTGTGATAACGCCTTCGTGACCAACATCGTGCTGCTGCCGCTACGTTGCACTCACGCTTTCGCGCAAAAGACATCTGTTGGCCCGAGACCCTGCAGCGAAGCGGGAGGGGAACGAAGGCTAAAAGCATCACGTCCTGTGATAACGCCTTCGTGACCAACGTCCTGTGATAACGCCTTCGTGACCAACATCCTGTCGCTGCCGCTACGTTGCACTGCGCTTTCGCACAAAAAACACCTGTTGCCCCGACGCCCCCAGGAAGCTTTGCTCTGTGCGAAAGCGAAGCGGCAGCAACAAAGCGCCCAGTCGGAACGGAAATCAACCACACGTTATGGTAATATACCTAAAAAATCCTCTACTCTACTATACCCTACAATCGCTTTCTGTTCTGTTACGATGTTTTTAAGAAAACTTATAAAATGATAAAGAGATGCCCGTTTGTGCGAACATCTCCTTAAATATATAACATGATTCAGTAATAGTTTTCACGCTTTGTGAACTAATGACTGTTTAGATAGTCTTCCGTTATAGATTTTGAAGGAATAAACTTCAAACTAAGGAGTCATTCAATAATAACTGCATATCTTCGTTTACGTTACTTGTAAATTGTAACTTCTCACCTGTCAAAGGATGAAGCATCTTTAAGGATACACAATGTAAGGCTTGTCTATTTATATGATCACGACTTCCACCGTAAAGCTCATCTCCAACAAGTGGATGTCCTACATGGGCCATATGCACACGAATTTGGTGTGTTCGCCCAGTGTGCAACTTTAGTTGTATATGTGTCATCGGTTCACCCTGTAAATAAAAGTGCCTTAAAATGGTCACGTCTGTATGCGCAAATTGACCGTCTTCACGCACCTCTCGCTCAATAATACTCGTCTCCTTGCGTCCAATAGGAGCTATGATAGATTGTACATCTTGTGCCACATGTCCATGTACAACTGCTTCATATTGTCGAGAAATCTCTCCGCTGCGCTGTGCAAGTCCTGTTAAATGATGAATATGAGCATGTTTGGCAATGCATAGCAAGCCAGAAGTATCACGATCAAGTCTCGTGACGATATGAGCCGTTGATGCTAGACCTTGCTGCTGAAAATGACCACATACTAGATTCGCTACACTATGTGTTGGATGCTCACGCGAAGGAATCGTACTTTGATGTGCTGGCTTATTAAGCACTAAAATTGCTTCATCTTCGTAAATAATAGAAAGTTCACCGTGTTCAACAGCGAGCCCTTCACTTTTTTCTTCTGGAGGGAATGTAACTTCAACTCGATCTCCAACGTGAAGAGGATGTCGAACATTGCGTTCGACATCATTTACTGTCAGAAAGCCTCCATCAAATTTAATAGCCGTTAAAGCTCGCTTGGAGACGCGCCATTCAGCTAAGGCCTCCCTGAGTAGTTGACCTTCCTTTTCCGCTATAAAATGCAGTGTAAACCTTGTATCCATTTTACTCATTGGCCACGAATGATTCATGTACTCGTTCCCAGAACGGGAATGGACGGAAACGTGCAAAACGCACTCTTTCATTTGCTACATTAAATGCAATCGACTTCACATCACCTTGTGTGACTTGTAAATGATCGACTGTCATATTAAAGTTTTGTTCATTTACTGGACGTAAAACACAGTGATGGTGTGCTGGTAAAATGAGTGGTGAACCAACTGTACGGAAGACACGGTTATTGATAGATGCTATCTCAGTAATTTGGAGTGCCGCTAAAGTCGGATGAATAATTGCTCCACCGAGTGCTTTATTATAAGCTGTACTACCAGAAGGCGTTGATACACAAAGACCGTCTCCACGGAAACGTTCAAACTGATTACCATTTAACTCCACATCCATAACAAGTGTGACATCAGGTGATTTCACAGTTGCTTCATTTAGCGCTAAATACGTATTGGATTCTGCATTATGATGCTCCACCTTTACCTCTAGTAGTGGATACTCCACAACGTTAAATTCCTTTTTGGCAATGGATAAAACAAGCTTTTCTAATTCAGATGGCTTCCAATCCGCATAAAATCCTAAATGTCCCGTATGAATACCTACGAAGGCAACCTGATCTAGCAAATGAGCATATCGATGAAAGGCATGTAGTAAAGTGCCATCTCCTCCAATAGAGATTACGATTTCAGGAGCCTCTTCATCATAAGTTAACCCAAAATCCTGCAAATACGTTCTAGCTAGCTCCATTAATTCGTTCGACTGTGCATCTCTACGTGATTGAATGGAAAATTTCATTTTGAGTCACGCTCCTTCTCCGATAGTAAATTAGGATTCGATGCTTCTTTATATTCACTGAAATAGGCCTGCGCTTCTTGTATCTCACTACGAATGGACGACATTTCCTCATCCAATCGGAAAGCGGCCTCTGCTGCACTTTGAAGGCGATTTTTAATTTCCTCCGGGAACATGCCTTTATATTTATAATTTAAAGAATGCTCAATAGATGCCCAGAAATTCATGGCTAGTGTTCTTATTTGAATTTCAGCTAATACCACTTTTTTCCCCTGTATCGTCTCTACAGGATACTCCACAATCATATGATATGAGCGGTAGCCACTTGGCTTATTATGTGTAATATAGTCACGCTCTTCCACTACACGCATATCTTTACGTTGCCGTATAAGCTCCGTAACTGTTGAAATATCATCTACAAACTGACACATAATACGTAAGCCTGCGATATCCCCTAGCTCGTCACCTAGCTGTTTAGAAGGTTCAAAGGAAAGTCCTTTTTCTAATGTTTTATCATATATACTTGCTAAAGGCTTTACACGTCCTGTCACAAACTCAATTGGTGAATTTGCATTAACAATACCAAACTGCGAACGCATACCCTTTAATTTTACTTTTAACTCATCTACTGCTTGTTTATAAGGACTTAAAAATATTTCCCATTGTCCCATCACAAAAACCTCCCGACATTCGGTATCGAACAAAACCAACACCGTCTGTTCGTTTTGTCTTTTTACTCAGCAAGAATTGTCTTGAAGTGTTGTTCCACCGCTTGGACAAATTCCGCCCCATAATTGTAATTTCCTTCAATATTATACACGAGCATTTCCAATTCATCGTAAAAATTTGTAAGCTCAATAACTTCTTCACCTAGTTGTAGCTTTGGATTTTTCTTTTTTTGTAAAATATGTACAAGTTGATCCCAACTACTCGGCGGAAAACGCAAGTAATGATAATCCTCTCCTGCATCCAGTAAATAAATAAACGCAAAGTCATCAGAATCTGCTATTAATTGTGCAGCAGGTTTTAACTGTAAATTTACTTCATTGTCGTTTAAACTAAAATGAAGTTGTTCATTTTCAAAATTTAATGTTTCTATTGTATAAATTTTACGCACACGCGGTTCCCCTTTTCGTCGTACTCTTCTTCTTATTTTAGCATAGAGGGTAATTAGTTGCAGTGTGTAAATACTAAATCAATGAAATAACGAACGAAACTTTTTATCATAGCGTGTAGCTGATTTCCGTTCCGACTGGGCGACTCCTTTGGGATCAGCAATAGAGGAACGAAGGCTAAAACATTACATCCTGTGATAACACCTTCGTGACCAACATCGATGCTGTTGCTGCCGCTACGCTTTCGTACAGAAAACATTTGTTGGTCTTAGCGAAACGGAAATCACCCCCTTGCTATTGTAATGAGCCATACTAAATTTCTTCCATCATCAGAATTTTGGGATGATATTTTGCTAAAACGTATGTATGCATATAAGTTGATTGGAGTGGAAGCTGGGCGACTCCTTGGGGATCAGCGTCACAGATGAGACCCTGCAACGAGCAACGCGAGTGAAGCGGCTCATCGGACGCCCCCAGGAAAGCGCCCAGCTGGAACGGAAATCAACCACACGCTATGCTATTTCCTCCTAATCAACACACATAAAAAATTAAAATAAAAAGGTGAACATAATGGCACAACAACTTGAAATAGAGTTTAAAAATCTTTTAACAAAACAACAATACGAACATTTACTGCAAGAATTCAACATTTCCGAAAATGCTATTCATCGTCAAACAAATCATTATTTCGACACACCTTCTCAAGCTATTCGGAAACTCCAAAGCGGGCTTCGTATTAGACAAATCGACAAATATTTTGAATGTACTTTAAAAGAAAAAAATGCAGAGCATGCACATTTAGAGACGACTGACGAAATAACTGCTGAGCAAGCTAAGAAAATGCTTGCTGGTGAAGGTTTCTATGCCCAAGAAGTAGCAAAAAGACTAGCTCTCTTTAACATTCCTTTGGAAGAATTGGAGATATTCGGTTCACTGACAACAGATCGTGTCGAAATTCCTTATAAGGATGGCCTTCTAGTATTCGATCATTCTTTCTATTTGCAGTGCGATGATTATGAGGTAGAATATGAATCAAAAGATGCAATAAAAGGAAATGCAATCTTCGACGAATTTCTACAGCAATATGGTATTGAAAAACGGGCCACAGATAAAAAAATTGCGCGTTTTATGAAAGCATTACAAATGAATAAAAAACAATAACAATACCAATAGCTTAGCTAGTATAACAAGAAAGGGTGGCAACTCCTTGGATATCCAATCACTCAGAACTTTACTTGACATTCAAGCATTACAAACACTAGGATCTTCAGAAAATTCATCGTCAAACAATCTTACAGACAGCAATTCTCTGTTTTCAGACATGATTAGCGAAATGCTCGGCGACTCAACTACTTCTAACAATGCAAAATTATCTAGTTTGCTCGGAGGTGTTTCAAGCGCTTCGTCATTGATGAATCAGTTTAGTAGTTTAAATGGGTTATCTGAAAACATGCAAAAGAATGCGTATCAATCATTACTTTATAGTGGTTCTAATAGCGTCTTTATCCCTTCATCTGTACAAGCGGCATTAGCAAACACACAATCTAGTACAACTAGTACAAAACTCGACTCCTATGTTTCGGATAACGTAATCGGTTCAACTGCCTACGCCAATTCATTAGCAGGTGCGAATCAGTACGCTTCGATTATTCAAAAGGCAGCCGCTACATATAATGTACCTGAGAAACTTATCGCTGCCGTGATTAAGCAAGAGTCTAATTTTAATGCAAATGTGGTTAGTCATGCTGGAGCACAAGGATTAATGCAATTAATGCCGCAAACAGCGCAACATTTAGGGGTTACAAACGCCTTTGATCCAGAGCAAAATATTATGGCAGGAGCCAAATATATACGCCAAATGCTAGATAAATTTGATAATGATCCTACATTAGCATTAGCTGCTTATAACGCAGGAGCTTCACGCGTTACAAAGTATGGTGGTGTTCCTCCTTTCAAAGAAACACAGAATTATGTCAAAAAAGTGATGAATTACTACACCGTTTAAGCGCATAATCATTGTTAATACAGTCTTTTTCAGCAAATTTCACCCACGTGGTGAAATTTGTGCTTTTTTAGCGAAAAACATTTCGGAAGAGCGGTTTGTTTGTGTTAACGAAAAGACGTTGATAGAATGAAGGTAGTCACAAGAAATTCACATTTTAAAAAATGACTAAGTATAAAAATATACTTTACGATATAAAGAATTAAAGGGGCATTTAACTTATGAGTCGAAAATACACTGTTCCTTATGAGGAGCTGGGGGCTGAAAAGCTTTCAGAGCTAATCCATGCGTTCTATAGAAGAGTTGCACAGCATCCTGATCTTATTCCAATCTTTCCGAAAGATTTAACAGAGACAGCCCGCAAGCAAATTCAATTTCAGACACAGTATTTAGGTGGACCAAATCTTTTTACTGAGGAGCATGGCCATCCAATGATGCGTGCACGTCATATGAATTTTCCGATTACACCTGATCGTGCTCAAGCTTGGCTTGAATGTATGTCCGAAGCGATGGATGAAGTTGGGATGGAAGGTAAGTTCCGTGAAATTTATTATCAACGTTTAGTATTAACAGCTCATCACATGATTAATACACCAAATGACGATGAGGGGGAATTGTTACGTGAATAATATTCAAATGCTACAAGAGCCAACTCCTGAGATTTCTACTGCTAATAAGCCTATTGAATTGTATATTTTCGTAGATCCACTTTGTCCAGAAGCTTATAATATGCAAGCCGTTCTTCGTAAGTTACAACTAGAGTACAATCATTACTTTACATGGCGCTTTGTACTAAGCACAGAGCTTGCCTCTTTGAATTGTTTGAGTAAGCGTGTAAAGGGTTGTGTATCAGGTATTGAACTCGACATTAATCACCCTGTTTTACCATCGATCGCCATTAAAGCAGCAGAGTTACAGGGCAAACGTGCAGGAGCACGCTATTTGTCGAAACTACAAGAATATGTATTACTAAACCAACAAGATGTCAATTCTTATGCTACGCTGTTAAAAATTGCGGAAGATGTTCAATTAGACATGAATGAATTTTCCACAGACTTTGGTTCAAAGGAAGCAGCGCGTGCCTTCCAATGCGATTTATATATTAAACGTGAAATGGAAGTTGATGAAGTACCTAGCATTGTATTTTTCAATGAATGTATTGAAGATGAGGGACTTAAAGTTAGTGGTAGCTATTCCTATGAAGTTTATGAACATATTTTACAAGAGATGATGGATGAACAGCTTGTGCGACAACCATTACCAACAATGGAAGAGTTATTTGCAAAATTCCATACCCTTTCAACAAATGAAGTAGCTTTCATCTACTCATCAACAGAACAAAATGCTGAACGTGAATTAAAGAAGCGTATGCTACAGCAAAAGATTGAACGAATTCAGACAGACCACGCTACATTGTGGCGTATTAAATAATGCTATTATACTATTATTCTAAAGACAGGGACACAACACATTTAATGTTGTGTCCCTGTTCTTGTTGTTGAAAAATTATTATGTCAACTTTATTTATTTATCGGAACGTTTCTGCGATTTATCGGAATACTTCTCAAAAAATAAAAGAAGCGCCACTATCCTCGACAGATAGTGACGCCTCTTTTTCACAAAGGGGATGGGAGAAATGTTCACGTTCAAACAAAGGGGTGTATGTTTGTTTTTGTGATTTATTTCACATGAATCAATTTATCATGGAATAGTAAATATAGCAATAAGTCCGATGATAGATTCACAAATTTGTCAAATAGAAAGCGATTACAAACAGTATTTTTTCAAGATACGCACTTTTAAACATTTAGAAATCAAAAAAAATCATTATTCTTTAAATTTTTATTATTTAATTAATCATAGAAAAAGGCTGCAGGGAAATTCCTACAGCCTTCCAAATTAATTATTCAACAATAATTTTTCTAACTCATTTAAACGTTCTTCAAATACTTTACATGCATCATCAATTGGTTTTGCAACGTTCATATCAACCCCTGCTGCCTTTAATACCTCAATTGGGAAATCAGAGCAACCTGCTTTTAAGAAGTTATTAATATAACGTTCTACAGCTGGTGTACCCTCTTCTAAAATCTGTTTACTTAATGCTGTTGCAGCTGATTTACCTGTAGCATATTGATACACATAGTAATTATAGTAGAAGTGTGGGATACGAGCCCATTCTAAGCCGATTTCCTCATCTACAACAATATCCTCGCCGAAGTATTGTTTATTTAAATTATAATAAACCTCTGTTAGACGCTCTGCTGTTAAAGATTCGCCATTCTTATCCATTTGGTGGATTAGGTGTTCAAATTCAGCAAACATTGTTTGTCTGAAAACAGTACTTCTGAAGCCGTCTAGCCAATGATTTAATAAATAAATCTTCTGTTGTGGATCCTCAATTGTTTTCAGTAAATAATCATTTAACAGCTCTTCATTACATGTTGAAGCTACTTCAGCAACAAAAATAGAATAATCGCCATAAACAAACGGCTGATTTTTACGTGAATAATAACTGTGTACACTATGTCCAAATTCATGAGCTAATGTAAACAAATTATTAACATTGTCTTGCCAGTTCATTAAAATATATGGATTTGTTCCATAGGCGCCCGAAGAGTACGCACCACTGCGTTTCCCTTTGTTTTCTAAGACATCCACCCAACGATGATCAAGTCCACCTTGAACAATGCCTTGATATTCCTCACCTAGTGGCGCTAAAGCTTTTACTAAAATATCCTTCGCTTCGTCGTAAGTGATTTTCATATCAACTTCCTTAACGAGTGGGGCAAATAAATCCCACATATGCAGTTCGTCTACACCTAAAAGCTTCTTACGTAATGAAATATAGCGCTGCATAGCTGGTAAATGCTTATGGATTGTTTCTACTAATTGATCATAAACACTTTCTGGAATGAAGTTGTTAGACATTGCTGCGTGGCGTGCAGAATCATAATTACGAAGACGTGCACTGACATTATGCTTTTTCACATTGCCCGTTAATGTAGCAGAAAACGTATTTTTAAAGTTACCGTAAGTTTCGTACATTGCTTTAAAAGCATTTTCACGAACCGTGCGATCTTTACTTTCTAAAAACTTAATATAGTTACCGTGAGTTAGCTGTACTTCTTCCCCTTCTTCATTCTTCACTTTAGGGAAGACAATATCAGCGTTGTTTAACATACTAAATGTATTTGAAGCCGTGCCTGTAACCTCAGACATTTGTGCAAGTAATGCTTCCTGCTCTGCTGGTAATACGTGCGGACGTGCCATCGTAATTTCTTTTAAAGATTGCTTATACAATTGTAAGTCTTTGTTTTCTGCTAAGTAACGTTCTATTGTTTCTTCACTCAATGATAAAATCTCAGGTGTTAAGAACGATAGGGCTGCTGAGATACTAGTCGCTAATGTTTGAATACGACTATTCATATCTTGGTAGAAACTATTTGTCGTATCTTGGTCATTGCGCATATGAGCATACGTGTAAAGCTTCATTGTACGTTCATAAATTTCATCGTGATAAGTTAGAACTGCTACTAATGCATCTGCTCCATTTTTTACAGTACCCGCATAGCTAGGCGCTTTTTTTGCAAGTTCCGCAACTTCTTTATACTCTTCTTCCCATAGGGCATCAGTTGCAAATATATCCTCCAAGCGCCAAGTTAACTCTTCTGGAACTTCATTTCTTACTAAAACTTGATTACTAGCCATGTGCCAGCCCCCTTTATATGTGAGTTTTTCCTACACTCTCATATTTTCTCAGTATATTGCGGCAATTGCAAATAAATGTGCGTACACTTGCTCACAAATTTCCGGAAAATCATTATCTTTTTCATAACTTTTCGCCAGCACCATTCCGTAATTTTTAATAGCTTGTACAGCTTGGGTTGTAACCTCTATATTTTGTTGGCTTAAAAACGATCGAATATGTCTCTCGTCTAGTTCATGAGGTTCTAATTGTACTCGGCGACAAAAATGAAGGAAAATCGTTTGCCACTCTATAGAAAACATCGGTATCGCCTCTTCACCTTTTACCGGAACACCTACGTAATCAGGCATCCCCGTTAAAGCAAAGCGTAACTCATAACTACTTCGTAAAAATGAATCTTGTACCCCATTTTTACTATGGAATAATCGTTGATATACGAATTGCTTACAATACTTTTTATAAAGCTGCCAATAAAGATGAAATTCCTCTTTCGTAATTGTCTTAGGCTCATAAAAAGGAAAATGTTGCTTGTGAATAGTTAATTCCTGTACTTTACCTATAAAAGTATGCCCATGAACATGAAGAAGATTCGTCCAATAAATAAATCTCGATGTGTTTGCATCATAGGTCACTAAATAAGACAAACCTAGTGCTGTAGCATTTATCACCTTTTGCATAATTGGAGAAATAGAAATCTTTTGTATACCTTGTGTAGTTTGTCTTTGAGGCGTTTGAAAAAGCCACAATGGCTGTATAGCATTTTTCTCATATCCAGATGTACGCAATAGCCACTTTTCATGAGAAATCGTACTACATTGAAATTCAATGGCAATTTGCTTATGCTCTTTTATCAGAAGCATATCTGGCCGCTGTGAAAGCTTTCGTAAATAAGGCTCCAGCTTTACTGTATGCCCGAGTTTTTTTAGCCATTCAAATAATTGGACTTTTCCTTGTAAATGAAGTTTTGATTCACCCTCTGCAAATAACTGTACACAGCTATTAGTAGCAATATGAGCGAAATGGGGGATATTATATTGACCTATCTTTAATTGGACAGGCCGCTGGCATTGGGGACAATAAAATTTCATCTGCAATCTATATCGTTGTAAAGCTTCCCTTGAATATTCGTATGGGAGAAAAATCTGCTGCTGCTCGTCATAGGCCATAAGCATAAAATCATCTCCTTTTTGACTAATTGTAAAGGAGCCTTTTTATAGCGACAAATAAAGAGCGGCTTTTTCTTGAAATTTAAAAATTGCTATCTTCTACTTCCAGTGTTGTAGTGAAGCACAACGGTACTTCCCATATCTATAAATACTTTTAAATAAAAAGACTGTAAACAACTTGATAATCACCAAGTTTGTCTACAGTCTAAGCCACTGAATCAAGTACTCATTACTTTAAATAAAATATTTTCGTACAGTTTCAAAGCAATCAAATTCCATAATTTTTTCGCCATATTCCTCTAAACGATGGATTGTGAAATTCGATGGGATTAAAAATTCTTTGATAACCGCATTTCTATCGTGATGATTTAGTTCTTCTTCTGCGTTCACGAAGTCAACTACTAGGTAGTACCAATCTTCATATTTAAATAATGAGGAATCCACTAATTCATCTGTTATGCGTTTTGCTACAGGGATTAACTCATCAATATCTTTAAATTTATAAACATAAATGTCTGTATCCATAAATAATTCTGACTCATCAATGTCACCAAATTGAGTTAGTTGACTAAGAAGATCCTCTCCAACGTCCTCGAATGGAGCAAACATATCTTTGTGTTCATCAAAATGCGAAGAACCATCTAAGGTTTCACCGTCTTTTAAAATATGTGCACGTGTGACAATGATCTCTAAGCCTACTTCAGAAGCATTGATATGAATCCAAATTGGACCTTCTACATCAAAATAATCCTCCGTGTTTACTTCATCAATCATATCCCAAAAAAGTTGTTCACCCTTTGCTCGATTGTACCAAATTTCTTCACGACTATAGCCGCGATCCTCTATATCATTGTACGTAATAAAGAGCTTGAGTGTATTTTCGTTTACACGTTCGATGTCCACTAGACCTCATCTCCCTTCACTGTCATTTGTCGAAAAACAGTTTTGTTTCATTAGTATGCTATTATTCATTGTTTTTAACCTCATACTTCATTTTTGTTTTTCAACCTTTGACCACACTACAGTAAACCCATCGAGCAACCGAAATCAAAAAATTAATGTCCACAGTTGTCTCTAATTATATTGTATGCTGTTCTGTCATAAAATGAAAAGGATATACACCGTTTCACAGAAGATATTTGAATTATTGAAATTGTAGTAAACTATTAAGCTAAAATCAAGTTTAACATACTTTACCGAATATATATGACTTTTCCCTATTATTTATTATACTTTATATAGAAGGTTTTGCATAAATAAAACACAAAAAAATAGATGTCACAATATGCTTGTTGCATATGTAACATCTAATACTTATTCTATGCTGAATACGGCGAAATTAGTTCACCATACGCTGTGCTTCTTGCAGTTGATAAGCACGAACCTTTCGAGGTAGGAAACGGCGAATTTCATCTTCGTTGTAGCCGACCTGTAAACGTTTTTCATCTAAAATAATGGGACGACGTAATAAACCTGGATACTCTTGAATTAATTCATATAAACGTTGCAATGGCAAGCTTTCAACATCAACATTTAATTTCTGGAAAATTTTTGATCGAGTTGAAATGATTTCATCCGTACCATCTTCTGTCATACGTAAAATTTCTTTAATTTCACTAATGCTTAATGGTTCAGAAAATATATTACGTTCTGTATATGGGATTTCATGCTCCTCTAACCATGCTTTAGCTTTTCGGCAAGACGTACAACTCGGTGATGTAAATAAAGTTACTATCATACTGACACATCCTTTCCTTTTAATCATTATCTATAAACTAGTGTGTTAAATTAGAATTAATGTAATGTAAATATACATACCATTATACAGTACTCTGTGATGTTTGAATATAGTTCCAATAAAAAAAGAATGACCATTTCACACGAAATTTTCTTTCTCTTCACACAAACTTCAAAGTAGTTACTTCTTGGGATGTCTAATGAACTACTAATAATATGCCCATTCGCAGAGCATTTTAAACATCCACTGTTCGATTGTTTTTGTTCTCATTTAAAAATTTTAAACGAGAATATTGTTGATTCTGCGTGTACAATATAGACGTATATTTACTAATATCGGTTGCATTTCCAAATAAATAGATTGTTACCATAACGTGTGGTTGATTTCCGTTCCGACTAGGCGCTTTGTAGCTGCCGCTTTGCTTTCGCTACAGAAAACATTTGTTGTTGCTGCCGCTTCGCTTTCGCACAGAGCAAAGCTTCCTGGGGGCGTCCGATGAGCCGCTTGGGCCAACAGATGTTTTCTGCGCGAAAGCGTAGTGCTAACGTAGCGGCAGCAGAGGGTTTTGTTTGTGCGAAAGCGCAGCGACAGCAACAGCACCGATGTTGGTCACGAAGGCGTTATCACAGGATGTGATGGTTTTAGCCTTCGTTCCTCTATTGCTAATCCCCAAGGAGTCACCCAGTCGGAACGAAGATCAACTTATGTATATGGTATGTGTTTTAACAAATGTCATCCGTAACTTTTTGTGATGAGCCACACCTAAATATTATTTAGGATATCGCTATAATGCCTTTCGCGTTCGACAGAAACCATTTATTGCCACACTGAAATAAAAAAGCAGCAAAAGTAGCATATAATTTTTTTCCGTGAAAGAACACCGCCAAAAGTCTGACTTTACACACTTGCTTTTCACCGAGACTTTATAATATAATTTTTTGCAATAAATCAATTATGTCTTTGGTGAATTCACCTCGCCATCCATACAGATGGCAGACAGTTATTGAGCTAAAAAACGCTGACGAAGAGTAGTACATTTGCCTTTACACGTTAAGAGAGTCTGTGGTTGCTGCAAACAGATCGTGTAAGCATTTGGAATGGACTTCCGAGTTAGCTTTGTGAACGTCTTAGTTTCTTACTTAAGTCTATTAGCAAAGCTCGTCCCTTCACGTTACGAAGAAGAGTGGCCGTTATAGGCAAGCTGGGTGGTACCGCGGATTCAAACATCATTCGTCCCTTCATTAGAAAACTAATGAGGACGCATGATGTTTTTTATTTTGGTACTTATGTAAAAACGACGTCTAAGGGACGAAATTCAAGGAGGAAATGACAATGACAACTATTTTTTCAGGCGTACAGCCAACGGGTATTGTAACTTTAGGGAACTATTTAGGTGCATTTAAGCAATTCCCTGCATTACAAGATGAAGGAGATGCTGTTTATTGTATCGTCGATCAGCATGCAATAACAGTGGCTCAAGATCCAAAAGAATTACGTCAAAATATTCGCAACCTAGCAGCTACGTATATTGCTACTGGCATCGATCCTAAAAAATCTACATTATTTATTCAATCAGAAGTGCCAGCTCATGCTCAGGCAGGCTGGATGTTACAATGTGTTGCATCGATTGGTGAGCTTGAACGTATGACACAATTTAAGGATAAATCTCACGGTAAGGAAAGCGTATCTGCCGCTCTTTTAACATATCCACCATTGATGGCAGCAGATATCCTTTTGTATAACACAAACATTGTTCCTGTCGGTGATGATCAGAAGCAGCACATTGAGCTTACTCGTGATCTAGCAGAGCGTTTTAACAAACGTTATGGTGACGTTTTAACGATTCCTGAAATTCAATTACCAAAAGCAGGAGCTCGTATCAAATCACTACAAGAGCCTACAAAGAAAATGAGTAAATCTGATCCAAATACGAAAGCAACTATCAAGCTTTTAGATTCAGCGAAAGAAATTGAGAAAAAAATTAAGTCCGCTGTTACTGACTCTGATGGTATTGTGGCATTTGATGTGGAAAATAAACCTGGTGTTTCTAATTTACTAACAATCGAATCTGCCATTTCAGGCGTATCTATTGACGATCTTGTAAAAAAATACGAAGGCGTTGGCTATGGTGGTTTCAAACAAGGTGTTGCAGCAACAGTTATTGATCACCTGACACCAATTCAAGAGAAATTCTATAACTTAGTTGAATCATCAGAATTAGACATCATTTTAGATGAAGGTGCTGAAAAGGCAAATGCTATTGCTAGCGCTACATTAAAACGCATGGAAGTAGCAATGGGTCTTGGTCGTGCACGTCGCTAAGACAAAAGATTTATCATGAAATGAAGAAATGCTGTACCTTTGTTGAAATTTTTTGTAAGAGCTTGGCCAAAAAAAGAGTAATCTAAGCATTACATCTTATCTTTGTTTATAGTTTTATCATAACCAAGATCAAACACAACAGCACATAACACAATGGCTGCTCCAATTGCCACATAAAACGCCGTTGTTTGTGCCATGAATTTAAAAACAACTATCCAGGTATATCCGAGTGTCCGATAATTCAAATACAAGATGAGATTCCCAACGGAGAGAATTAATAAACCGTAGCTCATTAAAAATAAAAAGAGTCGGAACAAGATAACGGCATCCTTTCTATTTCTTCTTAATTATCATCTATTCATAAAACTATAAAAAAAGACGTCAGCCACGTAAATTAGGCTGACGTTTTTTTTGACAGAATAAACTTATAGCAGTGAAGCGATTGTACACCCTTTATTATTGCTGCTGAGTGGTTGATTGGAGTGGAGGCTGGGCAACTCCTTGGGGATCAGCGTCACAGATGGGACCCTGCAGCGCAGCGAAGCGGCTCATCGGACGCCCCCAGGAAGCTTTGCTCTGTGCGAAAGCGAAGCGGCAGCAACAAAGCGCCCAGTCGGAACGGAAATCAACCACTCGTTTTGCAAAAGAGCCTTACTTTATTTACTATAATGACACCTTAATTAACCGCCCATAAAAGCCCGTTTGGTGGTGAACACTAAAAATCAGTGGGAGATGAAGCTCCCACTGATTAAAGTTTTACTTTATTATTCCTCGATTTTTTTGAATAGTAGACTAGCGTTGTGTCCACCAAACCCAAGTGAGTTACTCATTGCATATTGAATATCTGCTTTTCGAGCTTCATTCGGCACATAATCCAAATCACATTCTGGATCTGCGTCTGTTAAATTAATTGTCGGTGGCAAAATGCCTTCTTTAAGTGCTAACGCTGTGAAAATAGCTTCAACACCACCAGCTGCACCTAATAAGTGACCTGTCATTGATTTTGTAGAACTCATTGCAAGCTTATAGGCATGTTCACCAAAAACAGTTTTTACTGCCTGTGTTTCAAATAAATCATTGTATGGTGTACTTGTTCCATGTGCGTTAATATAGTCAACTTGTGAAGCTTCTACACCGCCATCAGTTAATGCTTGCATCATTGCACGAGAAGCACCTTCTCCTTCTGGAGCTGGAGCTGTAATATGATGTGCATCTCCTGTTGCACCATAGCCAAGTACTTCTGCATAAATTTTTGCACCGCGTGCTTTTGCGTGCTCATACTCTTCCAAAATAACAATACCCGCACCTTCACCGATAATGAAACCATCGCGATTTTTATCGAATGGGCGGCAAGCTGTTTCTGGATCTGTATTTAAAGATAAAGCAGTATTTGCGCAGAAACCTGCTACTGCCATCGTAACGATTGGTGACTCAGCACCACCAGAAATCATCACATCTGCATCGCCACGTTCAATTACTTTAAAAGCATCCCCAATAGAGTTTGTACCTGAAGCACAAGCAGTTACTGAACAAGAGTTAATGCCCTTTGCCCCAAAGTGAATCGACACTTGGCCTGAAGCCATATCTGGAATCATCATTGGAATAAAGAATGGACTTACTCTTCTTGCTCCACGCTCTTGGAAAGTTAAAAATTGTTGTTCATATGTTTCCATCCCACCGATTCCAGAGCCAATCCAAACACCTGCACGTGGTGCTAGCTCTTCATCGATTGTTAATCGTGCATCTTCCATCGCCATGATGGATGCTGCTAAAGCATACTGTGTAAAGCGATCCATTTTACGAGCTTCTTTACGTTCGATATACTTTTCTATATTAAAATCTTTCACTTCAGCAGCAATTTTTGCTGCGAAAAGATCTTTATTTAAACGCGTTAATTCGCCAACGCCAGATTTTCCAGCTTTAATGTTAGTCCATGTTTCTTCGATGCTATTTCCTAGTGGTGTAACTGCGCCAATTCCTGTAATTACTACTCGTCGTTTACTCATTGTATTACTCCCCTCAAGCATTTTTCGTTATTATTTTCCCCATCTTATTGTAACGGCACCCCATGTTAAGCCCCCGCCAAATCCAACAAGTACTAATATATCATCATCTTTTATCTTACCTGCTTCAAGCTCATCTACCAAGGAAATACCAATAGATGCTGCCGACGTATTCCCATATTTGTGAATCGTTTTTGACATTTTTTCCGGTGGTAACTCTAGACGCTCACGAGCTGATTCCATAATTCGAATATTCGCCTGATGCGGCACTAAAAAATCTACGTCTTCTTTTGTTAAACCTGCTTTTTCTAAAACGTTCATTGCAGATTCACCCATTTGACGAACGGCAAATTTAAATACTTCACGGCCATTCATAGCAATTGTATCTTGCTGTGTTAAATACAAATTCTTTCCACCCGTACCGTCAGCACCAAGTTCAAATGATAAAATACCTCTACCTTCTGATACTGGACCAACAATCGCCGCACTTGCACCGTCACCGAATAACACAGCGGTATTACGATCTTCCCAGTCAAGTACTTTCGACAGCTTTTCAACACCTACTACTAAGACATATTTATAAGCATTTGATTCTACAAACTGCTTTGCCGTCACTAAACTATATATAAACCCTGCACAAGCTGCCGCTTGGTCCATCGCTGCTGCATTAACTGCTCCAATTTGCTCCTGAACCATACATGCGACACTTGGAAAATTTTGATCTTGTGTTACTGTCGCTACAAGGATTAAGCCTATTTCCTCTGGTGAAATTCCCGCTTTTTCAATAGCCTCTTTTGCTGCAGCTACTGCTAAATCTGAGGTTTCCTGATCATCAGCAGCAAAATGACGTTGCTCAATCCCTGTGCGAGTTCGAATCCATTCATCCGAAGTATCCATTATTTTTTCTAAATCAAAATTTGTAACGACCTTCTCCGGAACGTATTTGGCAATTCCTAAAATACCAGCGTTCATTTAGCAACCCCTCTGCTTTCTTACTATCAATTATTAGTAACTGGTCATAATTATAACTCATAATTAAGGAGAGGTGCAAGATGAATTAATTTTAACGTCTTAAAACTAGTAGTATCAAGGGTCTTCAATCAACTTATATACATGGCAAACGATTTAACAAATGTCATCTACAACTTTTAGAGCTGATGCAGGAAAAAGCGTATTTTGGGGGATAAGTGAGGCTGAAAATTTAATAATGACGGTTAATGAAAAAAAGCTGCAAATAGATCTGCAGCTTTAGCCTAACAATTGCTAACATATATTATCAACAACGTAAAAGTCGATATCGTAAAAAGATGAAAGGTGACTCTCGCATGAATCTACGCATATCCAAACTATTCTCTAATAGGTCGTTAAGGATCACATTTTCTTTGGAACCCATAGTGCTCTGAAGAAATCGCTTGATGGGTTGCAACACAGAAGGTTTCAAACGACGTGTTGTGCGTCTCTTTTTGTTAGGTTTGCTACCGTAGTTGTTCCAACGTAATGGCAGACGCTTTAATCGTCTGGTGCTGCGGTGGTGTTTTTGGTTCAATAAACAACGTTGAGTAATACGCATCCGCAATGGTAATCAAGTAAATTACAAAAAGTAATTGTTTCATTCAATGGTTCAAAAATTCATTTCTCCCTTTTTTTCAGTTCTATCAATTAGAATTGTCTATTTATAATACGAATGGTACGTAAAAAAGTTTCAAATTAAAAATGACCAACACATCACAGATAAGCCACCTCAGTATGAGATAGCATCACTCTATAAAATCATACCTGCCAACAATAATTAAAAATCATGTTTCCACATTAATGTAGAAGCTAAGAAAAGATTCACTTTCGGAAACAGTAGAAATCGAAAATAGATATGAACCAATCGAGTATTTTACCATCCAAAATGTTCTCAATTGATGATATCGTTGTGACAAAATCGCCATGTTTCACAGAAAAGGTTCTTTTTTTTTCGATTTATGTTATGATATGATAATGATATAAAAAAGTTCGGTTGAGGTGAAATTAATGCGATATATCGTAACATTCATATGGTCATTCCTACTAGTTTCAATGTTAAACTACGTAGTAAGCTCTGTACTAGGTGTAGATTTTGATTTCGAAACTGCTATTGTCACATCAGTTGTATTTACAATTCTTGTTTTCATTATCGGTGCAGTTATTCCAAACGAATCAACTCCAGAAGCTGCAGACAATCATTAATTCAACTAGAAAAAACCTGTTTCGCTCAATGCGGAACAGGTTTTTTTTGTTATTTTTCAACGACACATTGACCATCATGCATTCTAATGTGCAATGTTTCTCCTGGTAATACCTCACCTCGAAGCAATTCTTTTGCAACCGCAGTTTCAATATAACGTTGCACGAAGCGTTTTAATGGTCTTGCGCCGAACTGAGCATCTGCTCCTTGTTCTACAACCCAATCAACTACATTTTGTTCTACTAGTAAAGTAATGTCTTGCTCTGCAACTCGTTTGACAAGCTGTTCGATATATTTCCATGCAATGGCTGTAAAATGCTCATCTGTTAGTGCATGGAACATAATAATATCATCCATACGATTTAATAGCTCTGGTTTAAAATGTTGACGTAGTGCAGCCATCACTAAATCTTCAACAGCAGCATCGTCTTCTTTTGCTTCCATTAAATAGCTTGAGCCAATATTAGAAGTTAAAATGACCACTGCATTCGTAAAGTTAACCATACGCCCTTGACTATCAGTGATGCGCCCATCATCTAAAATTTGTAGTAAAATATTCGCTACATCAGGATGGGCCTTTTCAATTTCATCTAATAATACAACTGAATATGGATTGCGGCGAACAGCTTCTGTTAATTGCCCACCTTCCTCATAGCCAACATAGCCTGGAGGTGCCCCTACAAGACGTGATACGCTATGTTTCTCCATATACTCACTCATATCAATGCGAATAAAATGATCCTCAGAATCAAACAACTGTGCAGCTAGTGCCTTCGCAAGCTCTGTTTTACCAACACCTGTTGGACCAAGGAATAAAAAGCTACCAATTGGTCGATGCGGATCCTTGATACCTGCTCGAGCACGCCATACCGCTTCTGTAACAAGCTGTACAGCATTATCTTGTCCAATTACACGCTCATGCAATGTATCTTTTAAGCGCAGTAATTTTTCACGCTCACCTTCTACTAATTTCGTCACTGGTATTCCTGTCCAGCGCGAAACGATTGATGCGATTTCATCAGCTGTTACCTCTTCACGTAAAATTCGTGATTCCGTACCATTCTCTAATTGTTTTTCCATCTCTTGAATTTCCTTTTCAAGTGTAGGAATTTTCCCATGACGTAGCTCAGCTGCTTTATTTAAATCATATTTACTTTCTGCTTCATCTAAGTCACGGCGGTATTTATCAAGTTTTTCACGCTTTTTCTGAATGCCATGTAACGCTTCTTTTTCGGTTTCCCATTGTTTACGCATGCCCTCAGAGGATTCTTTGAGCTTTGTTAATTCCTCACTGAGTTGCTCTAGACGCTTTTTACTTGCCTCGTCTTTTTCTTTACGCAATGCTTGCTCCTCAATTTCGAGCTGCATAATACGGCGCGTTACCGCATCCAATTCCTGTGGCATGGAATCAATTTCTGTTCGAATCATCGCACATGCTTCATCGATTAAATCGATCGCCTTATCTGGTAGGAAACGCTCTGTAATATAGCGATTGGAAAGCTCTGCTGCCGCTACAATCGCACGGTCATGAATACGTACTGCATGATGTAATTCAAAACGCTCTTTCAAGCCTCGTAATATGGAAACTGTATCTTCAATAGATGGCTCTCGTACAAGCACCTGCTGGAAACGACGCTCTAAAGCAGGATCTTTTTCAATATACATACGGTATTCATCTAATGTTGTAGCCCCAATACAATGTAGCTCACCTCGTGCAAGCATTGGCTTTAGCATATTCCCAGCGTCCATTGCACCATCCGTTTTACCTGCCCCAACAATTGTATGAATTTCATCGATAAATAAAATAATGCGCCCCTCTGATTCTTTTACTTCTTTTAATACACCTTTTAAACGCTCTTCAAATTGACCACGATAACTAGCACCTGCTATTAAGGCACTCATATCCAACTCATACAGTATGCAGTCCTTTAACCCTTCAGGAACATCGCCCTTTACTATACGTTGGGCTAATCCTTCTACAATAGCTGTTTTACCAACCCCCGGCTCACCTATTAAGACAGGGTTATTTTTCGTTTTGCGTGTTAAAATGCGAATGACATTACGAATTTCTTCATCACGGCCGATAACCGGGTCCATTTTACCGTTTTTTACTTCTTCTATTAAATTACGTCCGAATTGTTCTAATGGTTTTTTGTCATTTGTTTGTTGAAATTGCATATTTAGCACTCCTTTTCAATAATGTTAAGCGGAATCCCGTTTGCCATTCTATTTCGTAAAAAATGTTTGACCTTTTTTGACTAACTTTATTTTACAACATACGACAAACCTTAGCAAAGAATTAGCCCTAAAATTTCTTCACTTATATCTGGAAAATTACGTTATAATAAAACTATGTTGTTTCTTATATTTAGTAAATTGTTCACCTGATTTTGTAATAATTAAACAATTTTTACAAAAAGAAAGAGATGTGTTGAAGATATGGCTATTATGGATAATATACAAGAGAAATTTCACGATCTTTTTCAAAAGCACGGTGTTTTTATTAAAGTGAATAAGGATAGTAAAATTTTTTTAGAGGGCAAACGGGCGAACGAAATTTATTATATAAAAACAGGAGCTATCTCAATTAGTCAGGAAACCGAGAATGCGAAGGAATTAACCATTCGTATTTGTGGTCCTGATAGTATCATTGGAGAAAGCTCATTATTTTGTAACCTTACGTATAATTCGATGACTGCTAAAGTATTAGAGCCCTCCAGTTTATATGTTCTAAGCCGTGAATCATTGGAACTTTTACTAGTGGAACAACCTATTTTAATGGTGGAATATATGAAGTGGTTGCAAACAGAAAATTTAAAGCATCAAAGTCGTTTGCGCGATTTGATTTTAAATGGGAAAAAGGGCGCTTTATTTTCAACGCTTATCCGTCTTTCGAATACTTATGGGAAGCCTTTAGAAAATGGCACTATTTATATTGACTTCCCGTTAACAAATACAGAAATCGCTAATTTATGTGCGACGAGTCGAGAGATGATTAATCGCATGCTGAATGACTTAAAGAAGCACAATATTATATCTTTCGAAAAAGGTTACATAACCATTCACGATCTAAAATTTTTAAAGGATGAAATCGCCTGTGAGAATTGTCCGTTACAAATATGTCGTATTGATTAATAGGCTACATGTTAAATCCCCGCTTATGAGTTATAAGCGGGGATTTTATGTTCTATTATGATGGCACTTCTGCAAAGCGAGGGGGTGATTTCCGTTCCAGGCTACTCGCTTTCCTGTGGGCGAGCGTCGAGCCGCTTCCTCCGCTAAAGGAACTAAGGCTAAATGCGTCACTTCCTGTGACAATGCCTTCGTGACCAACATCCTGTTGGCCTCAGGGTCTCGCCTGTCTCGCTTTCCCACGGGAGTCAAGTAGCCTTCCACTCCAATCAGCGATACCGAAGAACTTTTATAAATTTTATGTATTTCAAAATTGGACACTATGACGACGCATCATAATTGAACAGAATAGACCTAAAACAGTGACGTAATTGTACATTGTCGTTGCTGTCTCAAGACGAAACTCTTTTGCTAAAGTTGCGTTTTATCACTTACATTAAAACGACATACCAGAGGATACATGCAATGTGAATCAGTTGATTGGAGTGGAGACTGGGCGACTCCTTGGGGATCAGCAATAGAGGAACGAAGGCTAAAACCATCACATCCTGTGATAACGCCTTCGTGACCAACATCATGTTGGCCCGAGACCCTGCAGCGCAGCGAAGCGGCTCATCGGACGCCCCCAGGAAAGCGCCCAGTCGGAACGGAAATCAACCTCTCGCTTTGCCAAATATCCTATTTTCAGATGCCATCTTAATTTGTTAATACACTAGTTTTTAGACAAAAAAAATCCCCGCTTACTGTTATAAGCAGGGATTTTTCATTGTGCTTTAAGTGGACTTAGCGTACACCTAATGCCATTTTTGCATAGCGTGACATTCTATCTTTTGACCAAGGTGGATTCCATACAATATTGACATTTGTACTTTTTACCTCTGGAAGCTCACTTAATGCTGTATTCACTTGATCAACAATAACAGGTCCCATTGGGCAGCCCATAGACGTTAACGTCATTGTAACGGTTGCTGCACCCTCTTCATCTAACTCTACATCATATACTAAACCTAAGTTGACGATATCAATACCCAGCTCAGGGTCAATTACATTTTCTAATGCACCGAACATGCTGTCTTTCATATCTTGATCCATCTGTATTTCTCCTTCCGTCACAGTGTTAACTTAATCATAGCAGATGCATCTTATTATGCCAAATGCTGTGCAAGCCATTCAGTTGCTGCTAGCATACCATCACGTGACACAGCATGACCTGCTTTCTTATTAGCTAAAAATTTCAAGTTTTCTGGATTCGTTACATAATATTTACGTAAAGTTAAATAAAAATTATACGTTTCATTGAAAGGTACAGTTTTATCTAACTCCCCATGCCAAAATAGAACTGGTCGTCCTGCAAATTTTTCTGGTGTTAGACTAACATCATATTTAGCTAGAAGTTCATTCGTTTGTTGTACTTCTTCTTCGGACATTGGCAAATTCACACCGTTTTTAGCGAATTGCTGTAATTGATACTCCGCTAATTTAGTAAAACTTGGTGCACCCATACATACTGCTGCTGTTTTGATCCAATCATAACGCTTTAAACAACCTGATGTTACAATTCCACCCATTGATGTACCAGCAACGCCAATTTGATCATTCACTAATAATTTTTTATTCTTTAATTCATTATATAATTGTTCAACTTCATGAATAGAATTTAAAACAATATCCCAAAAGTGTAAGCTCAATTGCATCTCAGTCAGGCCTTCACTACGGTCTCCATGTAATTTTGCATCTGGTAATAGGACACGCACCCCTCTGCCTACTAATTGATATGCATAATGTAAGTTATGTTCTTTTGCACTCGTGAAACCATGTAAAAAAATTACTACCGGGGTTTCTTCATTCATATTTTCCGTATGTATATGTAATAAAGGAATGTTTCCCCACAATTCTTTCTCAACAATCATCTTTGTCACTCCCAACTTTTGTCTCATCTTTATGTTAGCAAACTTTTTTCACTGTGACAAAATTTTGACGAATGGTTTACAAAACGATACTATTCAAATTATAAGAAAGGGGCAATGAGCTATGAAACCGCATTTAATCGTTTTGGACTTAGATGGTACGTTATTAACGGACCAACAACAAATTTCAGCAAAAACTAAAAAAACATTATTGCAGGCAAAGGAACAAGGCCATCAAGTTATGATTGCTACCGGTCGTCCTTATCGTGCGAGTGATATTTACTATCACGAGCTTGGCCTTACAACGCCCATCGTGAATTTTAATGGTGCTTACGTCCACCATCCAAAAAATGCTGCTTGGCAGACTAAGCATACTCCTATTGATTTAAGCGTAGTGCATGATGTTGTCGATTCTATCAATAGCTATGAATATGAAAATATTATTGCTGAGGTTAAGGACGATATTTATGTGCATACAGAGGATTCAAGGATATTAAATATATTTAATATGGGGAATCCTAAAATTACTCTTGGGGATCTCTATACCCATTTACTTGATAACCCTACTAGTTTACTGATTCAAGCGAATGACGTGAATTCAATGATTATTCGTGATCATTTACATGCTGTTCATGCAGAGGTCATTGAACATCGTCGTTGGGGTGCGCCACTTCATATTATTGAGATTGTTCGCCGTGGCTTAAATAAAGCTGTAGGTATCGCTCATGTAGCAAAGGATTTAGGTATCCCACGCGAGCGTATTATTGCATTCGGTGATGAAGACAATGATTTAGAAATGATTGATTATGCCGGTATTGGTGTAGCAATGGGCAATGGCATCCCTGCTTTAAAAAATATTGCCAACGAAATTACGACAACCAATAATGACGATGGTATTGCTAAATTACTCATCGAACGCTTGAGATTATCCTAGTCAAGTAGTAATGGCTCCTCACCAAAAGTTGTGGATGACATTTGTTAAAACCTATGCCATGTATGAAAGTTGATTGGAGTGAAGGCTGGGCGACTCCTCGGGGATCAGCGTCAGAGGAACGAAGGCTAAAACCATCACATCCTGTGATAACGCCTTCGTGACCAACATCCTGTTGCCCCGACGCCCCCAGGAAGCTTTGCTCTGTGCGAAAGCGTAGCGACAGCAACAACAAATGTTTTATCTGCGCGAAAGCGTAGCGGCAGCGACAAAGCGCCCAGCCGGAACGGAAATCAACACACGTTTTAGTGATGAGCCCATTTTTTTCAGCTTAACTTTATTCAGGAGTACCCTTTATTCAATGAGTACTTATTGAATAAACTTAAAAATACATCACTATTTCCTAGGTTGCATTTATACTGAAACTCGAACTCGATATGATAATATATCTATATAACATTTTACTTGGAAGTAGTTTCGAGAAATATAGAGTGGAAAGTGAAAGCTCGACACGTGTTCACCTGTTATATAGTATAGGTATTTGAAAACTTTCATATAGAGTTAAAAGAATGTTAAATTAGGGGGACAAATGATGAAAATTTTTACTGATAGTGGATGTGATTTACCAAAGTCTTACTACGAAGAAAACAATATTGAACTTCTTCCACTACGAGTGCAAGTGAACAATAATGAATATGATGATGTCATTTCGATTGATTCCAAAGAAATTTACGATGCTATTCGTCAAGGTGCTCGCCCAAAAACATCCCAAGTATCACCAGAGCTATTTCTTAAGCATTTCGAAAATCTAGCGAAAAATGAAGAGGAAGGAATCTATATTGCCTTTTCATCGGAGTTATCAGGCACCTATAATACTGCGGTCATGATTCGCAATCAAGTACAGGAGCAATATCCATCCCTTAAATTAGCTATTATCGATTCTAAATGTGCTTCACTAGGTTTCGGCCTAGTAGTTGAAGAAGCCGTTCGCCTTCGAAATACAGGTGCTTCACTGGAAGAAATCGAAGCAAAAATTACAGCCCTTACCCCACAAATGGAGCACTTATTTACGGTAGAGGATTTAGATTACCTTGCTAAAGGTGGGCGTGTATCTAAAGCAAGCGCATTTCTTGGGGGGCTCCTAAGCATTAAACCCATTTTAAATGTAGAGGATGGTAAACTTGTGCCGATTGAAAAATCTCGCGGACGCAAAAAAGCCATTGCTCGCATGTTAGATTTAATGCAGGCGCGCGGTGATAATTTTTCTGAGAAAGTTGTTGGTATTAGCCATAGCGATGATGTGGAATTTGCCAACGAAGTAAAGGCTTCTATCCAAGAAAGATTTTCACCAAAAGCCATTCAAGTAACAATGATCGGTTCAGCTATCGGCTCACACGTAGGACCCGGTACAATCGCCATCTTCTTTACGAATAAAAGCTATCAAGCTTAACAAAAATCCCCTCCGCACTAAAAACGTGTTGAGGGGATTTATCATTTAATCCTGCATAAACTGCCTTGATTAAGGTTTTATTTTAGAGTATCTTGCTCTTTACGTCGTACTTTACCTCGTCTAATAATAACAACTACAAATCCTATGAATATAAGCCATACTAATCCTAGTGCTACCATATAAGGTACATTAAAACCTTCATCATTTCTAACTTGATAAATCTCTACCATTTCACGATCTAAAATAATCGGATAAACATCTTTTTCATTAATACGAACTTTTTCTTCATGTATAATACCATTTAACATTTTACCTTCACCAAGCTGAGCAGGTGTTAAATCAATGCGTTGTGTTTTACTAGTATTATTAACCATGATGACCCATTTCTCTTTATCGGACGTACGTGTAAATACAAGTAGGCCATTTTCATTTGTGAGAACTTCAAAATCACCATTACGTAATGTCTCAGATTTATTACGTAAAGATTGGACATTTTTAATATAGTCGATTAATTCTGTATCTGTTTTAAAGTTATATGTTTGGTGCGTGTCTGGCTTTGTTTCCCCGTTCATCGCAATTTCTGTACCATATTGTACAACTGGAATTCCTGGCATCATAAATAAAGCACCCATCGCCATTTTCAATCGCGTTGGTGGGAACATATTTTCTGCTGCAGAATCAAATGTAAAACGACGCGTTTCTAGCGTATCAATCATAATCTGAGTTGGTTTCTTACCTGTTAAAGGTTCCATCAACTTAGTAGAATCCATATCAACATTTTTAAAGATATTACGGTAAATATCAGCTGAAGCTTTAGAAAAGCTTGCATCAAAGTTTGCATCACTTTCTTCATTTGAAATCACATAGAGTGATTTTTTCGTATCCTTTAATGCTTTAATCACTGCATTGATAAATTCTGTATCAGCACCAGCAATATTTGTTAATCGCACCCCACCAACATCATATGTAGAGACAAAATCTGTTGCTGATTTAATAAGTGCTTCTTGTACATCTTTGTTTGTTAAGTCCCACTGTACTTGTCCATTATTTGTTGAGGCAATCCAATCCTTTTTCGCTGGATCTTTTGCCCACTCATGATTCGGACTTACATTGTTTAATGGAAAATCAACCATGACCGCTACATTTTTAGCTTTATAGGCTTCAATGACACTTTGAAACTCCTCAGATGTCCCAAAATGACGCTCAATTGTAGAATAGCTCGTCGGCATCGATCCATCATATTTCTCAGTAGCAAAAATCGGGCCAATAGAAGCGATTGTAAAGCCCATCTCTCCGATAAATTTTAGTTTATCCTGTAAACCTGCAAAATCGCCTCCTGCAAATTTAGTAGCGTCTTGCGTATTTGTATCAAAATCGTTAGTGCCCGAACCATTAAAGAAACGGTCAACGAGTAAATCATAGATGCTTTCTTCTGCAATCGTTCTTGTCGACGCTTCATCAGCATGTGCAACTGGTGTAGCGCTTACTAATGAAGTTGCTAGTAAAAGCGATGCAGCTGTCGCACTTATCCACTTTTTGAATTTCACTATTATTCCCTCTCTTTCAAACCAATCCTTCGTCATTTTACCAAATAAAATAGTCCCCTCGCTATCATTTCAAAATATTTTCCGAAAATGACAAAATGAATTACGACAAAAAGGTGTCAACTTCGCCATTAAATACAATTCATCGACTTGGTTGCGGGACCCGATCAGTTTTCTGATCCACTCGAGCACTTCTTCGGCATACCCGATCAGTTCTCTGATCAATTCTCTGATCGACCTAAGCAATTTCATCTTCCCCAAAAAATAAAAAGCCGTGAAGCGAAAACTTCACGACTTTTACAAAATTATGCTAAGAAATCTTGACCCATTGGTAATTTGAAGCCAAGGAACAATGTAATCAATAAGAATACTGCAAATAAAATCCAAAACATGCCTGTTGGTTTATTTTTCTTTTGACGAACTAATACCATTTCCATCATACCAATGACTAAAATACCACCTATGAATTTAAAGCCATAGAGCATACCCATACCATAATCCATGCCTTTAATGAATAGTGCCCCACCAGTGATGATAATCAAAATGTAGAATAAACGTAATGTCATATGTAAGCCTTTTGACTGCTTGCCCATTAATGCTGCAATTAAAAAGATTACGATTGCAACTACCCAAGTAGTAATATGCAAATGCGTTTGGCTAGTTAAGAAACTCATTATTGTCCCACCTCATATTCTTTTTTCTATCAAACTCTATCCTACCATGTGATGGAAAGGGTTTCAAACATTACAATAGTGTTCATAGAATATACTTAAAAATCCGCGGAGGTAAACTCACGCGGATTTGAAAAAATTATTCAAAATGATTCACTAAAGTACCGATGCCTTGGATAGACACTTTCACAGTATCACCAGCTTTTAAGAATTGTGGCGGATTCATGCCTTTGCCAACACCCGCTGGAGTACCCGTTAAAATAACATCACCTGGCTCTAATGTAACATGCTGAGATAAGATGGATACTAATGATTCTACAGTGAACATCATATCTTTTGTTGAGCCATTTTGACGTACTTCGTCGTTCACTTTTGTTACAACTGTTAAATCTTGTGGATTCGGAATTTCATCTTTTGTTACAAGGTAAGGTCCAAGTGGACAAGTTCCATCCAAGCTTTTTCCTAAGAAGAATTGCTTATGTTTTTCTTGTAAATCACGAGCTGTTAAATCATTGGCAATCGTGTAGCCAAATACATAATCGTATGCTAAGTTTTTCGGAATATTTTTACCACGTTTACCAATAACAATCGCTAATTCGCCTTCATAATCCATTTTAGATGAAAGATCGGCATGAACAGAAATTGTTTGGCCATCAGCAGCAATAGCAGTCGGAGATTTTGTAAATACCATTAAATCTGTTGGAGCTGCCTCTGCACCCATTTCTTTAGCATGTTCATCATAGTTTTTCCCAATACACATAATGTTTTTTGGTGTACGTGGAATCGGTGATAACCACTCGATCACTGTAAATTCACGTTTGAAGCTCTCAGCACGGTCTGATTTTTCAGCGGCTTCTACTAATTTACGAATCTGTTCAACAAAATCAAAGCCTAGAGCAATGCCATCTACAATTGAACTTGAAAAAGAAGGGAGAACTTGAAGTTCATTTTGAATAGCGAGTACATCCCATACCGCTTCTTCTTTTTTTACTTTTGGTCCAAAGCTTACATGTCCACCTAATTTAAATGATAAAATTTTCATGATTTCCAGAGCTCCTTCTTTTTTTTACATAATACAACAAAATTATAGAAATTGCCTTACTTTTGCGAAAACTATTTTTATTCTTATTAAGTCGTGGGCTCATCACCGTAACGTGGGTTGATTTCCGTTCTGGCTGGGCGCTTTGTTGCTGCCGCTTCGCTTTCGCACAGTTAAAACATTTGCCGCTGACGCTTCGCTTTCGCGCAGAGCAGAGCTTCCTGGGGGCGTCGGGGCAACAGGATGTTGGTCACGAAGGCGTTATCACAGGACGTGATGCTTTTAGCTTTCGTTCCCCTCCCGCTTCGCTCCAGGGTCTCGGGCCAACACGATGTTGATCACGAAGGCGTTATCACAGGATGTGATGGTTTTAGCCTTTGTTCCTCTATCGCTGATCCCCAAGGAGTCGCCCAACCTCTACTACAATCAACATATATATAACATACGTTTTAACAAATGCTATCCCACGCTTTTGATAATGAGCCAAATCGCAATAAATTATTCTTATTATACAAGACGTATTCATTCACTTTATGTTGCCCTCACATTGAAGATGAATGCTGATTTCCCGCTTTTTGCACGAGAGTCAAGCCCTCAACAATTATCCTGCTTTAGTCTTCGCCTTATAAGTTAATTTGCGCCATAAAGCCTCTAACGGACCTTGTTGCCATTTCGCTAGCCAAATTTCTGCCACAACCATTTGTACAATAATAATACTGACTGCAATTAGCACGCCTGTTGCGACGCTTACTTTTCCATACCAGCCAAATCCAAATTGATAAAATAGACATGTTCCAATGACCGATTGAAGCATGTACATCGTTAACGACATGCGCCCTATTTTCGCAAAAGGACTAAGCAATTTTGGTACAACTGGAAGTAAACAAAGTAAAACAATGAGCCCAATATAGCCTACTGCTAAAATTGGACCACCTATGTATACTTTCAAGTAGTCTAATAAATACGTACGCGTAAACATGATTGGTGAGCTCTTAATAAAAATACCAATTGCTAACCCAGCTATTGCTAATGCCAGCCATAGCCATTTAAGTTCCTTCGCTCGTTCTACTAAACGCCATTTAGAGGCTGCGGCACCAATTAACATAAATGGTAGAATTGTAAATAATGCCACAAACCACATGCCGATCCCTGCCTGAACAGATAAATCGGTTAAACGTTGCATAAACGCATCAACCCAACTCCCTGTTCCATAAGAAGTTATCGCCTGCTCTACCGAAGTAATATCTAAATACTCATCAATCGTTGTATTAAAATTAATATATCCTACTATAAGTAACATAAAAGCTTGCATGACACCGCTAATCATCATGCCGATTGACAATAACCAAATTGGATGTAGACGTAGTAATAGCACTAAAAAAACGCCGCAAAATGCATACATCATCAAAATGTCGCCCCACCAAATGAGCACAGCATGTAGCAAACCAAATACAAATAATACAGAAAGTCTTCGAATTCCTATCGCATAAAAATTTTGTTCACGACTTTGTGCTTTCTGCCATTGCATAGCAAGTCCGTAGCCAAATAACATAGCAAACAATGGATAAAAGCTACTTTGTACATAAATATCTAAATTTTGCTGCCACACTATATCTGACGGTGTTGTAAACCATGATGCCAAATCAATATAGGGCAATGGCAAATAAAAGGCAAACATATTAACAAGTAAAATGCCTAGTAAGCTAATACCCCGTAAAATATCTAATGTTACAATACGTTCCTGCAACATTGTCGGTCTTAACTCCACAAAATAGCCTCCTTTATATAACGCTGTAAACAGGGCATCAAAAGATAGCCCTGTTTTCAACGTTTCACTTATGCATGTAAAACCCGTTCAATATCAAATAAATATAGAACCTTATCACTCACTTTAATTTGAAGGATCGATTCAATCGCTTCACTATACACTCTAAGCTGAACTCCATATCGTTCTAAAAGTTCCTTCGTTAGCGCTGGTTCCTCAGCAAAATGTGAGTGAATACGATCTGTCTTATAATCAAGCAAAATCCATTCACCGTTTTCATCCTCAAATAAGCAATCAATAATTCCTTGTACAATTTGAGCGTCGCCGTCTTCATCTAATTTACTAATCGTAAATGGCAATTCTCTTCGAATTGTTTTTGCTTTTTTAAAGCGTTGTCCAATGTCTGTTGTAAAGAAATTATATATTTTTTTCCACGGAACAACTTTCCCCTCAGCCTCAGTTAGAAGCTGTCTTGCTACTAAATTAGCGACAAACTCCTGAACCTCCTGTACATCCATAAAGCCGTTTTGAGGGACATGTTGCATGACTGTATGAACCGCTGTCCCTATTTCTGCACCTGTCAACTGTTTGTCCTGTAAAAAGGTTGGACGGGGCGCAACGGTAGTCGTTTTTTTCTTGGAAGGTGCAGAAAAGTAATATTCAGGCTCTTCCTGTCGCTGTAGATTTTCTAAACGCTTAATTTCACTTACAGATGTTTTTGAGCGTTTTTGTGTTGATTTCTGAAACGAATACTGTGCTTGAAAGCGCATCGTAATTTCCGACTGCAAAGCTTCGTCCTCTGGCGTTTCTAGTAATTGTTGTACCTCATCCTCTAACGCCTGTATATCATACGCATAATGGCTTGTTTCAATAGCTCGTACCCACCAATGCGATACATCCTCTGCTGCCTTATAGGAGGAAGTAGCAATGGCTGAAAAATCTGCATGTCTTGCAACTGCGGGCCCAAGCCAATCAAAGTAACTATTAGCTCTGGCACGTAAATACTCCTGTAGTGGGGCATCTACCGGCAAACTTTGTGCATCCAGCCAATTGTCGCGGGTTTTATCCCAATTTTTTACCGATCCTACTAAAATAAGTCGCTCCTTTGCACGTGTCATCGCAACATATAATACACGCATTTCCTCAGCACGCATTTCAAGCTCCTTTTTCTCCTTCAAAGCTAAAAATGGTAGAGAAGTATACGTAATACGATTTTCTGGATCAATTGCCTTCACTGCAAGGCCAAAATCTTGATCGAATAAATACGGGTTGTGGAAATCCATTTTATTAAACGGTCTCCCCATCCCTGCAACAAAGACAACGGGGTACTCTAGCCCTTTGGAAGAGTGAATGGTCACAAGACGGACGACGTCATCCTTTTCTCCAATCGATTTCGCCGTTCCTAAATCATCACCGCGTGTACGCATACGATCAATAAAACGTAAGAAGCGAAATAGTCCTCGAAAGGCTGTTTTCTCATACATTAAAGCACGGTCATGTAAAATGCGTAAGTTAGCCTGACGCTGCTTCCCATTCGGCATCGCTCCAACCATCTCATAATAATGCGTGTCTAAATAAATTTTCCAAATTAAATCTGACAGTGAACCACGTCGTGCTAAATCTCGCCAATTTTCAAATGCTAGCATAAATCGTTGAAGCTTCACAAAAGTGTCAGACTGCACATCATGCCCCTCACTTCGAATAAATTGCCTTAATGCATCATAAAATGGCGCTTTCGTATCTGCTAGTCGGATTTTCGCTAGCTCATTTTCTGTTAAGCCAACAAATGGAGCTCGTAGTACTGAAGCTAAAGGAATATCCTGATATGGATTATCGACAACCTTTAGTACATTCAGCATAATCATCACTTCAAGCGCATCAAAATACCCTTTCGAGGACTCTGCATAGAGCGGGATTCCCGCAAGCTTAAATTCCTCTACTAAATCTGTTGACCATGTCATTGAACGCATTAAAATGACAATATCACTATATTTTAACGGACGTTCTGTCTTCGTTTTTGTATCGAATACGGTTGTCCCGTCCTCCATCATCTGCCGAATACGCTCGATAATAAAACGTGCCTCATACTGTGATTTTTTTAATTCCTCTAATTCAGAGGCGTCATTTACAGTATCTTCTGCCTCTTCATCCAGCTCCTCTTCCCCCGGAGGATGCATGATGACTAGCTCTACCGGAACTTCTTTGTCATCATAGGGTGCTGCTGGCTTTAGTGAAGCATTTTCATCATAAAGAATTTCTCCAACTCGCTCACCCATAATTTGTGCAAATACGTAGTTTGTAGCGTTCAACACTTCTTGTCGACTACGGAAGTTAGCGTTTAAATCTATGCGCATTCCCGTCAAATCTGGGGTCTCTAGAAACTCGCTATACTTTCGCATAAAAAGCTTCGGTTCTGCTAAACGGAAACGGTAAATACTTTGTTTGACGTCCCCAACCATAAATAGATTTCCATCTTGCTCACTACCTGTTTTCACAAGCTGTAATATGGTTTCTTGTAACATATTTGTATCTTGATATTCGTCCACAAGCACTTCTTTAAAACGTTGCTTTAAATCTAGAGCAACAGGTGAAGACTGTAATTCACCTTCGACTTCTACAGTTAAAATTTGCAAGGCGAAATGCTCTAAATCTGAGAAATCAATAATTCCTCGTTCTAATTTCGCGATGCGGAACTGTTCACTAAAAACATTCGTCAATTCGACCAATGTTCCTATCGTAGGCCCCATTAATCGAATCTCTTCCAGCAATCGTGCAGGAGTACGAACGAAGAAAGTCTCTTTAAGCTTGTTTACAATTTTTTTAGCTGCCTCACGCTTTTTCTTAGCAAGCTCCTGTAGCTCCACATCTACTAAAGCATCCTTGGATACACGCTTTAAAGTTGACCATTTTACCGTAGCAAAATAATCAAAAAGTTCTTGCCACGTTCCTTCACGACTAATGCGAATGCCTTCCTGAATCATAGCAAAATCCATTTCTGCAGTTTCAGCATATGGTCCAGGTCCCGCGGGCTGTAGCGTAATGGCACGCATTTCAGAAATTAACACAAATGCCTCTTCAAGACTATGCTTGACTGTTAATTTCACATATTTCGATAGCTCTAAATCATCAATTGTCACGTCCGCTGCTAAGTCGTATGTCTCCGGTAGACTACGAAGCCATTTTTGAGGCTCTGCATGAACACGAGACGTATCATAAAGCTTGCTTATTAATGTTTCGATTGCCTGATCATCACGATCCGATGTAAAGCTATCAACCAGACGATAGATTGCTTGAACCTGTGCCTCATCCTCAGAATCGTAAGCATCTTCTAATACTTCGGCTAATATATCGTCTCTTAACAAAGCGACCTCTGCCTCATTAGCTATACGAAAGCCTGGATCAATATCTAGCATATAAGCGTACTGCTTCACAATAGCTAAGCAGAAAGAATGCAGCGTTGAAATTTGTGCTTTATTGACAAGGCTTAGCTGGCGTCGCAAATGGTTGGAAGTTGGATTTTCTGCAATAGCCTTTTCTAGTGCCTCTGCCATACGGTGACGCATCTCAGCAGCGGATGCGTTTGTAAATGTTACGACAAGTAATTCGTCGACATTGATGGGATTCTCTGTCGCCACTACCTTTTCAATCATACGATTAATGAGAACTGCCGTTTTACCAGAGCCTGCCGCAGCCGATACAAGTGTATCCTGGCCGCTTGCATAAATGGCCTTCCACTGGTCATCAGTCCATGTCACTTCCGCTGGCTTTTCAGGTATTTTTTGTACCAACTTACTTCATCTCCTTCCGAATTATCTCAACGATATCATTCGGTTTTGCTTGCTGTAACTGACGGTAGCTTTGCTTGCCATCAGATGGGTCAAATTGACAAACAGCTGTAAATTGACAATAGTCACAGGCTGTTTTTGATTTCAGTTTATACGGACTAATAGAGGTATCCCCTGCTAAAATTCCATTACCAGCCTCTTGATGCTTGCGCCGTACAAAATGCTGTAGATTTTTCATATCATTAACAGGTACAACCCGTGACTGAGATTCTGATGGTGTCCCATCTTTCTTCATATAGACAGGAATAATTTTTGAATGCCCACTCGATTCCTCTAATTGCTCGTCCATCGATAAAATGGCCTCCGCATTTTCTGACAATAGACCTTTCATTTTGTATTGTTTTAAACGGTCTTCCTCAATTTCACTGTCACTTAAATCCTTATCAAGCTTTAGCATTGGATTGTGGACATGTACATAAAGAACCCCGGCTGGCTCCGCTTCACCTGGTAGCCAGTAAGAGGAATTTTCCATCGCTACATCTAAATACGTTAGTACCTGAAGAGACAAACCATAGTAAACCTCATTCAAATCTAAATCACGAGCTGATGATTTATAATCGACAATCCGTAAATAAGAGCGGTCATCAATAGACGCACTGTCCACCCTATCAATACGACCTCGCATTAACATTTTCTTACCACCTGTTAAATCAATTTCAAGCGGTGGAAGCTGTTCATTTTGTCCCGGTCCAAATGATGCCTCAATGGCGATAGGCTTAAAGTGAGATACATTTGCATGCTGTGTAAGTGCCGTCATTGTTCGCTCAACAATCCGAATAAGCTTGCGTTGAATGTAGCGATAACGTGCGCTTGACAGTAAGATTTGATGTGAAAACACCGGTACAATCTGCTCAACTGCTTGTCGTGCTAATTGTTTAATTTGTTGCTTTGTTAAACGTATCCATGATAGCTGCAAACGGTGTGTCTCCTCAGTAATCCATTTCAATGCCTCATGGAATAAATCGCCCATTGCAAATGTTTCTAACCTGTACTCTGCACGCTCTTCTAGACGAAGTCCGTACGTTGTAAAATGCGAAAATGGACAACGGAAGAATTTCTCAACACGAGACACACTAGATGTTAGCTTTTGACCATATAATTCCTGAGTGATGTAGTTTTCTAAAGGCTCTGCCTCATTTTTATGAGTGATTGGATGTAAAACTCGATCATAAATAAGTGCCCAATAAGGGTCCTGTTTATAAAACTTTTGTAACGCTACCCACTCAGGCGCAAGCTCGCGGCTATGCTCAGCTTGGCGTTTTTGCACCATTAAATGTGCTAAAGCTGTACGTGGATGACGTATATACGGTAAAGCACTTTCATCAAGTAATTCAATAGGATCAATGACCACTCGTTCGACCTTGACACCACTCAAAAGGCCAGCCGTTCTATCATTGCCAATAATTTTCTTTATATAGAGTGAAGACAATAGAGCCTTACCCTCTTCATCTGCCGTTGAATAGGACATATATAATTTATCGGATGGCGTCGTTAAAGCACGATATAGCAAGAAATTTTCCTGCAGCAAACGATTTTTAGATGTTGGCGCAAGCTCGTAACCAATTTGACTAAACCACTCACGTTCAGTATCTGACAGCAATCCCTCATACTCCATACGGGTTGGATAAACCCCATCATTCATTCCTAAGACAAAAGCGACTTTTATATTCGATAAACGGGCTAATTCAACGGTCGCTACCATGACCTCATCTAATGTAGGCGGGATACGCGAAAATTCTAACGTATCAAAGCCCTCATCTAAAATTTTAGCCGCTTCCTCCACGGACATCTCCTGCTCACCAAACATATAAACAAACTGGTCGAGCACTGCAATCCATTCTTTCCAAGCTTGATCATGCTCACTTGCAGATAACGCATCACCTCGATCAAGTTCACGGTCTTTCATTGCTTGAAGCTTTTCATAAACATGTAAACGCTCAATCAGCTCAAATAAAGCTGTCGCAACATCTCTGCCTGTTGTCGCTTCTTTCAACTTGTCCTGCATTAATTGGAGCGGCTGACGAACTTCATCGCGAATAGCCTCGATTTCTGCTTGCATAGCACGTTCTTCGTCCGTTTGTACGCGTGAATGGAATTCAAGTCCACGATACTTTTTAAAAAACCAACGAGCTTCCTCAAACCAGCGCTCACCAAAGATACCCTGTGCTAAACAGTAGTTTTCTAAACGATCCGCACGCTCTCGCCAAACATTTAACTCAGAATGTAACGGGAAAAATAGATCTGTTTTCACACTACGAAAAACTGGCTCATATTTCCAATCAGAAGTAATAACCTCTAAAGCCGACCGACTAAGCTCAATTAAAGGATGATGTAACATCGTCTTTTTCGAATTCGTAAAAATAGGGATTTCATATTGCTGAAAAATAGTTGTAATAAGCGGATCATAGACTTCTGCTTGTCTATAAAGAAGTACTATATCTTGATAACGATACCCCGTCTCCCTTGTCAGCTTTGTTATTTCCCGGGCAATGGCATGTATCTCAGCACGTCGATTAGATGCTTCAAGTACCATTACATCACCTGAAGTTTCTTTCGTCTGAGGTACCAAATCAGCAAACTTAGCTTCCATATGCTGTAAATCTACAGATTGAAAACGATGCGTATGATAGAAGTGCAATGGTGCTTCAACTTCAACGCCTTCTTCATAGGCAATGTCGTGTAAACGTTGGTTCGTAGAAGCGGCTTCATGGAATAAAGATTGCTCATCATACACTTCTTCAATATGGTCAAAGGGAAGAACTACCGTTACCTGCTTCGTCACCTTTAATAACTCTTTTACAAGCTCTAGTTCCCTTACAGTAAATGCAGTAAAACCATCTATATAAACAGACGCCTGCTTCATCGTCTCAGAGTATTTCAGATGCTCCGTTAAAATCGGATAATACCCCTCACTATCGACATACGTCGTGCCCAATCGTTCCTCCAAAGCTTGTAAAACGACATGTAAATCATTTGCCTTCGCTTGCAATGTATTAGGCGCATCAATGGCCTTCAAAGATGTTGTTACTTCAGCTAACACTGAACTATTTACACTATAACGACTAAACTCTCGTAATAACGTTTCAATTTCTTCTGTAAAGCCTCGTTTTCCAGCTGCTTGTCGAAATAACGAAAACTCACTTTTTTGTTCCTCTAAAAGTTTACGGATCAGCATTCGATAGCCATAGCCATTTACTTCTTTTCGAGCAATACCACCCGTTTCCTGTAACACTAGCCATGCCAATCGTTTAAATGTCATAACCTGCGCACGAATTAAGCCTTGCAAACCATGCTTATTCGTTAGCTCATACTCCGTTGAGTACGACATTTGGTCGGGGACAATCACAAAAATTGGCTGACCTAACGGATCCGATTTTAGTTGTTCGACAATCTCTTGATGAATAAACGTTGATTTACCTGTTCCTGAACGTCCTGATACAATACGCAATGTCATGTACTTTTCCCCTCCTGTTAATTATCTATTTATAAAAAGTGAAAGTTGTAAACACCTGGGCTCTGCTATTCAACCTGAGCGGTTTTCGCATTGACCCGAGTGCTTTGCTGTTCTACCTGATCAGTTTTCGCACTAACCCGATCACTTTTTGCTTTGACCCGATCACTTTGCCACTCTACCTATGCATTTTAAAATATTTTATCTAAGCGCTACTCAATGTTTTTCGCGCATCGCCTACTATTTTGAAAAATCAATTTCGCCTTGGCTTAATCGAAGCTTTAGCTGTCGCACAGAAAACATTTGTTGCTGTTGCTGTTGCTGTTGCTGTCGCTTCGCTTTCGCACAGAAAACATTTGCTGCAAAAGTTAAAAACCCCTTCTCTCATTTTACATGATAAAAGGGGTAAGTTGTGTATATTCAACTTTCAACGTTAATGATTTTTCGTCAATTTTCGCGCTTGTTTTAAATCTTTCTCTACACGCGCGTTTAATCGTTTCTCTATAAACTTGCCGATCCACCAAAGCAGAACAATCGCAACTGCCGCTACAATCAGTCTTACAGGGCTTGTTAGGAGCGCTTTTAAATCGTAACCGAGCACGCTCATTGCTAAAATCATAACGAACTTCCCAGCCATTGACACCACTAAATAAAACTTTTTATGAATATGAGATAAGCCCGCTACAATGTTTACAATGATTGAGGGTGTAAATGGAAAACAAAGTAAGACGAACAAGGGACTAATACCATTCATATCTACCCATTTTATTAGCTGCTGTACTTTTTTACTACCTGTAACAAAACGAAGCTTTGGATGCTTACCAAACTTTCGGACAAGCAAAAATACTGCATATGAACCCGCTACAGACCCTAACCAGGATAATAAAAAACCTAACCATAAACCGAATGCACTCGCATTAGCGATAACGAACACGACCAAAGGTAAAAACGGTAAAAACGCTTCTATAAAAGGTAATAATAAACCCATAATCGGGCCAAGCGTTCGATATTGTGCCGCAATATTCTCGATATTATCTACAGTAAACCATTCACTCAAATTCGACACCTCTATTTATATTGCAAAATTAAATGTAAAATCGTTAACTTTTCCGAAGTATTTTTATACTCATGAGGCTGATGTCCTGAGAATACTAGTGTATCCCCTTCTTCCAGTAATTCATGCATCTCTCCAGCAGAAATAATGGCTTGTCCTTGAATAACGGTTACAGTTTCTTCTACCCCTTCTGTGTGGGCCTCACTCCTGCTAAAGGCTCCGGGCTCCATTTCAATCTTATAAAGCTCCCAGCCACGTTCAGGATTATAAGGAATAATGGAATACACACGATATCGACCTTCATCTTCATCTACATGTGGCGCATCCTTACTACTATATTTCATGAAATGTGCTGTCGGTGCTTGTAGTAACGAAGAAAATGAAATGCGCAATCCCGCAGCAATTTTCCAAATCGTTGATACTGTAGGATTTGCCTCTCCCTTTTCAATTTGTGCAAGTTGCGCTTTACTTACACCTGTTGCCTTAGCAACATCGTCTAAGCTTAAATGACGCTGTTGTCGAATCTTCCTTAATTGAAAGGCTAAATTCCGACTCATTTGTTCCATTTTAATTCACCAATTTCTATTGTTTATTTTATCAGACATATGTATACTTTAATAAACATTGAGAACTATCAAACTATTCCATCATTAGTATACATGGTAATTTTTAAGAAAGGACGATCTATTTATGACAAGTACAACTGATTTTCGGAATGAAACGGTAAACACGCCAGACGATAGCTTTTTACAAGGCGTGAAAGATTGTATTCCCACTTTACTCGGTTATATTAGCATAGGACTCGCTTTCGGTGTTGTAGGTTCCGCTTCTGGACTTTCTGTACTCGAAATTGCACTTTTAACTATACTTATTTATGCAGGCTCCGCACAGTTTATCTTTTGTGCACTTCTTTTAACAAATAGCCCTGCCTCTGCTATTATTGTAACCATTTTTGTTGTAAATCTACGCCATTTACTAATGAGTTTAACATTAGCTCCGCATTTTACACGTTATTCTTTGCTAAGAAATGTTGGTTTCGGTACATTATTAACGGACGAAACATTTGGTGTAGCTGTTACAAAGCAAATGCAAAGCGGTAAGCTACATGGCAAATGGATGGATGGGCTGAATATAACTGCCTACTCCTTTTGGATTCTTTCTTGTGTAACTGGCGCCTATTTAGGAAAGTGGGTAGCAAACCCTGAAAAATGGGGCTTAGATTTCGCATTGATTGCCATGTTTGTGGCACTCCTTGTGCTCCAGCTTAGTAGTGTAGGCAAAAGTAAAATAATGCATTATCTTATGTTAATCGGCTATATGGTTGTCATTATGTATGGTCTTTCTTATATTGTGCCTTCGCATGTGGCTGTTCTTCTTTCAACAATGATTGTAGCAACTATAGGGGTGGTGACAGATAAATGACGACAACTGCTACTATGGTATGGCTCATCATTGGCTGTGCACTTGTAACCTGGCTACCCCGTATTATTCCGTTTATATTCGTCCGAAGTGTGAAGCTACCAGACGTTGTATTAAAATGGTTAAGCTTTATCCCAGTTTGTATTTTAAGTGCCCTTGTCATTGAAAACTTATTGGATACCGATAACGGAAAAATTGTTACACTTAATTGGCCTGTATTTATTACATTTGTGCCAACGCTTATGATTGCACTTGTTACCAAAAGCTTATCTATTACAGTTGTAGCAGGGGTTATCATTATGTCAGCCGTAAGATTTTTCATGTAAAAAGGTCAGTCTTAAAAGTGAGAAAGCTATCACTTTAGACTGACCTTTTCTATTAAACTTAAACGATACCTTTATTTTTTCATTTTACTTGCTAGCCAAAAGCCTACTGTTAACGAAAATGCATCGATGACGAAAATAATAGGCGGCGAAGTATAACCTGCATAGACAGATGCCGCAATAAGCGCAATGGCCAAAATTAACGCAACATACCGATTAAACGTAATTCGAGTAAACAATAATACGAGTAATGCTGGTAAAAATAACGCTAACATCATTTTCCCGAAAACATCCATTATATATCCCTCGGCTCAGCTAGTAATAATCCAATACGATAATGATCATTGCTATATATAACATGCTGTGTTAAGCGTACTTCATTGTTACGATCTACTACTTCTAGACGACAATGTGCAGCATTTAATTGCAAAGCCTCGTATAAATCATTTTCAGTAAAAATGGCCTGACCGTTTACTTTACGAATACATTCCCCTGCCAGTAAGCCCATTTTTTCAGCTGGTGAATCAGGTAACACTGCCGCAATAATAGCGCCCTTTGAACTTGGGGCAACCGCATAAATGTCCGTTTTATCTTGCAGCGCGTAGAAGATTGAAATAATGATACGAATCACTACACCAATTGCTAGCGTTGTAAAGCCGATGAATGGCTCCAAGGCTGCTGCGAGTCCACCTATTAAAATTAACTGTCCTAGCATTAGCACTGATCGGCCAATTTTAGGCAATTGCAAAGTCGGTAATTCTTTTCTAGTAAGCTTAGAAAAGCCAATAACAACTGGGAATAGTACAAGTGCAAAGGTACTCTCTCCTAATGTGAATTGTGGCCAATATGGAAAATCTACCGGAATAACATCACCAGGTATTACAAAGAAGATTGGTAGTACCCATACATTTCTTGAACGATAGACAATTGCCTGCATACCTCGCTTCGTCTTTTCAACTTGGGGCGTCGTGACCATCATTGCTGCTCGACGAATTAACATGCCCTCCGCAATCACACATAGACCTGCTAAAATCGTAATCGTTACAATGGAGCCATCTAATAAATTTACACCTTCTAAAGAGATGTTCCACCAAGAAAATGTCCAATCGAATTCATACATCCACCATATCGCTAACGTCGCAAACCCCATCGTATAGATAGGTGAAAGGGCATTAACGAAGTACAATAATAGTGCCAATGCAGAAATAGCGATTAAAATCATAATAAAAGCTTTTGGCACCGTTAAACCTAAACCAACACTTACTAGTGAAATAAGGAGGGCAGATAGCCAACCATATCTCCATTGACCCATTAGCTCTGTCCAACCCCAAATAATACGTCTATTAAAAAATTTACGCTCCTGCTTTACACGCCTATAACCTAATAAAATCGCAAATAATATTGCGATATACATTAATGGGTTGATTAAAAAGCGGCCAATCGCTGTTACAATTTCTATTAATATATCACTAATCATACGAACACCCGCCGTTTCTATCTAGAATACTATGAATTTATTGTATCAAACGACTACACTCTTGCGTAGTACTAACTAGTAGAAAGACTTCTATTCTTATTTTTTTCGTCATTTTGGTGGATGTCCCAGTTTATAATAATAAAAAATGAGGATATGAGACCAAAATATCAGTCTATATCCTCAAATCAAACTATCTACTATTTTTTATTCTTCAATATTATGCAATAAAAAGCTTGTCGCCATTTGGAACTGTACATCATTTTGACGGTCCTCTTTATATTTTTTCAACGTTTCGTTTAAGCTGTTAAAGAAGGTAGTGTCTATATTAATATTCTCTTCTGCTTTTTTCAATTTCTTATCCTCTCGATAAAGCTTCACAGCCTCATCCGTCGATTCATCCAAGTAACCGTCTAAACGAGCAATTTTATAACCTAGCTTTTTTAAAGCATTTTGCGTATAAGCAATTTCCTCACTCATATCGCCCTCTTTAAACTTGCCTGATAGTGGGTGCATCTGGAAAGCGAATAATTCATTTTGTTCAATTACTAAATTAGCCTCAATCCCTTGCCCATGAATCCATTCGCGCTTTGGCGTCAGCCATTTATTTGTGGACAATTTAAGCTCTCCACCATTTTTCAGAGACCAAGACTCCTGTACTGTTCCCTTTCCAAAGCTCTTAACACCAACAAGGGAAGCACGCCCCCATCCTTTTAAAGCGCCACCAAGCACTTCACTAGCAGATGCACTGCCCGCATTCTGTAAAACAACAATCGGTATTTTGTACATAGTCTTTAAATATTTTTCGTCAAAGCTTTTTGATTCCGTTTTTAATGGTTCCATAGCACCTTCAGCATTTTGCATATAGGCAAACACTTTGCCATTCTCCAATACTGTGCTCAGTAGCGCTGCGACGCTATGTAAATAACCACCTGGATTATCCCGCACATCAATCACTAACCCTTTTATATCTTGTCGAAGCAATTTACTCGTTTCAGCAACCCATTCATTGGCCGTTTTCTCACCAAAAATCGAAATTTCCACATAACCTATCGGCGTATTTTCTACTTTCACTACTTCACTCGTCACTGTTTTATTGGAAATTGCTGCTCGTTCCATCGTCATTTTAATATGTTTATCTTCACTTGGACGATAGACGACAATCGTTACTTTCGTCCCTTTCTCCCCTTGAATTAAATGCATTAATTCACTCATCTTTTTACCTTCCACTCGAGTGCCATCAACTTGTACAATTTCATCGAGAGAGCGCATACCTGCCTTATCTGCTGGAGACGAACGGACTGGAGACACAACAATAAATTTCCCATTATTTTCAGTTAGCTCAATCCCAATACCCACTCGTTCCTCAGCTAACATTTGTCGGTGCTGTTCCGCCTCTTCCTTCGAATAATAGGTGCTATAAGGGTCCTTAATAGCATCAGCCATACCACGAAGTGCCCCTTCCACCAATGCATCTTTTTTCGTACTGTATACAGATTTTTCTTCAATTAAATTCATCGCTTCATTAATCGAATCAGCCTCTGTAACGACCGGTTCCTTTTTATCCCCTAAATTAAACCAGTCAAAATAAATGCCACTCCCTAACAATAGACTACTAGCAAGTACGCCAACACCCGCCACTATTTTGCGCAAACCTTCCCTCCTCCGTCTCTTCTACTGTATGAATTTTATTTTTCAAACATACAAGATTAAGCTTCAAACCACTTTGTTGAATCCTATGATTTTTGTTTCGCTAGTATTCTATTGTGTATCGCAGGTTTTCTTTTTCGTAGCGCGGGTATTCTATTGCAGATTGAGGGGATTTGCATTTCATAGTGTGAGTATTCTTTCGTTATTTGCGGGTATTTACATTCCTTCCGCAGGTATTCACCCGCCTTTCGCGGGTATTTGCTTTCCTTCCGCGGGTATTCACTCGCCTTTCGCGGGTATTTACCTCCCTTCCGCGGGTATTCTATCCAATCGCGGGTATTTACCTTCCTTCCGCGGGTATTCACTCGCCTTTCGCGGGTATTCTACCTCCAATCGCGGGTATTTGATAAATAAGAAAATATTCATATAAAAAAATCTGCTTCGTTTCTTCAGCAAACGAGCAGATTCTTTGAAATTTATTTTTTGCTTAGTCCATTGCATCTACATAGCTTTTTAACATTTCCACATTCATCGGCCCTTTAATTGCACGTTGAATATATCCATTTGAATCAATAAAATAGGTTGTAGGAATCGTTATTACTTGGTAGGCTAAACCGGCTGAGTTTTTCTGGTCGAGTAAAATAGGGAATGTTAAATCGAAACTTTCTCTAAATGTCATGACAGAATCTATTTTTGCGTCCTCTGTAACATCTCGCTCAGCCTCTGTTAAATTGACTGCTATTATTTCTACATTATCTTTTTTAGCATATTGTTCGTAATAATTTTGCATATGTGGCATTTCTGCCTTACATGGTGGACACCATGTTGCCCAAAAGTTTAACACGACTTTTTTTCCACGAAGCTCACTTAATGTCACATCTTCGCCATCCAAGCTTGTTAAAGTAAAATCCGGTGGTGTATCTCCATTTTTTAATCCAATCTTTCGTTCATCCATTTCTTTCCCTAGAGAAGCTGTTTCAATTTCACGATCTTTATCAATCTGTTGTCTAACATATGTACCAATCATCGCGACTACTAATAACACGACGATAAGTAGTCCAATATTTTTTTTCATTTCTTACCTCCAAATAATTTAGTTACGCCAGCAAAACGTTGAATCCCTATACCTACTATAAGTAATATGCCGCTCACCCCTACAGCCGGTTGCCATAAACCATGTGGCTGAAAGAAGGCCACTATCATAAGACCAAACGTGTATAAAAATAATGCACGTTTGATAGCCGTTATTTTCCATAGTATGAGGACTGTTAGTGTGCTTAGCACAAGTAAAGTAATCACTTCGCTATTGGTTTGATTATCATTTAGTAACACTACAAGCCATTGATAGATCGATTGCGTTAAAATGATTGCCCAGCTACAAGCAGCGATTCCAGTTTCGTCAAAATGAATTTTTTGGCGCTTCCACCAAAGCTGTAGCGATGCTGCCATTACTCCTAAAAAGACACCAATTGTTCCGCCATTGAAATAAAGTAGCGCAAACGGTTGAGCAATAACAGCTTTAAAATCAGTAACAATTATGCTAAATTTCCAAACGAGAATAAAGGTAAAAACTGCGTCTCCATATACCCCCGCCCATTTCTTCGAAAATTGTACCCGTAAAACGAGCCATACAATGAAAAATGCCACAAGCAGAGCAACAGCCGTTGCTGGTAATGTTAGTGCCCGAATAGAGAACCATTCTGTATTATTCACCTAAAAAATCCCCCACAAAAAAGATAGATTCAGCATAGCATATATTCTTTATATGAACTGTCATTTCACACTGTGTTCAATAAATCTCCCTGAAACATGCAAAAAATAAACTTTTGATGATCTTTTTTTATTGAAATACCCATCAAGGTATTCACACTGTAATTATATTACATAAAATGATGCCACACTAGGGAAAAGGCTTCTACATAACGCTAGGTCCAACTTAAATCAGGCGTATATTTTTTACTATAAAGAATGAAGAAAACAAAAAAAGCTATACATTAGAAGTACCCTAATGTATAGCTTGCAATATGTTTATACCGGAATATATTTTAATGGATTCACACTTCCGGCTGCTTGTCCTTGCCAAGCGCCGATGTGCACTTCAAAGTGTAAGTGAGGTCCTGTTACACGTCCAGTCATACCCATTGTTCCTATTTGTTGACCTTGGGATACTTCTGAACCAACACTAACATTGAAAGAATTTAAGTGTGCATACACTGTTGTATAAATTTGACCGTCGATAGAATGTGTAACGATAACAACATTACCATATGTGCTAAGTGGTGCAGCGTAAGAAACAACACCGTCAGCAGCTGCCCAAATTGGAGTACCTGTACTATTGGCAAGATCGACTCCATAGTGGAATTCTGGACCTGCGCCAATATTACGCCAGCCATAAGGTGATGTTAAACGACCATTTGTTGGCTTAATCCATGTACCATTCGATGCTGGGGCTTCGACTGTTGAAGACCCTCCGCCACTATTACTGCTTGAACTGCTTGAACTGCTTGAATTACTTGAATTTGATGCTTTTGCTGCGGCTGCTGCTGCAGCAGCGGCTGCCTTACGTTTCTCTTCTTGTTGACGAGCAATTTCAGCTAATCGATTTTGCTCATGAATGATTTTTTGTTGTAAATCCGCACTAATCTCAAGAGCCTCAGAATATTCTTTCTCAAGCAATACTTTTTCAGTCTTCAGCTTTGCTTGTTCTTTTTCTAATTGATCGATTAATTTGTTTTTCTCAGTTTTTTGTCCATTCAATGATGCTTTTAAACGATCAAGCTCAGCTTTTTTATCTTCGAGCTTTTGGCGTTTGCTTTCTAAGACTTGCTTTTGTTCCTCTAACTTTTGCTTATCCTCTTTTTGATCTTGGATAATTTGACGATCCGCTTCTAGTAAAGCATTGACAGCAGAGAATCGATCGATAAAATCTACGAAGCTATTAGAACTAAGTAGTACATCTAAATAGCTAACGGAACCACCAGCCTGAATAGCACGAGCACGATCCTCTAACAATAAGTCACGTTCTTCAATTTTACGCAGAAGCTCTGCTATATCATCTTCTAAAGCTTTTATTTCTTTATTTGTAGTTTGAATTTCTGCTAATACATTTTTAATATTACTATTCGTTTTATCAATTTCAGCATTTAATGTTTGAATTTGATCTAATATTTTTTGTTGCTTGTCTTCATTTACAGTAATAGCATTTGATTTATTTTGGATGGATGAATTTAAGCCATCTTTCTTTGATTCAATTTGTCTTTTTTCATCTTTTAAATCCGATAAACTATTTGCATAAGCTGATGGAGTTTGGATAAAAAGAAATAGTGCAGATGATGCAGCTAGTAATTTCATTAAGTTTTTCGCCATACTTTTCACCGGTTGAACTCCTTTTCGACTATTAATTTTGGTTGATGTTCGTTCTGCCTCAGCTAACTTAGTGTGAAGCTTAACGAAACTAAATTTTTAAAAACTTACGTACTGACATGAAACTTCCCCAAATACCAATTAGCACACCAATCAGTAATAGTAGACCGCTTACTTGGTACACAAGAGGTGAGAAATCAAGTACTTGAACAAGTTCGCCTTTTAATCGAGGCGCAATAATTTTATATACATTGTGGTAAAGGGTTGCGATGACCGCAATCGGAATAATAGAACCTAAAATTCCGAGCCACATTCCTTCTAATAAAAACGGGATACGTACGAATGAATTCGTTGCTCCGACAAGTTTCATAATCTCTATTTCATCACGACGTGCAATAATGGTAATTCGAATCGTATTAGAAATTAAGAAAATCGCTGTAAATAATAATCCTAAAATAAGCACGACCCCTACGTTACGGCTAATATTTAAGAAGTTAAATAGCTTTTCTACTTTGCCTTCACCATACATAACGTCATATGTATAATTAAATTTTTCAATTGTTTTAGCAACAGTAGCTGTTTGCTGAGGATCTGAAGCCTTCACATAAATTACATTACGTAATGGATTACTTTGCTCAAATAGTTTAAAATCGTCACCAAAATCTTTTACTAATTTGGTTAATTCATTTTCCCTTGTCGAATAGGTCATCTCTTCGATATCTGGCAATTTCTTAATTTTTTCCATGAGCGCTTTTTCATCAGCTTTACCTGCTGTTTCATCAATTAACACTTTAATTTCAACATCGTTTTCTAAATCAGATGCTACTTTATTTAAATTCATCATAATAAGCGCAAAGACACCTACTAATATTAATGTAACTGTAACTGCACTTACGGAAGCAATAGTCATCCAGCTATTACGGCCAAGAGACTTTAAACTTTCTCTGAAGTGACGTTTTACCGTATTAAATTTCATAGCCGTAGTCACCCCCGTGCTCATCACGGACAATCATTCCGCCTTCTATTGCAATTACTCGACGACGAATCGTATTTACGATTTCACGGTTATGTGTTGCCATTACTATAGTTGTACCTCTCGCATTAATTTCTTCAAATAAATTCATAATTTCCCAAGACGTCTCAGGGTCAAGATTCCCAGTAGGTTCATCCGCAATAACGACCTTCGGCACATTCACAATCGATCGTGCAATCGAAACACGCTGCTGTTCTCCACCTGACAGTTCATTAGGGAACATTCTAGCCTTTTGCTTCAGTCCTACAAGCTCTAAAACCTCCATCACCCGGCGGCGAATTTCCACTGGTTCTTCCTCGATTACCTCTAGAGCAAACGCTACGTTTTCATAAACATTCAAACGAGGTAGAAGTTTAAAATCTTGGAAAACCACTCCGATTTGACGACGTAAAAAAGGTACTTTTTTATTTTTCAAGGAAGCTAAATCTATACCATTAACAGTTATTACTCCCGAAGTAGCTTTTTCTTCGCGATACATTAATTTAATGAATGTAGATTTCCCTGCTCCACTTGGACCTACAACGTAGACAAATTCACCTTGCTTTATGTTAACGGAAATCCCATTTGTCGCAACAACACCATTTGGGTACTTCTTTGTCACATTTTTCATTTCTATCATATTTAAACCACCTAAATCTCTTACCTTGTAAGAGGTATTTCGTTACCTATTATAACACTCTAATTCTACCTTTTTCATTACAGTTTCATTTCATTCCATGGTAGTTCCTGCTATTTCGTTATCTGTTTGCCATAAATGTGTTAAAACTCGACATATAAAAAAAACAGAAATCGAGCCCATTAGAGGAAAGTCGATTTCTGCTTTTCTAAAGTTTTTGAGCAGAAAAAAAAGCATTCAAGCTATGTTGGTTTACATAGCTTGAATGCTTTTTTTATATCAATTATGCCTCGGCATAATTGCGTCCAGAATCGGCTTTGTGCTTGCACAAAGAACTCCTTTCCGATTCTGTGACATCCGCCGGAGGCTTTAACTTCTTTCAGCAGGTGTTGGGACACCCCTGAACAGTAGCTTAGATTCGCATTCATCTAGCCACCTATAGAGGGGAGACTTCTGTACCTGTCGCTACGCTTTCGGTACAAAATATATTTGCTGAAAGAAGTTAAACATGCTGCTCGTCAGTCGTTGTATAGCGTACTAAAACTGCACCTGTTTTAGACTCACCTTCGATAAATAGACGATTAGCATTCTCTACTTCTTTATCAAAACGTATTACTTTTGATAAAAATTGATCCTGTGATTCAATTTTCGAGACATCTTGAATACCCACATCTACTTTACCAAAATTCGTAACAATTTTTCCGCTTAACGAGATTGTACGCGGCACATACAATTCAACAGCTCCTGCGACTGTTTGAGCTTTGATTTTCGATGAATTAGTAGAGCATGTTGTGACTACAACATGTCCATTAACCGATTTTGCTTCAACTTCATCCAATGCGCCATCTAAATAGACACGGCCATTCATTGTTTCAGCCTCTAAATCTTTCCCACGAACATTTGTTAGTTCAATGGAACCATTAGAAGAATCCACTTCTGCCTTTCCAAAGTTAAACTTAGAGCCTTTAATCGCACCGTTTAATGTCTTTACTTTTAAATGCTCGAAATCCGTATCTTGTAAAGTCACACTTCCGTTCATTAAACGCACTGATAATTTTTCTAATTTATCCTTTGGAACAAGGACTTTCACATTTACTTGCACAAGCTTAAGTTGACTTAAAATTCGCAGTGAATCTCCATCTTCCTTGACAACGAATTGCTCTAGGAAATTAGCACGAGTTTCCTCTTCACTATCATTAACAAGAGGTGCCTTTACCTTGCAAACGACTTGGAAGCTATCTCCTTCAGCGGTTTCTAATGAAAAATTGCCATTCGGTAATTCAGCAATTATATTTTCTACATGTTCAGCTGCAACTTCTTCCGTATGTGTAAACTCAACTTTATCACCAAATGGAGAAGTTACATCAAATTCTTTGACCTTTTTTACTGCCGTATTCATCATATCCATAAAAAGTGAACCGATTTGTGTTAAATCTTTACGGAAATCTCGCATGTCTTCTTGGAAGTATTTAGAGAAATCTTCATCTTTTTGCGGTTGTTCATTCTTATGACTTTCATCTTTAAATACTGACTCTTTTTCTGTTGAGGAATGCTGGCCCTCATTTGACACATCATTCATAACATGTTGAGTGGACTTGCTAGGTTGCTCTAATGCTTCTAATAATATAATCGCCTCTTGCGCTGAAATTGTTCCTTTTTCCACAAGTTCTAAAATCCGTTGACGTTCATTTTGCATAATTAAAATAGCCTCCCTCAGTTCGTTATATTATTTATACGAAACACATTGTGAAAAGTTTCACCAAAAAATGAAAAATTGGGAATATATCTTATTTTAGGTTCATTTCCATAACGTGTGGTTGATTTCCGTTCCGGCTGGGCGCTTTGTTGCTGTCGCTTCGCTTTCGCACAGATAAAACATTTGTAGCTGCCGCTTTGCTTTCGCTACAGAAAACATTTGTTGTTGCTGTAGCATCGCTTTCGCACAGAGCAAAGCTTCCTGGGGGCGTCGGGGCAACAGGATGTTGGTCACGAAGGCGTTATCACAGGACGTGATGCTTTTAGCCTTCGTTCCCCTCCCGCTTCGCTTCGCTGCAAGGTCTCGGGCCAACACGATGTTGGTCACGAAGGCGTTATCACAGGATGTGATGCTTTTAGCCTTCGTTCCTCTGACGCTGATCCCCACAGCCTCCACTCCAATCAACTTATTCACATGACATACGTTTTAATAGAATGTCATCCAACTTTTAAAGTTTATCGATAAACTTTTACGTTTTATCACCCAACTTTTGAGGTTTATCGACTAACTTTCACGTTTTATCACCCAACTTTTGAAGTTTATCGACTAACTTTCACGTTTTATCACCCAGACTTTTAATTTTTATCGACATCCGCCTTCGCAGTATGCCCTTAATCGTAAAAAAGTTCGCAAATCTCCTTAGGAAATTTGCGAACTTTTTGGGGCTTTATTGAGAAGCCTTGGCTAAAACAGCTTCCATACGTTGACGATCTCTTGTTAATATTGGCTTTAAATATTTACCTGTATACGAGCCACTGACTTCAGCGACTTCTTCTGGTGTACCTGTTGCCACAATCGTGCCACCTTTGTCTCCACCTTCAGGCCCTAAGTCGATAATGTAGTCTGCTGTTTTGATGACATCTAAATTATGTTCGATGACTAGCACTGAATCGCCATTTTCTACAAGGCGCTGTAAAACAACGAGTAAACGTGCAATATCATGCGCATGTAAGCCCGTTGTCGGCTCGTCTAAAATATAGAATGATTTACCTGTTGAACGACGGTGTAATTCAGAGGCTAATTTTACACGCTGTGCCTCACCACCAGATAACGTTGTGGCAGGTTGTCCTAATTTCATATAGCCTAATCCTACATCCACGATTGTTTGTAGCTTACGCTGGATTTTCGGAATATTTTCGAAGAATACGACTGCGTTTTCAATCGTCATATCTAAAATATCTGCAATGCTCTTATCTTTATATTTCACTTCAAGTGTTTCACGGTTATAACGCTTCCCATGACAGACTTCACATGGCACGTAAACATCTGGTAGGAAATGCATTTCAATTTTTATAATACCGTCACCACGACAGGCCTCACAGCGACCTCCCTTAACGTTGAAGCTAAAGCGACCTTTTTTATAGCCACGTACTTTTGCTTCATTTGTTACTGCGAAAACATCTCGAATATCATCAAAAACACCTGTATACGTAGCAGGATTAGAGCGAGGTGTACGACCGATTGGTGATTGGTCAATATCTATAACCTTTTCGAGCTCATCAATCCCTGTTATTTCTTTATGTTCTCCTGGCTTCACCTTTGAACGATTAAGCTTTTGAGCCAATGACTTATATAAAATTTCATTAATAAGCGTTGATTTACCTGACCCTGAAACCCCAGTTACGGCAACGAATAAACCAAGTGGTACATCCACCTTCACATTTTGAAGATTATTTTCCTTGGCACCTTTAATCGATAATTTGCGTCCATTCGGTTTGCGTCGCTCAATTGGCAGTGGAATAAACTTCTTACCACTTAAATATTGCCCCGTCAAAGACTCTTCATTTTCCATTACTTCCTGAGGTGTTCCTGCCGCTACAATTTGACCGCCATGCACACCTGCACCAGGACCAACATCAATAAGATAATCAGCCGCAAGCATTGTATCTTCATCGTGCTCGACAACAATAAGCGTATTGCCAATATCACGCATATTTTGCAGTGTACTTATAAGACGATCATTATCACGTTGATGCAAGCCGATTGATGGTTCGTCTAAAATATAGAGCACACCTGTTAAACGTGAGCCGATTTGCGTCGCAAGGCGAATTCGTTGCGCTTCTCCACCTGAAAGCGTTCCTGCCGCTCGACTTAACGTTAAATAATCTAACCCTACATTGACAAGGAAGCCCAGTCGTTCTTCAATTTCTCGTAAAACAAGTCGAGCAATTTTCATATCCTTTTCTGATAAATTCAGCTCTTTGAAAAATGAATCAGCTTCTTGAATGGAATACTGTGTAACTTCACCAATATGCTTATCTGCTAGTTTTACAGCTAATGTTTCAGGCTTTAAGCGATACCCTTTACAAGATGGACATGGTTGCTGAGCCATATATTTTTCCATTTGTTCACGCACGTAATCAGACGTTGTCTCCTTAAAACGGCGCTCCACATTACGGACAACACCTTCGAATTCGATCATTTGATCTCGCACATTGCCAAACTCATTTTCATAATGGAAGTGGATTTTCTCTGTACCAGAACCATATAAAATTTTATCCATCTTTTCTTTCGGCAGATCCTTTACGGGTACGTCCATCGGGATATCATAATGATCGCACACAGCCTTTAATAACTGTGGATAATATTGAGAGCTTGTCGGTTCCCACGGTGCTAAAGCATGCTCTAATAAACTTCGATTCCAATCGGGTACCACTAAATCAAGATCTACCTCTTGTGTCGAGCCTAAACCATCACAGCTTGGACAAGCTCCAAATGGACTGTTAAATGAAAACATACGAGGCTCTAGCTCACCGATTGAAAATCCACATAATGGACAAGCATGATGCTCACTAAATAATAATTCCTCATGCTCCATTACATCGACAAGTACTCGCCCTTCTGCCAAACGTAATGCTGTCTCTAAGGAATCACTAAGACGTGCCGCGACACCTTCCTTCATCACAACACGATCGATGACTACTTCTATTGAATGCTTTTTGTTTTTATCAAGTTCAATCGAATCATCTAAATCACGTAGCTCACCGTCGATACGTACTCGAACAAAGCCTTGCTTTTTTAAATCCTCCAGTAGCTTTACGTGTGTTCCCTTACGCCCTGCTACCATTGGAGCAAGCAACTGCATTTTCGTTCTTTCAGGATAAGTTAGTAAACGATCGACCATTTGCTCAATCGTTTGGGAGGTAATTTCAACACCATGATTCGGACAAATGGGCTTACCGATGCGCGCATATAGCAAACGTAAATAATCATAGATTTCCGTTACTGTCCCAACTGTCGAACGTGGATTACGGCTCGTCGTTTTTTGATCGATTGAAATAGCAGGAGATAATCCCTCTATCGCATCGACGTCTGGTTTATCCATTTGACCAAGAAATTGACGGGCATAGGCTGAAAGGGATTCTACATAACGGCGTTGTCCCTCGGCATAAATCGTATCGAACGCTAATGATGATTTCCCTGAGCCCGATAAACCTGTTAGCACGACTAATTGATCGCGTGGAATTGTGACATTGATATTTTTTAAATTATGTGCTCGTGCGCCCTGCACGACTATTTCAGTATTTTTCACAAGCCGTTCACCCTTCTAATTTCAATTCAAATATTGTATCGCGTAGCTCAGCAGCACGTTCGAAATCGAGTGCTTTTGCTGCTTCCTTCATTTCTACTTCTAGCGAAGCAAGTAACTGCTCTTTTTCCGCCTTCGTCAGCTTCTTACCTTTTGTGGCCTTCGCTACATAATTCTCTTCTTCCTCTGCCACCTGTGTCGCACGAATAACATCAGGAATTTTTTTAACAATCGTTTTCGGTGTAATACCATGCTCCTCGTTATACGCCATTTGCAGTACTCGACGACGCTTCGTTTCCTCAATCGCCTTTTTCATCGAATCCGTCATATTATCTGCATACATAATGACATGACCATTAGCATTACGCGCGGCACGTCCAATCGTTTGAATTAACGAACGCTCTGAACGTAAAAATCCTTCCTTGTCAGCATCTAAAATCGCCACAAGAGAAACCTCAGGAATATCTAGCCCTTCACGCAATAAGTTAATGCCGATTAGAACATCATACGTACCTTTTCGCAACTCACGAATAATTTCAATTCGCTCTAGCGTCTTAATCTCTGAATGTAAGTACTCTACCTTTAAGCCCATTTCTTTCAAATAAGCTGATAAATCCTCTGACATTTTTTTCGTCAATGTTGTAACGAGCACTCGTTCATTACGAGCAATACGATCTTGAATCTGATCAATTAAATCATCAATTTGCCCTTCAATAGGACGTACGTCAATTTGTGGATCAAGCAGCCCAGTTGGACGAATAATTTGCTGCACCATTTCCGGAGTATGCTCAAGCTCATACGGGCCAGGTGTTGCCGATACATAAATAGCTTGATGTATATGTTTCTCATATTCTTCAAAACGTAAAGGTCGGTTATCTAGTGCTGATGGCAAACGGAAGCCATGCTCAACTAGCACACCTTTACGTGCTTGGTCACCGTTATACATCCCTCGAACTTGCGGCAAAGTCACGTGACTTTCATCGACAACAAGTAAAAAATCATCAGGGAAATAGTCAAGTAGTGTATATGGAGTTGCCCCCGCTTCACGCAATGTTAAATGACGCGAGTAGTTTTCAATACCCGAGCAAAAGCCCATTTCACGCATCATTTCTAAATCGTAACGAGTGCGTTGCTCTAAACGCTGCGCCTCTAATAATCTATCCTCTGCACGCAAAAGAGCTAAACGCTCCTCCAACTCTTTTTCAATATTATCAATAGCTTTTAGCAATTTTTCTTCTCGTGTAACGAAGTGGGACGCTGGGAAAATAGCAACATGATCACGCTCTGCTAGTATTTCTCCCGTTAACGCATCTACCTCGCGAATTCGATCAATCTCATCCCCAAAAAATTCCACGCGGATACAATGTTCATCACGGGATGCAGGGAAAATTTCCACTACATCACCACGTACCCGAAACGTCCCACGTGTAAAACTCACATCATTACGCTCATACTGTACATCGACCAATTTTCGAAGCAACTGATTACGTTCAATTTCCATTCCCGTACGCACTGATACGACCAGTTCACGATATTCTTCTGGAGAACCTAGACCATAAATACAAGACACGGATGCAATAACAATGACATCATCACGCTCGAATAATGCAGATGTCGCAGAGTGACGCAACTTATCAATTTCATCATTAATGCTTGAATCTTTCTCGATATAAGTATCCGTCTGCGGTACATAAGCTTCTGGCTGAAAGTAATCATAGTAGCTGACAAAATATTCAACTGCATTATCAGGGAAGAACTCTTTAAACTCACTATACAATTGACCCGCTAGTGTTTTATTGTGTGCCATAATAAGTGTCGGTTTTTTTACCTGTTTAATGACATTAGAGATCGTAAACGTTTTACCTGTTCCTGTTGCACCAAGCAAAGTTTGATGACGTTTACCTGCACGTACACCCTCCACTAATTCCGCAATTGCCTGCGGCTGATCTCCACTAGGCGTATATGGCGCTTGTAAATCAAATGTTTGCACACATGTCCCCGTCCTTTCCTTCCAATTTGTACATATATTTTAGCATAGCATTATTAAAATTTCGAACATTTAACGAACGAATGTTTGTAAATATTTTTTCATTTGCTATATTTGTGATGAATTCAACAGAACGTATGTACTTTAAAAATTAATTGGAACCTCTCTATCAATAGATTACCCTTTCCAAATGTTAGCTAATCGAGATGGGACGATGTAAATACATGACCTTGGCAGGAATTTCACTGTTTGGTGTGGATTGCTCGTCGGGTTTAGGTTTATTAAAGGGTTATGTAAGCGGAGTCTAAGGGATTTGATTGGGTTGCCGGGGGAACTGATCAGGTAGCTGAATTACTGCTCGGGTTACCAGTAAAACTGATCAGCTTGGTTAGAAAATTATAGTTTTAAAGTAAGTAAATAATTTGAAACACTAAAAAGTAGAGAAAGTGAGATTTGCCCCACTTTCTCTACTTTTTTATTTTTGTGAGTTAATCGGTAGTGTAACCTCTAGCTCAGGGATGTATTGAATCTTCGGCTGACCATTTTCATCCAATTGAAATTCACCTTTTGGATACTCTTTAAAGAGATGTATATATGGCTTAAGGGTTATTGTTTTTGGAATGGATTCAAAAGGTGTATATCGATGATCCATAATCTTATCGCTACCATTTGACTCATACGAACCAAGGCCACCAATTAGTTTTAGTTTATGTCCTTGTTCATCAACAACATCTATTCCCATTATTAGCTCTGCGACGGGTGAATTGTCTGTTAAAATGGTTCTTGTCGTTATATTGGTTGTAATAGGAGTCAGCTCGATCTTTTCAATAGTAAAATGAATATTATCATATTGTCGACTTACATTAGGTTGTAAAGTTACATAGTCTTCAATTTTATTTTTCACAGGAATATCGATTTCTAAAGGGTCCTGTATACCAGTTATTGTAGTACGCAATGTTAAATCAAACTGTTCGGGAAAAGGACGCCCCCCTTGATTTCTTTCATCCACAAATTCAATAATGGCAGAATCATTATCTTTACCTGGGTTTATTATAATTCCATTCATTGAATTTTCCGGATCCGGAGCAAAAGCCTTAAGGGGATTACCATTTATAAACAATTTAATATCACTAATACGATCCATTAAAGTTTCTTTCTCATTCTCTATATGAGGACGTTCAATAGCTATTGAAACGCGTGTACCGTCATACACTACTTCAGATACACTTAATGTAAAATCATCACGAGTAACACTTGTATGAAGTTTAGTTGAAAGCCCCTTTTCATCAGCAGTTTGCAGACCAAGATCACCAGCAAGTTTGAAAATAGATGAAAGCACGGGAACTTGTTTGATCGTTGCAGCCAAAGTTGGTGAAACTAAGCTAGTGACAAATATAAGACAAATAATCATTGCTGCCGAGGCTACTATCATCATCACTCTTTGACGCATTTTCTTAGGGGTTCTAGAACTTTCTGGCTGCTTTGTATAACGAGTGCTTTCATATTTATTCATTGTACGATTAACTAAATCAATTTCCATTGGGGTTTCTCGGATTAATCTTTCTAACTGATCTAACTCTTTATCCTCCTGTTTTGAACGAGTGTGCATAAATTTCCCCTCCCAACTTATTCTTTTTCATCAATTTTTTACGTAATCGTTCATATTTTTTTCGAACAGTAGTTGGTTTAAGCTCCATAATAGCAGCGATTTCGTCGAAGCTATATTCTTCTATCGATCGAAGTAACAGAATCCTTCTTTCGTCCATATGTAACTGTTCTAATAACTCATGAATGATATCGTCATATTGAAATTCTTGTTCCTGCGTGTGATCGTGTGCGTGATCTTTCTTAAAACCTGTCCAAAATTTATAGCCTTTATTTTTCTTTTTTATTAAATCAATACAGTGATGATGAGCAATTTTATAAAGCCATGCTGAGAAAGAAACCGTATAAGAAAAATTACTAATATTCTCTAATCCCTTTATAAAAATATCTTGTGAAGCATCCTCAGCTTCTTCTTTGTTTCCTAAAAGATAGTAGCAGTAAATATAGATTGGCTTTTGAAAACAACGAATTATTTCTGTATAGGCATGAATATCACCTGTTTGAACTTGTTCCACGATAGATTTTATATCTAAATCGGCATTTTTCTTGGAGTTATTCAGTACAGTCAATTGTTTCCCCTCCTTTCTAACCTATATAACTGAAATTAATGGGGTTTTGTGACACTATAAAAAAACTTTTTGGGAAAAATTTTTAAAAAGAGACTCAACTTAGGACGCTTTACTTCTATGACGTTATATACATAAATCTTTTTCTACCAAAAAGACTTAGTTATTCAAAACAAAAATCCCTTCTTCTCTTCTGTCGATTCTTCTTCATGCTCTACATTCGAATTCAAGGGTTCCACTTACCAATCTTACAAATAAAATCACAAAAAAATCCCACCCTCCAATAACAGAGAGCGGGCTCGTCATATTATTCAGTTGTATCTTGGTGTAAAGCAATTAGTTCGTTTGCGTATAGATGAAATGCGTTTTCATCTTTGTCATCGAGTGCTCTATCTATCAGAACCATGAGCTGCTCTTCACGATGCTTACGCTGGATATGATTTAAAAATAAATCTAAATAAATCTCGTTTAATAATTTCTCTGCCTCATCAACTTTCTTTGTCTGACCAACGGCTTTTAGAAAATCTGTATACGAATAATATTTATCCAACGATCTCACCTCGATCCTTTTCTAAATTATAAGAAAATTGAAATTAAAATGCAATGCTTAAGAACTGAAAATCACTTCGATTTACTATTATTCTCGTGCTATTTTAAGCAATCATTCTAAGCAATTGCTTGAAATAGCGCGAGGTTCCACCATTTATCTATATTTTCTGAATTTAATTTTGTATTTTACACTTCAAGAAGAAATAGAAAAAGGAGGCTTACATAATGTCAGCAAACTACGTCAATGGATATTTACTTTCTTTTAACACCTATTTACTTCAACCAGTTCAGTACGACTCTAAAATTTTCACTCGGGTAATTGACAAGCATAATGAACTTATCGTCACACGGAAGCCAATGCATATATTACGAAAATCTTGTATTTCACTAGGCACAACCTATGAAGCAGCAAAACATTCCGCCAAACGTTTCTTCGGCAATCAGCATAAGCTTCCAATCGTCGTTGCTTATGATTATGGTTATCCCTGTATTTTTCTACCAATCTATTCGCCAAACTCTATCCACAACATCTGGATTGGACTTCACGCCATTTCGAATATTGTACCAAGTAAAACGGGCTGTATCGTCACACTGAAAAATGATAAACAAATTGAATTACCCATTCAATATGCTTCGATTAGCAAGCAATTTGTCAATGCATCGATGTTATATAAGCATTACATGGATGAGCGCAAGCAAATTAGTCAGGACACCCCGAATCACCCACCTTTTTAAAGCAATCAATTTCGCCTTGGCGTAATTGTAGCTGACGCTTTGCTTTCGCTACAGAAAACATTTGTAGCTGACGCTACAAAAAATATCTGCTGAATGACAATAAAAACCCCTCAAAAGCACAATTTTACTGTGCCTCTGAGGGGCCTTCATTACCCGATTTTTGAACGTAAATATGCATTAATGAATGGATCTAAATCGCCATCCATCACCGCACCTACATTACCTGTTTCTTCATTTGTACGATGATCCTTCACCATTGAGTAAGGATGGAATACGTATGAACGAATTTGTGAACCCCAGCCGATTTCCTTCTGTTCACCACGGATTTCATCTAGCTGTGCCTGCTGCTTTTCAATCTCTAATTGATAGAGCTTCCCTTTTAACATCGTCATTGCTTTTTCACGGTTTTTAATTTGTGAACGTTCTGCCTGACATTGTACGACAGTACCCGTTGGAGTGTGCGTAATACGAACAGCTGAATCTGTCGTGTTAATATGCTGACCACCAGCTCCTGTTGCACGATACGTATCAATTTTTAAATCCTCTGTGCGAATATCAATTTCAATATTATCATCGAATTCAGGCATAACATCACAAGAAACGAATGATGTGTGACGACGACCTGAAGAGTCAAACGGTGAAATACGTACTAATCGATGGACACCTTTTTCTGCTTGTAAATAGCCGTAAGCATTATGACCCTTAATGGACAATGTTACAGATTTAATACCCGCTTCATCACCAGGAAGATAATCGACTGTTTCCACTTTAAAGCCACGTTTTTCCGCCCAGCGTGTGTACATACGAAGTAGCATTGAGCCCCAATCCTGAGATTCCGTACCACCTGCTCCTGGGTGTAACTCTAAAATCGCATTGTTTTGATCATAAGGGCCACTTAATAGTAATTGCAGCTCAAAATCGCCCATTTTTTGCTGGAATTCTACTAATTCATTGCCTAGCTCCTCCTGCAATTCTTCATCAGGCTCTTCTTGCAATAGCTCTAGCGTCATGTCTAGGTTCTCGTGTGTTTCCACTAAATCTTTATATTCATTAACAATTGCTTTTAAGCCATTACTCTCATTAATGATTACCTGTGCACCTTGCTGGTCATCCCAGAAGCCTGGCTCAAGCATCATTTCATCTAATTCCTGCATACGTGCCTCTTTGTTTTCTAAGTCAAAGAGACCCCCTAAAGTCCGCCAATTTTTTGGCTGAAGTGTCTAACGCGTTACGTACATCTGCTAATTCAATCATTGTTAAATCCTCCGAACATTTTTAGTGGGGCAATCTGGTATACTTTTATGACAACCATTAGGTTTTTAAAAGCGCTAAGAAATGATTTTAAAACACTTCTCCCTCAAGCCCCGTATCTCTTTATTATAACGTTTTTACGAAGGAAAACATACTTTTTTACAACACAGTTTTGTTTCTATCATTTTTAACATCTTCGTCAAAGATAACGTTGTTCGTCATTCGCGGGAATACTCTACCTTGATCATATTGAACTAGTAAATGCTTCGTTCGCTTCTCTAGTTTATATTTTAGTAAATACGCTCTTTGAATTCTGTATTCAAATGATCTGAAACTTAGATCCACAGTAATTTCATAGCCGTTCATAAAAATTACTTTTGTATTCTTTTTATCCATAGCTTGATAGTCCTGAATATGATGGACAGCAAACCATTGACATTCAGGTCGTATAAAAGACTTACTTGGAAACCATACAATATTACTTCGTTCATGAACAACTATTGGATTTTTATTTAGCTTTCCCAGTATCATTTTCGAGCCATCGAATGCCCCTCTTAAGCTTGAACCAAAATATCGTAGATTATAATCCATTAATTTTGTAGGCGCTAATTTTGAAATATATTCGCTATCCCTTTCAATTACGCGCGTGCACAAGTTTCCTAAGGCATCATACTCCGGCATATACAGCATCGTTTCGCTACTCATTATGTCATCACACTTCATTGTTATTCCTCCTTTATTTTTTCTAGTAAAGAGGAGTATACTACTAAATATATTGGTATACTCCAATGTATTTCCTCGAGAAGGTCTTCCACGGACTACAGTTCTCGAGGATTTTTTATCCCCACATATCAATCACCCCCCTCGGTTTCCTATTCCAGAACTTTCAGACTATTCTTGTATATTCATAATAAATCAGAAAAAAGTTATATACATTACCCTTTTTATTGAACTATTTACCTATTGTTGTAGTATTATGTACCTTTTTTCTGAATTTTCTAATATTTTCACTTATAGCAAAGCATAAAGGGACAAACCTTCTCTCGTTGTCCGCTTTATTTGCAGTAAGGATATCCATCCATTTAAATCGTGAAGATAACCTCAAACATAGAAAAAAAGACCATTTTAACTTATCGTTAAAATGATCTTTTTCGTCATCATACACTTATTGACCTGCACCATGGCAGTTTTTAAATTTCTTACCGCTTCCACATGGACATAAATCATTACGTCCGATATTTTCTGACTTACGGACAGGTTGCTTTTTCGGAGCTGGACCGCCATCCTCTTTCGGATTAACAGCTTGACCTTTTGCAACTTCCTCACGCTCTAAATTATTGTTGATTTCTGCTTTCATCGCATATTTTGCTACATCTTCGCGAATGGAAGCAACCATATCCTCAAACATAGCAAAGCCTTCTTGTTGATACTCACGAAGTGGGTCATTTTGACCATATGCACGAAGATGGATACCTTGACGTAACTGATCCATAGCATCAATATGATCAATCCACTTCGTATCAATTGAACGTAATAAGATAACTTTTTCAAATTCACGCATACGCTCTGGTGTAAGCTGTTCTTCTTTTTCATCATAACGTGCTTGGACAGTGTTAGAAATTAGCTGGTTAATCTCTTCTGCAGATTTACCTTGGAAATCTGTCACCTTCAGAACGCCTTCATCTAATAGATTTGCTGCGACAAAGTCATCAATTGCTTTTAAGTTCCAATCCTTCTGCTCACCTTGCGTATACACTGCGACAATGCTATCGATTGTTTCTTGAATCATCGACTCAACAAGCACACGCATATTTTCTGTTTCTAATACGTCGTAACGCTCTTGATAAATAATCTCACGTTGCTGACGTAGCACATCATCATATTGTAATAAACGTTTACGCGCATCGAAGTTATTACCTTCAACACGTTTTTGAGCTGATTCTACTGCTCTTGAAACAACTTTAGATTGTAGTGGCTGTGAATCATCCATCCCTAATTTCATCATCATGGATTTCATATTATCAGAGCCGAAACGACGCATTAATTCATCTTCTAGTGACAGATAGAATTGCGTAATACCTGGGTTCCCTTGACGACCAGAACGACCACGCAGCTGATTATCGATACGACGAGATTCATGACGCTCTGTACCAATTACCGCTAAACCGCCAATCTCCATTACACCTTCTCCAGGCTTAATGTCTGTACCACGACCAGCCATGTTCGTAGCGATCGTTACGGCACCCTTCGTACCAGCATTCGCAATAATTTCTGCTTCACGTTCATGGTTTTTCGCATTCAAGACGTTATGTGGGATTTTATGTTTATTTAATAAATCCGAAATAATTTCAGATGTTTCAATAGCAACAGTACCGACAAGAACTGGTTGTCCAGCTTTATGGCGCTCTGCAATATCTGCCGCCACCGCTTTATATTTTCCTTCCATCGAAGCAAAAATTAAGTCAGCACGGTCATCACGAGCAATCGGCTTATTCGTTGGAATCGCCACAACACTCATATTATAAATATTACGGAATTCCTCTTCCTCTGTTTTCGCTGTACCTGTCATACCTGAAAGCTTTTGATACATACGGAAGTAGTTTTGGAATGTAATTGTCGCCATCGTCATCGATTCATTTTGAATCTCAACGCCCTCTTTGGCCTCGATCGCCTGATGCAGCCCATCTGAGTAGCGACGACCTTTCATTAAACGACCTGTAAAGCCATCAACAATAATGATTTCGCCCTCTTGTACAACATAATCAACATCATTATGCATACTTACATGTGCCTTTAACGATTGGTTAATCGCATGGTTTAAACGTACATGTGTTAAATCAAATAGGTTATCAATGCCAAATGCTTTCTCTGCCTTTTCAACACCAGCATCTGTCAACGTAACACCCTTTGTCGACTCTTCATATGTGTAATCCGTTTCCGCACTTAACATACGAACAAACGCATTAGACTGTTTATAAAGCTGCGCTGATTTCCCAGCCTGACCCGAAATAATTAATGGCGTACGCGCTTCATCAATTAAAATAGAGTCAACTTCATCGATGACCGCATAATGTAGCGGACGTTGTACACGTTCCTCTTTATAAAGCACCATATTATCACGTAAATAGTCAAAGCCTAGCTCATTGTTTGTACTATACGTAATATCAGCTTCATAGGCTGCACGTTTTTCTTCTTTTGTCAGGCTGTTCAAATTTAAGCCAACCGTTAAGCCTAAGAAATTATACAGATGTCCCATTTCCTCAGCATCACGACTCGCTAAATATTCATTGACTGTCACAACATGTACGCCTTTACTAGTAATGGCATTTAAATAAACAGCCATCGTAGCCGTTAACGTTTTACCTTCACCAGTTTTCATTTCCGCAATGTTACCTTCATCTAATGCCGCAGCACCCATAATTTGTACACGGAATGGGTACATCTCTAACACACGCTTTGACCCTTCACGACATACCGCAAAAGCTTCCGCACGAATTGACTCTATAGACTCTCCGTCGGCATAGCGTTTTTTAAATTCTTCTGTTTTCGCTTGTAATTGATCATCTGAAAGCTGTTCCATTTGAGAAGCGAATCCCTCAACCTGGTCAGCGATTTTTTCTAATTTTTTTAGTTCACGTTTATTGAAATCAAATAATTTATTTAATAGGTTTACCATGAATTTTTTCACTTCCTATATAGTCTCAACTTTCATTTTACCATTGTGTAACAGTTTCATGCAAACAGAGTCCCTAGCCTAAAAAGAAATCCAATCAATTTCGCCTTGGCGTAATTGTTGCTGTCGCTTTGCTTTCGCACAGATAAACAATGCGTCCGGATTTTGAATTGTGCTAGCACAATTGACTCCTTTCAAAATCCGCGACATCTGCCAGAGGCTTATCTTCATTCAGTAGGCGTTGGAGAAAAGATATACCTGCAATCATTCCATCACCTTTTGAGATAAGAATTTTCTACTGAATGAAGATAAAAAAGGCTCCCGCTATGGCGAGAGCCCTTGGACATATTAAAGTTTAAGTTGTTTCAATTAAGCCGTATTTACCGTCTCTACGTTTGTAGACAATATTTGTGCCGTTTGATTCCGCATCTGTAAAGATATAGAAATCATGCCCTAGCATATTCATTTGTAAAACAGCTTCTTCTTGATCCATCGGTTTTAAATCAAATTGCTTTGTACGAACAATTGAGTATTCATCTTCTTCTGTTACTGCATCAGCGGCTGCTTGAGAAGTAGCAAAATAAAGGCCTGTACCTTCACGCTCACGGAATTTACGGTTTACTTTTGTTTTATGCTTACGGATTTGACGTTCTAATTTATCAACGATTAAGTCAATCGCAGCATACATATCATTATGACGCTCTTCTGCACGAAGAGTTAAGTTCTTCATTGGAATTGTAACTTCCACTTTAGTCTGCTTGTCATTATAAACCTTTAAATTTACGTTAGCGTTGGCGTTAACATCTTCGTTAAAATAGCGTTCAACTTTCTCGACTTTGTTCTCAACATACTCTCGAATAGCTGGAGTTACCTCAATATTTTCACCACGAATGTTAAAGTTTAACATGTAAACTCCTCCTTTATAACTGCTATACTTTATATTTCTACACAAGTGTGCGAAATTCCTCTAAAATAATTCTTTTTTTCACAAAAAAAAATTTTTTTCCTGCTTGAGCAGTATCAGTAAAAGCAAAGAAGATCGGTAAGGGATGAATAATATCCCTCCACTGATGAATTTTCACTTTACGAATGAATATTATTTAGTTTTGCCTCATCCGCTTCTTTTCTTCGGCGCAACTTCAACTCTTCGATAATCAAATCTTCAAGCGAATCTTGATTATTGAAATTCACGCCATACTGCTTACCATTACCAAAAGGACGGCTCCAAATGACTTCACCATAAGCTCGTACCTCTTTTGTATCCAAAATAAAGCGTAAATCCAAAGGACGAGGATTGGCACCTAAATCCACCTCAGTAAACATCTTTAACCCTCGTGGACTAATATCAAGCAAATCAGCCATTGCCGTTTGCGCTTGATTGACCCTACCATCCTCATATATGGCAAACGTCATTTTAACAGGCTCATCAAATTTAAATCGAAAGCCTTCTTGGCGTTTAAATATCATCTTCCCACCTCAATACTATTCTAAACATCTATGTAGCTTGATTATGACACGATGCATGTTTTACATCTAGAGGGAATAAGTAACATATCTTACTGAATAAAGACCTATTTTATGACTAACTAAACGTTTCTCTTTTGTAATGGCAAAAATGCCGTGTCTCTTTTTTCTGTAAAGAAAAGAGACCATCATGAATCGATGGCCTCTATGTTGTCTAAATTTGTCCAGCGTTTCCCTGACCGAATTGCTGCTGTCGATTGATGCGAATAACTTCCTTCCATGTATCACGGAATTCCGTCACTAATCCCTCAACTTCTTCAATAATAGCGACATCGTTTTGAATGTTTGCCTCGACTAAACGACGGTTGATATATTCATAAAGGGCAAACATATTTTTTGACACTTCGATATCCATATTCAAAGTCGACATCAGCTCACTAATAATTGCTTGTGCTTTTATAAGATTTGTATTTTTTTCTTGGATATTCTTTTCTTGAATTGCCAGTTTAGCTTTGTACAAGAACTTTAAACATCCATTATAAAGCATTAACGTCAGCTCACCAGGGGAAGCAGTGGTAACACTATTTTGTTTGTACGCATTTTGTGCTGTTAAATTTGCTGCCAATAAAGGACAACTCCTTTGAAAGGTTACTTTTTTACTAGTTTAAACCATTTTATAAAGAAAAGCGAATAGGTAAATGTTAATTCTTTTTGTCATAATACATGCCATCCATTACACGAACATTCGAGTATGGATTGAAGTATTGTCCTTCACTTTTCTTCGTTTTTTGTAGATTTGCCATATCCTGCTTTACGGCGCTCATGACAGTAGCCAATCGCTCCTTTATCCCATTATCTAATTCAAGTAACGTTCGATGAATACGATTCTGTTCGTCGAACTGAAAGCCTTCTTGAACCAAATCTTCAATAATTTTTCCACGCTTGTCCAACATGGTGTTGGCGTTGTCAATGTATTCATCACGTTCTTCGCCTTTTGGAATATCACCTAAAAGCTTAAATAAATTAGCTGATACCTGTAATAGTTGATCTATTAATTTCATAATATTCTCCTACTCTGCTAATTAGAAAAACCGCCAAAACCTTAACCTTGCATGAACATACTAGATTGTTGATTCGCTTTATTGATCGCCTTTTCCATAGCAGTGAATTGTCTCCAGTATCTAGCTTCAACATCCTGTAAACGAGCTTGTAATTTAGTAATACGATCATCAGTAGAAATTAACGATTTACCTAACGTAAATTGATTGTCGGTCATCGTTGAACGACCTGCTTTACGTTCAATCTCACGTGTGAAATCTGTAATAGAATCACGCACACGTCTTAATAATCCGCGTGTGTCCTCACCAGTTACACTATTTTTTTTACCGTCTTGAGTTAATGTATTAACAACACGATCTGGATCTTCAGCTAATGCTTTACGGAGTTTTGTTTCATCTATCACTAATTTACCGCCATCATTATAAGAACTTGATGTCGTAATACCCATTTCTGCTAGCGTATCAATAACTTGATCTCCCAGTCCATTTACGCGTCCTCCTAGAGCATTACGCATATCGCTTAAGCCATTTCGTAATATCGAGTCACTACGTAATAGACCACTCATAGCCTTTTCATCCCATAATTTTTGCTCACTTTCAGACATTTCTGCACGTTGTTCTGCAGTTAACGGAGCATAGGCACGATAGCGAGTTTCTTTCAATTGATTATTCAAGCCACCGATTAGCTCATTGTATTTACTAACGAATTCTTTAATTTTATCCACCATAGAGTCAATATCATTTGTAGAAGAAATACCTATGCCGTTTGTAGGTGTCCCTACAATGCTATTATTTTCATCAATATTTGACTCGTTAAAAGTACCATTTAGTTTAATTTCATAACCCGAAATATTAACCGAATTACTTTTACTTTCCATAACTAAACCATTTACAGCGTAGATTGCATTTTGACCTCTTGTCGCTAAATCTACATTCCCGGAAGTAGAAGCTTCTGTTTGTGTTAGGAAACCCAACTTTTCCAATAATTGTTTACCCGAGCTATTTGCATCACCCACAACTTGAATCTCACTTGTTACTGATGCATCATTAGCTTTACCCGAATTATTTGCAGTCATCGTTATTTGCCCATTTGAAAATAAAGCAGTTACACCAGCGCCTGAAGAATTTAAACGCTTAATAAACGAATCAATAGTATCAAATTTACTATAAGAAAAAGTTGTTTCCTTCATCTCACCATTGGCCTGTATAACATTTAACGTAAGTGCCCCATCCTCTAGACCTAAATGACCTAATACATTGCTTCCAGTTGGTTTTAAAGGTGAATCACCAGGTTGGTTTGCAATAATATGTGGGGAACTAGTAGTAGCTGTTTTTTGAATACCCAATTTATTTAATATTGTATATGAATCATCATCGGCTGCTGTTACTGACTTCTTAGCATCTGTAGAAGTAATAGAAAGCTGCCCTGTTTTTTCATTAAAAGATGCTTTAATGTCATTTCCTGTAGCATTAAGTTTATCAAGCAATGATTGAATCGTTTCGTCACTGTCTATTACAATTGATTTTGGGTCGTTTCCCACTTTTAATTCAAGATTTCCCGCTGAAATGCCTAAATCTGATAATAAAGTTGTTTTCGAAGCATTGGTTTTACCGTCTGCAAGCTTAATACTTTGTGATATTGTAGAAGGTGAAAAACCAAATGTTTTTAATTTCTCTTCACTCGCACTATCTGCAAAAGAATAACTAACATTTGCACCACCAATGGTAAATTTCCCTGTTGTTGTGTCATATTTTGAGTCAGTTAAGCCAGCAGCTTTAAGCTGATCGACAAAGCTATCAATTGATTCGTTGCTATTAATTGTTATTGTCTTCGGCACCGTTGTTTCTACACCATCAGCATCTTTTGTTGTTATATTAAGATTTATCGTACCTCCAGTAATTGGGTTTCCTTCACTATCCTTTAATAAACTTAAAGAATCTGTGCCTTTTGCATATCGATGGCTCGTCTGATTTATATCGCTGACACCTGTACTAGCATTTGTTGCAAGTTGTTTGATGGATTGAATATCCAAGCTTCCTGCAGCCCCAGTCCCTGCTTTTACAGATACTTTACTGCTGTTAACACCACTTACTGTAGAATTTTTGTTCACAAAATTACTTGATAAAATCATATTATCGAAAGTATAGTCGCTGAAAGTCTTTAGTTTTGCATTTATACCACGGTAGGCATCACGTTGCCATTCATATATTGTCTTTTGTTGTTGTAGTTTGTATAATGGAGCGCGCTCTGCCTTCATCAATTTTTCAACTAAACTATCGATATCCATCCCTGAGGCTAATCCACCAACTCTGTTTACCATCTCTTTGTTCCTCCTAGTTATCTTTATATTTTCTCGTCTACAATCATTCCAACCATTTTTTGCATTTCATAGAAAGCATCTAACAATTTTTTCGGTGGAATCTCCTTGATTACTTCATCTGTATCTCTATTCACTACTGCCACATAATATTGACCTAAGCCTTCATGATATATAAATTTCGAAGAGTTGGAATTGATCTCCAGAAAATCATTTACTGCATTAACAGCTTGTTGCAGTTTCTCTATTGAAATTTCTTGTTCTTCACCAACAGCAGTTACTTTTTCCTCTACCTGTTGAGGGACAGATTCAGTTGTAAAATTAGGATTTACATTTCCCTCCATATTAACAGCTTTAGTATCGATTGTTTGTCCTTGCGCGGCGATACGCATTATACTCAACCTCCTAAACTTTTCTTTTGCTTATCATTAATATCGGAAGCATTTAGTATTATTTCACGTTTTTGGTTAAACAAAATTGATTAGAGCTTTTTCAAACAAAATTCATTCATACTTTTCAACAAATTGCAAAAATTAAACATCTTAACTTTAATTAAATATAGAAAAACCTCAAATTCAGTTAAAAATACTGAATTTGAGGCATCTAGCATCTAATCAATGTTCAAAATAGTTATCTTCTTTATATTATAAATCTCTCTGAGAGCTGTCTATACCTTCTCTTCCAAAAAATACATTATTTTGCTAAGTTGTTTAAAATCACCAGATTACTTGTTCATTTCTCTAGCTTGTGTTTAAGTATGTATGAACGCTGAATTCGATGTTCCATTGATTTTACACTAAGTTCAACAAGTAAACTCTTAACATTTGACAAAAACGTTCTTCTTTTAAGCTCAACCTAGCCTTTAATATGATGCACAGCAAATACAATTTTAATCATCTAAAAGGGCGAGGGAACCTTACTCCAAGTCATTTAAACTAGCCGAAAAGCACTGTATATTTATGACTTCATCAATAGATTTGAAGACAACGCTATTATATATAAAACAATATATCACCGGAAGAATATCCTTTTCCTGTGAATAGAAAATTAATTTTATCAACATTAACCAATTCTGTCACCACTTTCGCTACAAGTGAAATTAAGTATTCAAAAAATGTTGATTCTTTGTTATGCTTGTCACATAATAATTCCTCCTTACAATTGTGATGGACAGGACTGCCCATCACAATTGTAAGGGATTTTTTTATCTTAAAATTTACTGTATTTTCAACTTTATTAGTAAAAATTCACACTTAACATCTGGAGGTAATATTCAATGCAAAATGAGGCAAGTAAAGAATTTTTCGAACAATTATTACTAAATATTTCAAGTTTTATACAAAACGAAAAATTAGAAGAAGCAAAGAATCTTTACGAAGAATACATAAAAAATTATATTTTTGAAATTAAAATAACTAATCAATCACTAGCAGCAGAAATCTATTATAATTATGCGATATTACTATTTAACATGCACGATTATGAAGGCTTTTTAGACAACTTATACTTTGCACAACAAAATAATTATAATTCTAACATCATTCACAATATTATTATTGAAGCGTTTATTACGCCGAATATAGAGGAATTTCAAAAAAATTATCAAAGTAACATTTTGACAATTAAAAATCGATATAAATATTTAGATATTCCAACTTTTAAGGAGCTAAGATATTGGCTATTACCTTTTTTTGAAAGTAAATTTTATATATATGATAAAGAAAACAAAAAATTAGTAAATAAATTGAATTTACATAATGATTTTGAACTTTTAATTAAAGAAGAAAATTTCGATGAGTTTTCTAACTTTTGCATTATCACAGAAGGCAATCTTGATAAAGTTTTATATGCTTCTAAATACATTTCTAAAAAAAATAAAGTTGGATATTTTGTGATAGAGGATATAATGTTATTTTATTCCTCACTTCAAGGTAAAAAAATAAACCCTAAAGATTGGGAATCGATAAATATTTTCCATTGTATTAAAGAATTAACTGATTTTATTAAAAATAAAAACTTAATTATTCCAAGAAATGTTATTAATTTTTCAAAAAAAATCACTTATCCTAAAGCGTTTTTAGATGAAATCCACCAAGAACGTCTAAACTATCCATTCGAAAAAGATAATGTTCTGATTAGTATTTGTATCCCTACTTATAATAGGGGACATAGAGCTTTAAATACTGTTAAAAAACTATTAGAATTCAATTATGACATTGAAATTGAAATTGTTGTTTCTAATAATGGGACAAAAAATGAGACTAAATATCACTATGATCAATTAAAAACAATTAATGATAGTAGATTAAATTATTTCGAATTTAAAGAAAACATGGGATTTGCAGTTAATTTATGTAAAGTATGCGAACTTGCAAATGGTAAATTTATATTATTGCTTAGCGATGAGGATTTAGTTAACGAAAAAATACTAGGAAAAATACTAAACTTTATTTCAAAAAATAATCAAGAAAATTCACTTGCCTTATTAAAAACTTCTGTAGAAAATTATTATAATTTACCAGATATAGCCAAAAATAAAGGCAAAGATGCTCTAGAACAATTTATGTTAACATCCAACTATATATCTGGACTTTTAATGAATAGAGAATTATTATACGCTTCTTGTGCATTAGAAAATACACTATCAAGTTTAAATAATTCTGTCTTTTATTACTATCCACATATGTATTTTGAATTGTTATTATGTGAAATGGGAAATGTCTGCTCTACTTCACTTCCTTTAATCCAACAAGGTATTGCAGAAGAATTTGACGGAAATGACAGCCAACATTACATTACATATAATAATGTTGTAATACCACAATATGCAACTATAGAAGGTAGAATGTCTCAGCACAAAGAATTTTTCAACATTATCTATAATCTCGAAGTGTCAAAAGATAATCCAGAGTTATTTAGAAATTTATATATTCGTTTAGTATCAAAAACTTTATTTTTATGTAAAATAAATATTTTTATTTATTATTCCAAAATTGCTAGTTTAACTTTTTGTAAAAAGGAATTTTTCAAAATTTATAACTACTGTATTAGTGAAGAGTTCTTCAAAGGGTCAAGACTGGAGAGGGAATTTGATATAAGCGTTATAAACCAACTTATTATATCAAGTGACTTTGCAGGGCTAATTGACCACGATCAATTAATTTACAATATTGATTAATAAATTGCTTTAAGCTACAGCGCCCTATTCTTACTTTTGGTGTTACTTCTGTAAAAGATGAATATTAGCACCATACCCAATTTTATGTAGTTTTGGTTCATTACCAAAAACTTGTGGTCATTTTTCTATGAATTAATAATTTAATATTTAACTATAGAAGAAAAGCGAAAATTCCCGTATCGTATTTGTTGGCTAGACAAACCACGAGAGGGATTTTCGCTTTGTACTCTAAGTTTATCAAAATACTATTACCGTTACCTATTTTTTCTAAGTTTCTTTTCAATCTGATGAAGAATCATACGTTTTTCCTGTTACAGTAGGTGCTTATTAAGTGCCCTGTTCAATTGCCAAGTGAAAACGATTCGTCATGGCTATGCTTGGCATCTCGGATGATGATTCCACCTCATCATTGTTTTACATGAAATCTAACGCTTACCTATGACTTTTGTTTAGGGATTGCAGAAGCGTCATCGGCTATGTTTGTAGAGAACTTATTCAACGTTACCATGGTCTTTCCATTGCTGGTGTGGCGAGTGAAATGAACTACCCTATTCTACTGTTGTGCATTGGTATTACTTGTATGCACCAGATTAATTAACAGAAGAAACAACTATCTGCGTTGATGAATTTGCTTGCGCAAAAGGATATAATTATACAAAAGTGTCTTAAATACGAAGACAGGAATTTGATCATTGTCCTCCGTAATCAAAAAGTAATCACCACTGTTTTACAAAAAGTGAAAGGGCAAATTCGTTCAGTTGTCAGTAATTTTGCACCTGCGATGGCATATGCGATTCAAACTTTTTATCCGGTTGCTATTTCATCTCATTTAATTTCCCGTAGATGCACTTCAAGAAGTTATTAGGATAAAAAGCTCTTGATACTTATGCAACATACAAGGTGGCTTTTCTTATAAATTTCCTACAACAAAGATTGAATTATCCTACTGGTTCCATTTGTGAAATCAATAGACGGTACAAATCCAACATCCTTTTTCAAATCATCAATATTCGCTCGCAAGTACATAACTTGATTATTGCTATATGGAATTCCTCCCAATTCAATTTGAAAATTAGGATCAATTTGATTTCTAATTTCATAAATATATTCATATAACGGTTTAGTTTGTCCACTTCCCAAGCAATAGACCTTTCCACCGATACCATTTATACCCAATAAATATAAAGCATTTGCAGCATCTTCACTAAATAAATAATCCCACATTTGTTCGCCTTTTGTGAACTGAGGTACTATTCCTTTCAATAATTTATTAATCGTCGACATAATCATAGTCTGCTCGTCATCATTTGGTCCATAGACACTAAAAATTCTAGTCCATATATGTTCCATATGCATTTGTTGACATAAAATTCGACTCATTTGGCCTGCACACAATTTTGCCACGCCATAGCCATTCTCAGGTAAGGTAGGAGTGGTTGGATAAATATCCCCATTAACTCTACCGTACTCAGCTTGCGAACCTGCGCCAATAAATTTAGTACAACCTAATCTATCTGCTAAGTGAACAGCATCAAGTGTGTATTTAACATTTCTATTCTGCAAATACATATCATTTCTTCCAGCACCAATTGTACCTTCCCAAGCAAAGTGATAAAAAACTTCATATTTACTATCATAGTTAAAACTTGATAAGTCGGATAGATCACACTCAACAACTTTAACATATTTCGATTTCGGAATTTTGTCTATACCCTTAGATCCTTTACGACAAATAGCTAAAACTTCTATGTTTTTCTCTAAGCACTGATTAATCAACGCTAAACCAATAACACCTGTTGGACCGTTAATTACTAATCGTTTCATTATTAATCCCTTATTTCCCCGTTTTTATTTAAACATTCAAAAAGACTCTGTAAAGCAAGTTTAATTTTTCTTTATGTCATTATAAATATCTAGCTCTATATTACCTTAATAAAAAAACCGTTGATTTTGAACCAGATTATTTTTATCCTTTTTCATAACAACATAACATTATCAATTGATAATTTATATTTATTTAAGTCTACATTAATAATCTTTTTTAATATTGTTCCTATCATAGCCACAATATACTTCATTATTAACTATTAATTCAAAATATTCATCTTGATATCTTTTAACAAATTCTTTGACTGAATTAACATCCGCTAAATCCAATTCATTTCTTATAGGTGTCACAATAGAATATCCATTACTTTCAAAAACTGTAGCTCTTGCTTTACTAATTCAGCAAGAGCCACCTGTTATTAATACATTTTTCACCTATTTAACCCTTTTCAAAGTATTTATTAGCCTCGTATTCTTTACGATCTAAAAATGGGTACATATCATCTATTGGTGGTGATACAATACGTCCATCCTCTAATACTTTCGAAGATAATTTGGGTTCAAAATTTTGCTTCTCATCAATAACAACTTCACAAATGATTGGACCTTCATTATTCAATACTTCTTGAATTTTTCCATTCATTCCTTTATGATTATCTATTTTTATATAAGGTAAATTATAAGCATACGATAACTTTGCTAAATCTGGGAAATTCAAACCATTACCTTCACAAACCCCTACTAATGGTTTCTTAAATAAGTTTGTTTGTGTTTGCCGAATCGAATGATATCCATTATTGTTTAAAATGAAAATTTTCATATTTAAATTATTGTAAACAACTGTCTGCAACTCTTGCATATTCATCTGAAAGCTACCGTCACCTTCTAAACAAATAATACGTTCTCCATTTGTTGCAACACAACAACCTAATGCCGCTGGAAATCCATATCCCATTGATGCACAACCTGAATTTGTAAATAATCTCTGATTCTTTTTAATTTGAGCTGCTTGGAAAGAAACTACACAAGCTGAACCATTACTAGCAACTATTTTATCTCCCTCAGATAATTCATTAAACAATTCATCCATAAAAACATATGGATTTACAGGCGTTTCCTTAATATAATGCCTTTCTAGTACAGCTGGATATTTAAAATTAATATTGCGACACCAATTTAGCCACTTTTGATGATTTCCTACACTCTCGTTTATCAAATTAACATTTAAAGATTTGATAACATCCTTAACATTTGCATGGATAGGCATATCAGGGCTTAAAGTAGGCTTTTTCAGTTCATTTTCATCAATATCTACAATAATCTTATATGCAGATTTAGCAAAATCTTTGTAGTTATAGCTAATTTGTCTAATATTGAGTCGAGAGCCTAATACGATAATTAAATCACTATTTTCAACTACAAAATTCCCTCCTCGTGTGCCTACGGTTCCAGGGCGTCCACAATATAATTCATGACCATCCCATAACAAATCATGCGCGTTCCAAGCTGTAACTACTGGGATTCTTAATTTCTCAATTAATTCTATAAATTCTTCATGTGCATGACCTAAACGAATTCCGCTACCAGCAAAGATTACTGGCTTTTTGGCTTTTTTAATATTTTCGAGTATTATTGGTGTTAGTGAATGGTCATAAACAGGATTTTCCTCTTTTTCTAATTCACTTTTATCATATCCCTCTAATTCATCGGTCTCTACAAATGCTGCTTGAACGTCTAAAGGTATATCTAGCCAAACAGGGCCACCTCGTCCACTTTGACATAAAAACCATGCTTTTTCTAAATGATATCTAATCTCTTTTTCATCTGTAATCATATGCGCATATTTCGTCATTGTTTTTACACAATCTACAATATTAAATTCTTGATCCCCTAATTGTCTCAGCAGAACATCAGTAGACCTTATAGTAGTTTCTCTTTTAACTTGTCCTGAAACTACAAACATAGGTATTGAATCTAGCCAACCACCTAATACACCTGTTAACGTATTTGTACCACCAGGACCACTAGTTACACAAACAGCGGAAACTTTCCCACTTAGTCTAGTATATCCTTCAGCAGCTATTGCACTAGCTTGTTCGTGGTGATTATAAATGCAATGTAATTTTTCATGATGACCAAAAGCATCGTTTAAATGCATTGCCCCACCACCAGTAATAGTAAAAACATGTTTTATGCCTTTACTCACAAAAAAGTCAGCTATATAGTTTGCTACTTTAATTTTCATGACAGTTCCTTCTTCCTACTCTGAATAATCATTATGTAAATTTTTAGGGTTTATTAATTAAAAAGGAAATCTTTCTTTTATCAAAAAACTAAAATATTTTTTATTTTGCAGGCTATAAAATTAGTAAAACTAAGATGTAATTTAATTCCTGGATATTTGCTGTGATAGGCAGCACGAGGTAAACATGTTTTGCCTACTGTATTTGTGGTAATGTTTTCGGTATGTTCAATTGACGACGAGCTGCACGATTGAGCTTTCCGACAATCACTTCAAAAATACGTTTGATGATGTCATAATCAAATACTTTTAAATGTTTAGAAAGCGATGAATGATTCACCGAAACAAGGCATTTACTTGGGCCCGTATCCGCTGCGTGGCATAAACTTTCCCACTCATTCGTGGCGGCACGAACTAAAAACGAAATGAGTGTTGTAACATTACATTTTCGTGCTGTTTCTACATAACTGAATTCGCTTGAGATCAATTGTCATTCTGCCTCTGATAGAAAGTTTTGAATGGGCTTAAAAATCGTGTTATTCTCTTTCAAGAGAGATTCCTCATTTCGTAATTGTTGTAGTAACTAACATTTTACATGAGAATCTCTCTTTTATTTGATTTTCATTTAGAAACTGGATAAACAAACGCGTGAAATGAAACTTCAAATTCCCATTGAAAAGTTTGGTGTTTTATTATTTTTATATTAAATCTCACTGTATTTACTCAATAACATACAATGATTTTGTTATAAAACTTACTACTGTAGAAATATCCAATCTTGATAAACTAGCAATTGTATCATTATTAATTTCTATTGCTTTTTCTTTTGTAAAAGAATATTCCATATCCGAATCAACATAATCCGGAACCTTTGACGTTGAATAACCATCAAAACCAGCTAACTCTACTCTCTTCGCTTTACAGTCATCCATTAATTTTATTAACATAATTAGTGGGTTATCTACAAACTGCGCTTTTTCATCTAAAAGAGAACTATAACGTAATTTATAATCAAATCGTCCTTTAGCTTTTGCCACATTAGAAGTTGCAATCAGTTTTACTTTGGAATCTAAGTTCTTTAACCTAGAAGCCATTTGAACATATCTGAGAGAATTACTAATAAATATAAAGTCCACATCATATTCCGGTAAATAATTCACAGCAATTACCACTGGCTTATTTGTATCCATAAAATTTTGAATTGTATTGCGTTCATTTACTATCGAGTTCCCTGACCCTAGTAATAGTATATCTTTTTGATAAAAAATCTTTTTTAACTGCTCTATATATTCAGTATCATCACAATCTTGTTTTTGATGAACTAAATAAAGTTGTTCTATATGTTCCTGGTCATAAAATAACTTATTTTGTTCCTCTATTTTCCTTAACACATCATTAATAGATTTCATTGATAGTGTCTTTTTTTCCATAAGGTATGTTACATAATTAGGATGACAAGAGTGTAGTGCTGAAATAAAGAATTTTAGTGAATATCCCCATGGAACACTTTCATACATCCCCAAAATATTTACATTTATTGCTTCTAATATTTGCTCTATGTCATATACTTTATTTAGATTCTCGTTCATATACATTGCTAATAATTCAAGTGGAGCATTACCTGCTCCTTTCCCCATTCCATACAATGTGCCATCAACTAAAATAGTGCGATTATTAGGCGCTGTTTCAATAATTTCTATGCAATTCGCATAAGCCAATTGAAAATTATTGTGTGAGTGATACCCTAGTCCGATCGATTCCTTTAAATGGGTATTTGCCAATTTAAAGTAATGCATTAACTGTACTTTATGAAGCAATCCATATGTATCCACTACAGAAAAAGCATATGGATTTAATTTATTGACTAATTTTATTAACTCCATATACTCATCATCTGAATAACTAGTAATTGATACCGCTTGTACAAATACTTCGTAACCCAATTGTTTAATTTGTTGACAATAATCAATTGCTGCAACCATATCATTTTTCTTAAATATTACTCGAATTCCATCTAAATAGCACTCATTGCTAGGAAGAAGAGTTTCGATATTACATGTTCCAAAATCAATCATCCCAACAACTATTGAGTTTCCCTTATCTAAAGAGCCAAAAATCTCATTAATTGCTTCGCAATTAGGCATAATAGTCCTATCATAATCCTTTACTCTTCGCTCATCTAAAAAACCAATTTCAATAACATCTATTGTTGCACTACATAGTCGATCAAAAATATTGACAATATTATTATATCCAAAAGCCCAATCATTTAAATAGCCGCCATCTCTTAGAGTACAATCTAATAGTTTAATATTTTTCATTAATATACCTCCTCTCTTAAATTTTATTTTACTTTCGGATTAGCCTTCATTCATATATTCCTCTATCTGTTCTAAACACATTTCATAGGCTTGCTTGCCTGAGTTAACACTTTCATGCCAATTTATAATGTTCATTAAAGTTTGTTCAATATTCCACTTTGGCTGCCATTTTAATAACTCTACTGACTTTGTACAATCCAAATTTAATAAATTTGTTTCATGTACTTGATCACCTTCTTGAATCTTATATTCAACAAAGCCTGAGCTCGCATTTTTTATATACTCGACTATATACATAACATCTTTAGTTTCGCTAATTACTGGGCCAAAATTCCATGCTCCTGTCCATTTAGACCCATCTTTATACAATTTTTCACAAAGCATCATATACCCTGCTAAAGGTTCCAATACATGTTGCCAAGGACGTACAGCATTTGGATTTCGGATTTCAATATCCCTATTATTTTCTAAAGCTCTAAAGATATCTGGAATTAGTCGATCTTTGGCCCAATCTCCTCCCCCTATAACATTTCCAGCACGAGCAGTTGCAATGGCTACTCCATGCTGTGCATATAGATTTGGATTAAAGAAAGAATTGATATATGATGAAGTAATGAACTCTGAACATGTCTTACTATTTGAGTATGGATCATAGCCACCTAATCGATCTGTTTCACGATAGCCCTTAACCCATTCCTTATTTTCATAAACTTTATCGGTTGTGACATTGACAATTGCTTTAATTGAGTCACATTCACGTGCAGCCTCTAGCAAATTCACTGTCCCCATAACATTAATTGCATATGTATCTACTGGATTGGCATAGGATTCACGTACTATTGGTTGCGCAGCCAAATGAATTATAATGTCGGGTTGAAACTCAATTATCATTTGCTTTAAATATTCTAAATCTCGAATATCCCCAATTATAGATTCCATTAGATTATCGACATTAGCTTGTTTAAATAAAGAGGGTTCAGTATTAGGTTCTAGCGCATAGCCACATACTTGTGCACCAAGTTTATTTAACCAAATTGATAGCCAAGATCCTTTAAAACCTGTATGACCTGTTAAAAACACTTTTTTATCTATCCAAAATGATTTATCAATCATATAATCTACTCCCATATTTTCCATGGTGCTTTCTCAAATTTCCATAAATCCTCCAACAAACGATTATCCCTTAGTGTATCCATTGGTTGCCAAAACCCTTTATGTTTATAAGCTTTTAATTCCTGATTTAGAGCAAGATTTTGTAATGGCTCTGCCTCAAATGTCGTTTCATCCCCAACAATATAATCAATTACTTCTGGCTCTAATACAAAAAAACCTGCATTAATCCACCCACCATCACCTTTTGGCTTCTCTTTAAAGCCAAATACCTCATTATCTCCTCCTATTTCTAGCGCACCAAATCGACCACTTGGTTGTATGGTTGTAACAGTAGCTGATTTGCCATGTGATTTGTGATACTCTATTAGATCTTTAATATTCACATCAGAAACACCATCACCGTATGTGAGCATAAATGTTTCATTATCAAGATAATCCTTTACTCGCTTTAAACGGCCACCAGTCATTGTTTCTAATCCAGTATCTACTAGTGTAACCTTCCATGGTTCAGCTGTCACATGATGGATAATTTGTTTATTTCCATTTCTAAAATCAAATGTAACGTCTGATTCATGTAAAAAATAATGTGCAAAATATTCTTTTACATAAAAAGATTTATACCCTAAACAAATTACAAAATCATTAAATCCATAATGCGAATATGTTTTCATAATATGCCAAAGAATAGGCTTACCGCCGATTTCAATCATTGGTTTTGGTTTAAGATGAGATTCTTCACTAATACGTGTTCCAAATCCACCAGCTAAAATAACTACTTTCATTTTATCACCTCAAAGTTTTGCGAATTCTACTGCTTCTATTATTTTCTTACTCATATAATCAATCATTTCATCAGTTAATCCCGGATATACACCAACTAAAAATGTATCATTCATAATCTTGTCCGTATTCTTTAAATCACTTGCAAGACGATATTCAGAACTGACAAATGCAGGCTGCTTTGTTAAATTACCTGCAAATAGCATTCTTGTTTGAACTTTATTTTTTTCAAGATATTGAGTTATTTTATTGCGTGAAACCTTACTACCATCTTTTACTGTTAAAATTAAACCAAACCAACTAGGCTCACTATTAGGTGTTTTTTCTGGTAATATCAGATCTTCTTGAAGAACTATTAAATTTGACTTAAGTCGATTAAAATTATGAATTCTCCTTTCAATGAATATAGGAAGTTTCTTTAACTGCTCTAAACCAATAGCAGCTTGCATATCTGTAACTTTTAAATTATAACCAATATGTGAATATGTATATTTATGATCATAACCTTGAGGTAATTGTCCAAGTTGCCAATCAAAACGTTTGTTACACGTATCATCACAACCAGATGGACACCAACAATCCCGTCCCCAGTCTCTAAACGATTCAATAATCATCTTTAATTTTGGATTATTCGTATATACTGCTCCACCCTCACCCATAGTCATATGATGCGGAGGATAGAAACTAGAAGTACCAATATGACCATGAGTACCTGTTAATTTACCGTTATATTTTGCACCAAGAGCATCACAATTGTCTTCAATTACCCATAAACCATACTTATTAGCTACTTCCATAACTGTATCTAAATCAAAAGGGTTCCCCATTGTATGTGCAATTACAATAGCTTTCGTTTTGTCTGATACGGCTTGCTCAATTTGATTTGCAGAAATATTATAAGTCCCTAAATCAATGTCCACAAAGACAGGGATTAGTCTATTTTGTAAAATTGGAGCTACAGTTGTAGGGAATCCCGCTGCAACTGTTATTACTTCATCGCCCGGTAGTAGACGTTTATCTCCTAACTTAGGTGAAGTTAGTGCCGAAACTGCTAATAAGTTTGCCGATGAACCTGAATTCGTTAGGAGTGCATATTTTACACCTAAATACTTTGCAAAATCAGTTTCAAATTGTTTGCAGAAACGGCCTGAAGTTAACCAAAAGTCTAAAGATGCATCTGTTAAAGCTATCATTTCATCTTTATCATAGATTCTACCTGCATAACTTAATTGACTTTCTCCGGAAACAAATTCCTTTTTTTGATGAAACAAATCATGGAATTCTTCTACTTTGTTGAAAATCATTTCACGCTTTGCCTTTTCTAATAATTCTTGTGAAATTGAGCCTACTAAATTAATGGATTTCTCTTTTAATTCTTCAAATGTGAATTCTTCTATTTGATTAGAAATAATACTTTGATTTATATAACCCATTGTAACAATCGTTTTTTTATTACACTCTACAACTATCTGTAATTTATCTTCTATTTTTAAAATATCTCCTATTTTAACCATCGTATACTCCTATTTAGTTAAGTATTATTGAAGAATTAATCAACATTTATCTACTTGCTTAATAATAAACTTTTGTATTTTTTAGTATGATAAGTTAACTTATATAAATTACTTCATCTTTTATTTTTTTTAATTCTTTTTACGCATTTAACTAGTTATACTGTCGTTTCTGCTGTAAACTTAGAACTCACAAACTTTAATTTTACAGCTGTTAGAATTATTATGAAATCGACAGCAAAAAGTGAGTCTTGAAGATCTAGTTAATAACAATAATCTTACTACAAAAAAATTATTTACTACTGACCCTTAATTTGATTAACTCTTAATCAATTACTTGAAATTCACCAATTATAGTATCACATTTACCAAGTGCAGCTAATGAACTTTCATAAGACTGTCTTAATAATGGATTATCTAATATACCAAAATGATTATGTCCACCTGGCATTCCCTTACTGAGCCAATACAAATGATTACTTAAGGGATACCTTTGAATTTGTTTCACAGCTTTCACAGAGTACCCAGCATTTTTTAACAACGACTTTAATGTAAACTCATTATATAAATACAGATGACAACTCCAATATGTAAAACTGGCAAATGCCTCATTGTTGAATAATGTCAATAGAGCATCATCAGCATTAGGAACTTCTATCACTAAAATTCCATTTGGTTTCAAATATTTCTTTAATTTTCCAAGTGTTTCTGTAGGATTAACTAAATGCTCAACAACGTGAAATAGAGTAATTACGTCATATTTTTCTTCAAGTTCATCTATATTAGAATAACATTTAATTCCCTCACCATTAATAATTTTATTTAAAGCTTTATCTAATTCAACACCATGAATTTCTTCACACAGCTCATTTCCTAGGTGCAAGAAACCTCCAGCACCACATCCAAAATCAAGAACTTTTTTACCAATTATTTTATTTTTCAAATCATTAAATCGACGTCTATCATCAACAATTGATTGTTGACGATAATTCTTTATATCAACTTTGCCATTCATCATACCTGATTCTTCATAAAATTCATTTGATATATGCTCAAATGAAGACAAAAACACTAATGTACATTGTTCACATTCCAGAACTTGAATATCACTGCGATCCCTTACACGTTCAAAACGCATTTTTATTTTATCGGATCCACATAAAGAACATTTCATTGTACTCACCACTCTCTAATAATTGTCTTTCTCTCAATTAAATCTAATTTAGAAATTTCTTTGTCCTGATAATAAGAATCTCCTTTAACATGTGTTGTAGAAATCTCTTCGAAAATCGCACCTGTTTTAGATGAGAAGGAATGAATTTGACCTCGTAACACTGTTTTCATATCCCCTGGGTGCATAATGGATTTCGAACCATTTATCTCAACTTCTAAATCTCCATATAGTAATTGGAATGTTTCTTCTTTTATTTTATGAAGATGACGTGGGTGTTTTTGTCCAGGTAAAACAATGATTAATTTTTTACAGTATTCGCGATTTACGATATTAATAATAATGGCTCCAATTTGTCTGAAATTTTTCATACCATAATGGTGCGATAATTCCACTTCGAAATCATTACCCAATGCAATACCCGCCTCAAACAGCATACCTTTTGCATCATGAATAACGCTTCTAGCACTTTTTATATCAGATGTATACTTTTTTTCATAAATTGGAGCGTTTATGCTATATTCTTTTGTCGCAACTAATCCATCATACATATCCCCACTGCTTAGCTGTCCTTCTTGATATGGCATCGCAAAGAATACATCGTTTTCCGTAATCTTATCTCCAATTGCAATCGTTTTTTTCGCATAAACTCCTCTCATCAAAGAGTTTAATGAGTCAAGTTCTGCTTGGCTGATATATTTTGTATTTTCTTTCTTCAAGCCACAAATATCTCTTGCAGTAACAATAGATTTTACCCATCTATCAGCTTGTGATGGATTCATTGAATATGTATTGAGTGTGATTGTTTCTGTCGGTAAACCTACATGACGCTCATGGATTTTTGCTCCTTTTGCTGCAGCCAACATCGAAACGATATTATCGTCAGGATTTTCATGCCCTGAATACCCAATCGTAATATTTCGATAGCGCTTCTTCATTCGGTCTATAAAATCTAGCTGAAGTCTTTCCATTGGTGCTGGATATTCTGCTACACAATGTAATAATGCAAACTCACAATTTCTATGAGTAAAGAAATTAAATATTTTATCAATATCAGCTATTGTTTTCCCACCCGTTGAAATAATAAGGGGTTTGCCTGTAGCAGCAGCAGCTTCAAGTAACGGCCAATCCATCGCACTACAGCTTGCTATTTTAATGACATCTAATCCTTGTTCAACGCACCAGTTAACACCCGTTTCATCGAATGGTGTACTCATCGCAATCATACCTTCTGATTTAATAGCATCTATTAATTCACAAAATTGCTCAAAATTTAATTTTGTACTCATAAATCTTGGTATGTGATTTATATCTGTTCTTTCTTTAAAGTCTGGATGTACAAAGGAATCAATATCACGATATTGCAATTTCACAGCAGCGTTCACATTGTATTTTCTAGAAATTTTGCCCATCTCTTTAATGATGCTAATGCCATGTTCTACACTACCTTGGTGGCTATTCGCCATCTCAAAAATTATTAAATTATCAAATATACTCATTTAATTCATCTCCATCCTAGTAAAAAAAACTATATAAATCGTTCATATGTATCATTTTATCATCGACATAAAAATCAGAATTTGGTTTACCGAACAACAACTCATGATACTTCAAACCCCAATCTGACATCTGCTTCTCTGTTACTTCACGCCAATCTTGCTTCGTAACATATCCTCTTGCCGTAAATAAAATAATGTTATTCCCTGCATCATAAAGCTGATTAATGATATGTATCATTTTCTTATTAGGCGTTGCAAAGTGATAATCCAAATCTGCTCTAAATTCAGCTATTACACCATCGATATCAAATACAAAACGATTGTTACCTTCCATTAAGCGTAAATACTGCTCAGCTTTTAAAAATTCATCCTCTGTGTCAATATCAAAGTTATGATCTAATTCATATCCTTTAATCTTTTGACCAGACATTGAATTTTTTTCAGTAATAACACTCGTTCTGATTACATCAATACACGCGTTTTGATAAAAAATCTTGGGCAATTGCTGTCTGGGCATATTATAAGCTTCTTCAATATCAGTAAGTAATGGTGTTAAAGTATCATCATCATTTTTACGCCACATTTTATAGGCAATTTCTTTTGCTGCTGCTATACAACGAACAGAATCTATTTCGTCATCTGCTAATATTAAATCAATCATTTGATCAATATCCTGTACATTTCTAACAGGATAAGTAGGTCTTAACTGAACGACAATATCTGGAACATATGCCTCTTCTTCTTTTAAGTAGGCAAGGACATGTTGAAATACCTCAATATCTAATGATAAATCGCCTGAAATTTCTGCTGGTCGAAGAAAAGGAACTTCTGCCCCATACTTACTCGCAATATTTGCATATTTCTCACTATCTGTACTCACAATCACACGATTTATTTTGTTTGAATTTAAAGCGTGCTCTATGGAATAAGCCAACATAGGTTTTCCATTCATAGGTCGAATATTTTTATCTTTTACGCTTTTTGAACCTGATCTAGCAGGTATAATTGCAAGTATATTTGTCATTTATATACTTCCTTTACTAATTAATTCACAAAATTGCTGTTCATTTATTAATTGAGTTCCTTCGATTTTCGCACCATATAAAGCTGTATTATAAACTTCAACGCTTGTATCTTGAACGGCACTATTAAACCATTTTAAATAACTGTAAAGTGTTTTCGTAGTACTAATCATCTTACCTGCATTACACTCTACTGTTAAGAGTTGCTCTATATCTTCAACAGTCCTTCCAGATGTTGAGCCTATTACATGCGACTCGTTACTACTAAATCCAAGATCTTGGCCAAATAATACAAGGTGTTTAAAATCAAGATGTTCCAAAAGGCTGAATGCTAAAGTTGCTACCGAACCACCAGTATCAAGGGTTGGATACTTTAATTCAGTTGCCAATTCTTCTGCCAATGAATAGCCATTTTGCAATAATACACATCTATTATTTTTGTAATTATTCACAGTATTGTTATCAGCTGTGCATAAATAAAATAAATCTCCATTATATTGAATCTTGTTAAACTGCTTCATTATTAAAGGTTGTGGATCAGAAATTATCGCTGCATGAGGTGTGATCCCAGCATCCAACAACGGTTTCAATGCAGAACCTACACTCAAAATATAAATATCTTCATTTACTTTTTCTAACCATTTTTTTGTTTCATTCAATGAAGAACCACTGGAAACTAAGGCAGCTATTTTCTTGTCTTTTAAACTCTCCTTTATAATCATAAGCTTAAAATCATCTAACTGAATATTAATTTTAAAGTTTTGCTCCATTAATGGAGCAAATCGTTTATATGACATTTGCTTTATTTTAATATCCATCAAAAAAGAATATAAAGGATGGTCTTGCCCCATTACTGGTAGCCAAACATGTGGAATGATTACTTGATAGTCTGTATTCATTGCTAAATCAATAATACTATCAATTATTTGTACATTCTTTTTATGTCTTAATTCCATTTCGATTTTCGAATCCTTAAAACAATCAAGCTCCTTTTTATCTAAAACAAGGACAAGAATTTCTTTATATGGTTCTACTAAATCTTGTAATGCCTTCAGGTGATAACCAAGCCCTAAACCAACCAATAGGTATCCCTTTGCTTCTTGATCATACTCTTTATCAATAAAGCGTCTTGCATCTTCAAGTGGTCTGTATTTACTATACAAGAGGAGATTATTAACTTTCAGCGTATTTTCTCCATTTTTCGCCTCAAATATCTCAAATTTCATGCTGTTGGTGTACTATCAATGTCTTGTAAATCAGAAAAGAAAGGCGCTATTTCATATTCAAATAAATCCGCTACTAAATTGTTATCTTGAATTTGAAGACCACCATTGATTTCGCTTAAATACGATTGAATTGAACTGATATTTAAATAAATAGAAATTCCATTTTTCTCAATTAAGCTACCTGCATCTATTAACCACATTACACCTTCTGTAAAATCCTTAATAAAATTTAATGCCTCAGTAATTTGATCTTCACGTAGTTTTTCTGCGATGATTCTACTACCAATTGGTATTTTTTTTACGTATTCATTATAACTTTCAATCGTTTCTTTTAAAATATCATCCATTTTCATTACCTCTCTCATATGTTTTTGCTTTATCAATAGTATCTAGTGTATATTGCTTCGTCTTTTTAACTGCTTCTAATAATCTTGAGTAAAGTTCTTTAGATTGATTATACACCCTTGTATAAGTTTCTATTGATCCCTCATTTAATTTTGGTTCATAGTTTCTTAAAATATCCAATGTAATCGGATCTGTTAAATAATTCAATGATACTTGTTTTAATTTTTTCTCCAAATTTTTATCTATTTTACTCAATTCGCTCAAAGTACTCTTATTAAAGGTTCCTAGCGATTTATTCTGGTTCAATAATTTAAGTGCCAATTCCAATTGTTTTATCAAATGGTTGTATATACTAATAAGCTCATTCATTTTACTAATAAAAATTGAAGTATTTATTTTTCTATAATTATTCTCTTCTACAATCTCCTTTTTTTCCCTACACTGTTGGTAGACATATGCTTCACAAAAATCTACAAAAGATAGTTGATCCATACCTTCAATTTTTGCTCCCCCCTCAGTACAATTATAAATAGGGGAATCATGTTGCATATTTTGATGTATTACTTCGAAACTTTTTTTCATAGATAAAAATGGATAATCCGTTACAACCATGTCTCCATAATATCCTGGTATTTCTATAGTTCCTCTAGACTTCATAAAGTCTACATCTACCTTTTTAAAGCGTTTATTGCTTTCTGCATGAGATTTATCATCAGTATACGCTAAGTCTTGTCCGATAATTGCTATTGGTCCAGTCGTAATATACGCAGCTATTGAATAGGCGAAGTTTGCAACTGACCCACCACCACTTATGCGAGGTAAATCAATTGAAAATACTCTTTTAATATGTTCACCATATGCTTGATTACTTGCAGCTAGAAAGGCATATTTATTATTTGGGTATTCATCTTGAATTCTATAATGACTAGTAATAGCATAAATTAATTGTGATTTTATTTTTGGTATATCCTTAAAATGATTATAGTTTTCAAGCCCTCCATCTATCGTCACTATATAATCCGGCTCAATTCCTTTAGCAAGAAGCGAATTAATAGTGGAACCAGCTGCTATAATAATTACTTGATTTTTTATTTCCTTTAATAGTGACAATTGTTTTGTTAGAGATGGACCACCGGAAGCTAAAACTACGGGACAAGAATACGTTTTTTTTAATTCTTCCAACGAACTATCTCGGCTTAGATTAAATAAATTTTGAATAAAATTTTCCTGCCAATTATCTGAAAATACCCTTATAGTATTTTCATGAACTTGAAGCATTTTTTGTACTTCTTTTATTACTTCTAAAACTCTTTTCATTTCGTTTGGAAAAATTTTATCGTAGTTAGGTGAACAAATTACCTTTACCTTTTTACTTAAATTTTTAAGGGCACCAGCAATTAAAACTTCTAATTCTTTTTTTTCAATTTGATTAATAATTGTATTTTTTTTTGTTTTTTCTCCTACGTTTATTAATGGATATATGGGATCAATAATAATTAGTTTTGTAGCATCTTCGATTTTTTCATTTAATACCTCTGTTATGTATCCTAATCCGTATCCAAACAAAATATGTACATATCCCTCTTCAAATTCCTTATCAACTATTCTTGAAGCTTCTTGAATTGGATCATATTTACTATGTAATAAATAACCATTCAACGTAACTGTTTCTAAATTATTTCTAGTTTTTATATATTCAATCTTATATTTTGACAAAAAATTTCACCTCTCTTATTTTATCGTCAAAATTCAAAAATAATAAAGGAATCCGTTCAAAATATTGAACGGATTCCTTTTTAATATAATTAGGCGAAATTATTATCGTAATAATTGAAGTACGCCTTGCGGTTGTTGGTTAGCTTGCGCTAGCATAGATTGTGCAGCTTGCATTAAGATGTTGTTCTTTGTGAAGCCCATCATCTCTTTAGCCATATCTGTATCACGGATACGAGATTCAGCAGCTGTTAAGTTTTCAGATGTAGCACCTAAGTTATTGATTGTGTGCTCTAAACGGTTTTGAACAGCACCTAAGTCTGAACGTTGGCTTGAAACTGTTTTCAAAGCGTCATTAATTGTTGTAATTGCTGCATTTGCAGAACCTTGAGAAGAAATATCAATACCTGATACAGATAGACCACCTGCGCCCATATTCGCAATTGAAAGCGTAATATTTTGGTCTATGTTTGCACCGATATGGAATACTTTACCGCCAAATGAACCATTTAATAATTTTTGAGTATTGAACTCAGTATCAGTAGAGATACGTGTAATTTCTGCTACTAATGCGTCAACTTCTTTTTGTAAATCCCCACGGTCAGAAGATACGTTAGTATCATTCGCAGATTGTACTGCTAATTCACGCATACGTTGTAGAATTGCATGTGTTTCGTTAAGAGCACCCTCAGCAGTTTGGATTAAAGAGATTGAGTCTTGAGCGTTTTTAGTCGCCATATCAAGACCACGGATTTGTCCACGCATTTTTTCAGAAATTGCTAAACCAGCAGCGTCATCGCCAGCACGGTTGATTTTGTAACCTGAAGATAATTTCTCTAAGTTTTTAGAAGCTTCAGTGTTGTTGAAAGAAAGGTTACGGTGTGTGTTTAAAGCTGAAATGTTGTGTTGAATTCTCATTTGGAATTCCTCCTTGAATGTTTGTTTTGTCATTCCACATCCGTGTGGAATATCGGATTAGGTAGTGTGTATGTACTTCCTGCCCCTTACAATCTATATATCGTAATTAGTTGGAAATGTTTAATAGTTTTTTCAAAAGTTTATTTATTTTTTTATGTAATAGATTACTAGTTTAAAAATATAGCTAAAGTACGTATTCTTTATTTTTTCTTTAGCTGTTCTAAGAAGATTGATGATGCTGATAAAGCTTCTTTATTTTGTGCTTGGATAGCTTCAAAAACTTCAGAGCGATGTACTTTAACCGTTTTTGGTGCAACAATGCCAATTTTAATTTGTTCGCCATCCACTGCTAATATTTTTATTTCGATTTGGTCACCTATCATAATAGATTCATCTTTTTTACGTGAAAGCACTAGCATTATTTCGCACTTCCTTCCAATGTTTGCATTGGGTACCGTAGCGGATATGACTTATTATCTTGGAGGACGATTTGTTTACCAAGTTTTTTATCCAGGTTAATAATTATAGGCGCTAGCAAATTAATAGTAGAATCCTGCAATGTTTCCTTCATTGTAATAATAGTGTATGTAAGAACAACTTCCTCTTTTTCAATCTGCAGTTGCTCACGATCCTCGTCACTAATGTCAAAGCTATAGTCATTTTTGAAGGCAAATGGATAGGCTATTACAAAACCAATTTCCACCTTATCAACTGATTGAAGTAACATTAACGGAAGGTTTGCATCTATAGGTAGTAACACAAATTTCTTATAATTTTCCAAACCTAATAAACCTTGCTCAAATGTTAGAATATCTTGTTCTTCAATTTCGATTTCACCTAAAAATTTAGTAGCTATTTTCATTCTTTCATGCGCTCCTTTAAATGATAACGTCGATGTTAACATCCGGTCTTTGTACCATTGTACTAGTTACTTTGCCAGGTGTGTAGTCGTGAATAGATTTGTTCACCTTTGCGTCAATTATTGGGTCTCTTTTCTCAATATCGATATCCGTAGTACCTGGTGTATAGTCGATTTTAACAGAGTCTACTGAAGGTACAAATTTAATGTTAAATGGCACACGATGAGGACCATGGTTTTGTTTCGCAATATTTTGAATAGTCGCACGCCCTTGCCCTTTACCTGCATTCTCCATTAATTGACGGCCTTCACTTGCTCTACGTGCCATCCCCTTAAGTGCCCCTTGTCTACCTTCTTCAGCGTAGTTTGCACTTGATTCCAAAGGGCTAATCATCCCTATATCTCGTCTTGCTTGAGAAGAGTCGATTTGTAAAACGCCTCTAGTTGTATGAATCTCCAAGATTGCTGCTGGTTGTTCAATAGATTGAGTAGCTTTAGGCTGTTCAATATGCTGTTGTGGCTTACTAATTTCAAGTTCTATTTTTGCATCAGTTGTGTGAATTTGAATTTGTGGAAGTCGCAATTTCAATTCTCCTTTCAAGAAAAGCGTCTGAACAAAATGTCCAAACGCTTCTGAGTTATTAGTAGATAAGATCCCCTGTTGCCTTTAAAGCAAAAATCAGGTAGACAATTTCATAAATCTGTTTTATCTAATAAAATCTACTAATGTTTGTTGAATTATTTTCGCACCAACAGAAAGTGCAGCTTGATGAATCGATTCACTAGTAACCATTTCAGTAATAGCCTTCGAATAATCAACATCTTCATTATCGGACATTTGCTTTGTTACACCGATTTCACGGATAGAAAGGCGATTCTCCATTAACTCCACACGATTTTGACGTGCCCCGACATCAGCCTGAGCCTCGAGAATTTTATTATGGATCGCTGTAATGTCATCGCCAGTACTTTGTTCAGCTACTCCTCCAAGCGCATTACCAATTTCCTCACCAGTAGCTGGTCCACCGGCACGATTAGGATCTAAAAGTTTAGAGATTTTCTCCATCATATTATCTACATCTTGGAAAAGATCAGCACCTGGTGTATTCACTTTCATCTGAATACCATCATATACTTCCATAACTACATCTTCTGAGTTTACATTCGCTGCGTTGATGACACCATTTTCAAATAACGGCTGACTAGTACGTGTACCACTAAAGATATAACGATCCGCTATCTTCGTGTTACCTACATCCTGAATTTGCTTACGAATTTGATCGATTTCAGCTTTAATTTTCGCACGTTCTTCTGGTGTATTCGTATCGTTGGCCGCTTGAATAACAAGCTCACGAACACGCTTCATCTGCTCACCAACTTGGTTGAGCGATTCATCTGTCGTGTCTAACCAGTTATTTACCTCATTCATATTACGTGTATATTGTTCAACTTGACCTAAATCACGTCGATAGCCCATGCCTTTTACCGCAACAACTGGGTCATCAGAAGGACGAGTAATTTTAGAACCTGAAGTGATTTGGTCTTGTAGCTTAGACATTTTACCGTAGCTATTATTTAAATTTAAAAGCATGTTATTCGATAACATGGATTGTGTTACGCGCATATTTTTTAAAAGCCCCTTTCTATCGTAATGCTAGAGTATTTTCTATATTCCTACACGGCCCATGCCGTTAATGATTTTGTCTAATGTTTCATCGACAACTGTAATCATACGTGCGTTGGCATTATATGCTTGTTGGAACGTAATCATATTTGTCATTTCCTCATCAAGGGACACTGAACTTACTGAGGCACGATTACCAGAAAGTGTTACTAATAATTTTTCAGAAGTCATGTTTAAGCGATATGCTTCTTCACCATCAGTTCCTAGTTTACCGATCATTCCTTGATAGAAAGAGTTAAATGTCGCACCATTTAACTCACTTTGGCTTTTGGATTGAAGATTAGCAAGTTCAAGTGCCCATTTACCATTTCCTTCTTCATTCTTTGCATCAGATGCTGCTAATTTTGAAGGATCTTTTATAAAAATATCATTTACAATAATATTGCCTGCAGTTATTGGAGATCCGTCTTTCGTAGTAAAGAAATCTATATCATTTTGAACACCTGATAAATCGTAGCCTTGCTTATGCATTTTATTGAAGGCTTCAGCAAATTTAACTGCCAATTTATTAAGGTCTGCTAATGTTTCTACGTAATAACCTTTTGGCCCATTTGCACTATCATATCCGTACGAATCAATAAGAGATAATAGTTTCCCTTTACCTGGTTCTAACTGGTCAAATGTAATGGACTCTGATGTGCCAAGTCCACTTACTTGAATAGCTGAGAACACATTGGACAAGTCGTTACCATTAATTTGCTTGGAACCACTTGGATCTGCAACAGTGCCACTTACTTCGATAGTAGCAAAGTCTCTACCATTCACTAGCTCAATTTCTTTATCTGTACCATATGGTTTGAATACAACTGTTATGCTTCCTTCAGCTACTTTACTAGCATTTCCGCCAGATTCGACACGTTTAATGGATACAGGTATGTAATTATTTAATTCATCGATTAAAACATCACGTACATCGTATAAGTCGTTCGGTACATGACCATTCGGTTCTACTTCCTGAACTTGTTTATTGATGGCAGCAATCTGTTTTAGGAGTGAGTTGATACGATCCGTCGCTACATTAATTTCATTTCCTATGTTACCTTGAATTGTTTTTAACTGCTTGTCCATATATCTAAATGATTCAGCTAGGTGTTCAGCACGTTTGATTGCTACTTGACGAGAGGCTGCATTTTCTGGATTTGTACTGACATCTTGAAGCCCTTTCCAGAACTGTTCTAATGCTGCATTTAAACCAAATTGAGACGGTTCATTCAATATATCTTCCATTTGAGAAATCGAATTTGAACGTGATTCCCAATAGCCTAGCTTGTTTGTTTCTTGACGGACTTGACGGTCGGTAAATTCGTCACGAACACGTTGAATCGATCCCGCTTCAACCCCAGTCCCAAGATGTCCTGGATAGTTAGGTTGATTTAAACCTGCTTGAGGGAAACCTTGCGTCGCTTGCATATTTACTCGTTGGCGAGAGTAACCTAATGTATTTGCATTGGAAATATTATGTCCAGTTGTATATAAAGCTGTTTGTTGTGTAAATAAACCGCGTTTACTAGCTTCTAAGCCCATAAATGTTGAGCGCATTTTTTTTCCTCCTTTTTTGAACGTTTATCATTCCAAGCAAATGTTTCTTGCATGGGCGCAAGAAACTATGCTTGAGAATCAAAAAATGATTTTTTAGCAACCTTATTTGTTCCGCGTATCTCACTACCAGAGTAGTTCATTTGCTCGGTCTGAGGTCGTAAGGATCCCAATGTCAGATTGACAAATTGTAGTGATTGGAACACTAGTTTTTGATTTAAATCGTTTTGTTTTTTTAAGTCGTCGATGATTTGCAATAATTGATTGCGAACAGCTGAGAGCGTGTCTTTTTCAGTCTGTTGTTCAGCAGCCTCGATGACATCAGCGACAGTTGCTTTGTCAGTTGAAGCAAATCCTTTTGCCCCAAGGTAATCCGTTACCTGTTTCTGACGCTGTTGCTCGAGCTTATCGATGGCTGCTACATGTGCCTGCTCATCCTTGAGCATTTGGTCCAGTGCTTCGATATCACCAGCTGTAATGATTTCAGTTTTTTTTATGGCTAGTTCAAGTAAGCTTTTATGCATTCTTTCTAGTTTTGTTAGTGTAGAACAGATCGTTTCTACAGACATATTGCGAAGCACCCTTTCTGATATTCCTTAGAAACGATAATATTTCAGCATATCTTCTGCCACTTTGCGAGCGTCCACTTTGTATTCGCCAGATGCGATATCTTCTTTTAATTGTTTTACGCGCTCTGCACGCTCTGTGTTGTATGTTGAAATCCCTTGCATCTCCTGTGCAGTCTTTGAAATTTCGATTTTATCTGCGAAGGATGCCTTGTTAGTGCTTGATTGTACATTGCGCACCTGATTATTATAGGCGTTCACTGCATTTATCCCATATGATGTAATTTTCATGTAATCCCCCCCTATCTAAAAGCTTATCTTCCTATTATTTCGGATTGTCTCACATAATGTTAAGTTTTCAAATATAAAAAAGTGTGCTAATTTTGTTTAAAATTAACACACTTTAGGCCCTTCTCATTTTCGATCAGCGTGATACGTTACACGATCACGTTCTGCCACACTCTCACGGAACTCCTTCGCAGCTTCGAATGTGCGTAGCTCCGACTTCAATTCATCCTGACATTTTGTACAAAGCTTGCCTTTAGTCGTTAGATGACCACAGTTATCACATGGGTAGCCAAGATTCGGGAACATCGCAGGCTGTAAACGCCCCTTGCGTACCCATTTATACAATAGTTCTTCTTCTGCTCCTGTTGCTTCAACAATACGTTCTACTGTCGCAGCACGGTTTTCGCGTTTACGTAAAAAGCGATAAACGATTTGATATAAATCTTCTTCAGATTGAGCGCATTTATGACATACTTCTCTGACCCCTATATAATTAAAAAACTCATTACATTTCGGACAATTGCGAACCTCTGCCATCTACTCTTCCTCCTCTTAAATCAATTTCGCCTTGGCGTAATTGCGTCCGGATTTTGAATTGTGCCGAGCACAATTCATTCCTTCCAAAATCTGTGACATCCGCCGGAGGCTTTATCTTCGAATGAAGATAACAACAAAATACGAATCTTATATACTCGTAATCCATTATACACAATGCATTAGCATTTTCATCCATTAATTAGTGTGAAGCTTTTGACATTTTTGGCTCCTGCATTTAATAAAACCTCAGTAGCATGCCTTAAAGTCGTTCCTGTAGTTTTTATATCGTCAAAAAGAAGATATTCTTTATACTCTACATTTACTCCATCCATCAGACGAAAGAGAGAAGCTGCTTGGATTCGTTGCTCTCTATTTTTGGAGCTTTGCGTTTCTGTCATTGTCTTTTCTAAAAGTTGTATAAAAGGAATATTAGCAGCCTTTAATAGTTCCTCCATATGCGAAAAGGTACGTTCCCTTTGCTTAATTGGGTGCATAGGAATCGGTATTATGGTTGCTTTTTCATGCTTCAATCGTGCATGTAGCTCCTGCCGAAATACTTTAGCAAGTGCGACATCCTGAAGAAATTTATATTGATGCAAATAATCCTTCATCGCATCGTTATATTGGTAAAGTGCTGTTGCTGTTGAGGAATATTCAAATCGAGCTATGCATCTATCACAGATGGTTGGTTGAAATTGTTTTGTTAAAAGTAGTTTCCATGAGATTGCTGATTGCAAAGGCTGTGAGCATAATAAGCACAGTGTTTCAATTTTATTCATGTTGAAAATCCTTTCTTATTATAATAAAGAATTTTTGTCCGCGCATCATCCATTTCAGTCGTAATGCCATGATGAAAAAATACGACGTCTCCATCTGCAAAATCGACATTTCGACCAACTCGCCCAGCGATTTGTATGAGTGCACTGGAATTGAAAATAGTTGATTCTGCCCCAATCACTGCAACCTGTACATTCTTGATCGTAATCCCTCTTTCTAAAATGGTCGTAGTCAGTAAACCCGGAACTTCTTCATTCCGTAGTTTAAGCACTTTTTCTTTACGCTCCGGATCCTCGGCATGTACCGCCATAATACTGTCATCTAATAGTCGAAAAAGAGGTGTAGCTATTTTCATTAACTCTACTTTTGGGAAAAATAATAGAAATGGTTCTTTGCGTGTAAGGCGCTCCTCTGTCCATTGTTTCAGCTTTCGTGGGATTTTTCCTCGTTTCAAGCTTTTTTCATAGCTCCATAGGGAATGAAATCGAGGGACTGGTAATGGACAATCATGATAGCGCTTCGGGATAAATGAATAAAAATTATTTTGATATTGAGTAAGTAGTTTATGCGAAGGGGTTGCCGTGACCAACAATAGTGGTGCATTTTCCGTTTTTGCCTTTTGCACCGCGTCTTGCAATGTTTCATCAAATGTATAGGGAAAGGCATCAGCCTCATCAACAATCATGATGTCAAACGCTCGATCAAACCGATAAAGCTGATGTGTTGTCGCCAACACAAGCTGAGCAAAGCCCCCCTGCTTCGGTGATCCACCATATAATGCATGGACAATCGTTTGCGGGAAAACTTTTTGAAAGCGTGGATATAACTCTAGCACTACATCTGTACGAGGCGTAGCGATACATACTCGCAAGCCCTGCTCTAACGCATAATGAACAGTCGGGAAAAGTAGCTCTGTTTTTCCAGCCCCACATACTGCATGGATAAGATGAGAGCGCCTTGCCTTCACACTTTCTAGCATTTCATTTGCTGCCTGCTGTTGAAGCACTGTAAATTGCCCTGTCCATCTGAGTGAATGCTTTCTTGTCCTAATTGCGCGAGGGCCTGTCCAAAGCATCAATTGTGTACAACTACTCACTCGGCCCATATTCAGACAATGTCTACAATATATACATTGCTGCTGGCACTTTGCACAATCAAATGTTGTAAAGTGTTGAGGATTTTCATTATGGCAACGATTGCATTTTAGACGTGGCTCTTTTTGAATCCCTTCTATTATATGAAAGTATTGATGAGTGATAGATTTCTCGATATCCTCCTTTGAAAATGGGGCATGCTCCTTTAACCAAATACGTCCTTCATGAAAATCTCTTAATGCAGGTGGCAACAACCAACCTTTGTATGTCATTGCGTTGCTCCTTTCATGTGGTTTTTTATCGGTTCCTAAATAAAAAGACAGCCTCTACATAGTTACTGTAGAGACTGTCTCACTTACTATTATTTTTTTGTCCAGCCTAGACCCATTGAGCCTTCACCTAAATGTGTGCCAATAACGGGACCGAAATAGCTCAATTTAAAGTTAACGTTCGGGTAAGTTGCTGCTAGTTGTACTAGCCATTCTTCGGCTTCTGCCTGGCAATTGGCATGAATCACTACAGCATCCAGCGCTTCATACTTACTAGCATCCTCTGCTAGTAGCTCCTCCGCACGCTTTAATGCTTTTTTACGTGTGCGAATTTTTTCAAAAGGTACAATGACCTTGTCTGCAAAATGAAGAACCGGCTTTACTTGTAATAAGCCACCGATTAATGCCGCTGCTGCAGACAGACGTCCCCCACGTTGTAAGTGCGCTAAGTCATCTACAATGAAGTAAGCACGAACTGATTGCTTCATGTCCGCCAATGAAGCGTGAATTTCGTTTGCGGAAAAGCCCTGAGCCGCCATTTCAGCTGCTCGTAGAACGTAAAAACCCTGTACCGCACAGGATATTTCACTATCAAAAGTGGACACATCAATGCCTTCCACCATCTCGCCTGCTTGAATGGCACCTTGATATGTACCACTGATTCCACTTGATAAATGAATAGATATTACCTCATCATACTCTTTTGCCAGCTCTTCAAAGAGAGCGACAAATTCTCCAATTGGAGGCTGGGTTGTTTTTGGGAATTCTTTTGCCCCGCGTACTTTATCATAAAATTCAGATGCCGTGATATCTACTTCTTCTTCAAAAAGTTGACCTGAGATATTTACACTTAACGGAATCATATGAATGTTTAAGCGTGCTCGTTCTTCAGCCGAAATATATGCAGTACTATCTGTTACGATTGCTGTCCTCATCCATGTCCACTCTCCTATTCTAAATAGTTTACAATAAAAAGAAATGAATGTGAAATGAATTACGACATAACGTAATCTTGTCTGAACGTCGAATAGAAGGAAGTCGCTTCACTCTTTCATCATTCTAGACATCTGCTAAATTGTTAAACTTAGCATTCATTTCACATTCATTTTCTATGTATAGTAAAGAATTTATTTCCTCTTAGCCAAACGAGGCTGGTCTTCATCCTACTAATCCTTCTTTGAATAAGTAAAGGCTCATCACCATATGTGGAGTTGATTTCCGTTTTCATGAAGCAAGTCCAATAAGCAGTTGGGTATGATGCTTTTAGCCATCGTTCCACCTACTACGCTCGCTCTAGGGGCTTATCTTTGACGCTAATGCCCAGGAAATCGTCCAACCTCAACTCTTAGTGATGAGCCTGAATGAAGAGATCCTCATTTTTATTTGCCAGTACTTGATTTCGTGTCGTCCATATAAAAGACGCTAGTGACCTTCCATTGTCCATCTTCTTTGACGAATACTGTCACTTGTTGCCCTGCACTTTCATGCTTCACATTTGTTTTAGTTTGTACGAAATGCAATGTTATATTGGAATGGACCTGTGCTTCATTTTCGTTATATTTTATGATTGTAGTATCTTTAGCATCTCGTTTAACGTCTGACTGTTTAAATACGTCTGTCGTGAATTCTTTTTCTTCATCATAGTTGAAACCTTTTGGTTCCTTCGAGAGCGTTTGCATATAACGATCAATATCTTTTGAATTAAAGGCTTCAATATATTCATTAAAGGCTAGTAAGATTGCTTTTCCCTCATTAGCAGGGACATTTTCTGCCTTTGTTATTTGTCCACCATTCATTTCAAATCCGACGGTTCCATCATCAATGATTTTTTGTCGGTCTTCCGCACTCATTTCATCTTTTTTATTACCACAGGCAGTTAACATTAATAAAGTTAGAACTGCTAGAAAACTTTTCTTTAACATCAAAAAACCTCCCGCGCATATTGTAGCATATAAATCCCGTTGTAGGAATTTTGTTGTGTATTTTCAACATTTAGGTGCTACATCTTCCTTATGACGCCCACGCTTTTAAAATGTTGCACGATTTAATCGATCCCTATGTATTTTTTGAGAATTCGTTCCCACTAAAAAAACTGCTTTAAAAACTACTAAATAATTTAGTAGCCTTTAAAAACAGCTTTTAATTCATGTATGCTATTAGCGTACTTCAACCCAGCCATTTTTGATGGCTGTAACAACAGCTTGTGTACGGTCGTTTACATTCATTTTTTGTAAAATGCTTGAAACATGGTTTTTAACTGTTTTTTCAGAAATGAACAGTGTCTCACCAATTGTGCGGTTCGATTGTCCATCTGTTAATAATTGTAATACTTCACATTCACGCTTTGTTAACAAATGGAATGGGCGACGAATTTCCGTTTGATGGAAGTTACCTTTATTTTCATGCTCAGAAAGACGACGGAATTCCGCTACTAAATTTTTAGTTACTTTTGGATGTAAATAAGATCCACCATTCGCAACTACTTTAATAGCTTCAACAATTTCGTCAGCATCCATCTCTTTCAGCATATAGCCGAGTGATCCAGATTTTAGTGCGTGTGTTACGTATGTTTCATCATCATGGATGGATAGCATAATAACCTTTGCATCTGGGTATTCATTAATTAAATCTGCTGTTGCCTCTACGCCATTTTTCCCCGGCATATTAATATCCATTAGCACAACATCAGGTTGATTTTCAGCATATAAAGAAACTACATCTGTACCATCATCACCTTCTGCTACCACATCAAACGTATCTTCAAAATCTAAAATACGCTTTACTCCTTCGCGGAATAGCTGGTGATCGTCTACAATAATAATCTTCGTCATTTGTCTTTACCCCCTAAATTTCCTCAAACAATCGTTTTACTCTACTTCTAACGGAATTTTAAATAAAACCGTCGTACCTAGATTTATCTCACTTGTAATTGAGATTGTCCCACCCAAAATTTCAATCCGTTCTTTCATACCTAGAATCCCAAAGGAATGGTCTTTAACTTTCTGTGGATCGAAACCTATGCCATCGTCCTTTACAACGATATTTACGGCATCTTTCAACCACTCAAGCTTTACCCAAATATCCTTACATTTCCCGTGTTTCATGGCATTCGTTACACATTCCTGCACTAAGCGGAAAATAGATACTTCATAGTTGGATGGTATCCGTTTTTCGGTGCTTCTTGATTGGAAATGAACTTCAACACCAGGATTATATTCAGTCACTGTCGATAAGTACTTTTTTAATGTCGGAACAATTCCCAAATCATCAAGTGCCATTGGTCTTAAATCATAGATTATACGTCGCACCTCTGATAATGCATTACGCACCGTTTTCTTTAAATCAGTAATTTCAGCCAAAGCATATTCAATGCCCTTTTCACGATACGTTCTGTCTATTAAATCAGTGCGCATCAGTACATTTGCTAGCATTTGAGCAGGTCCATCGTGGATTTCCCTCGATAGGCGTTTGCGCTCCTCTTCCTGTGCCGCAATAATACGTATACCAAAATCTTGTTTCATTTTTGCTTGTTCAAGTGCTAAACCAACATTTTTTAAATCTGAAGTTAAGTAATTCAAAACGACATTTACTTGATTGACAATATGATCTGCACGTTCAATCGTATCGAGTAGTGCTCTTAATCTTCTCTCTAAATCATCTCTTTTATCACGTAGTTGCTTTTCTTGTGTTCTAATAACGGAGAGCTTCACTTGAAAATCCTGTGCAGTTTCATATGCTTCTCTAACTTGTTCTTCGGTATAATTATCGAAAGCTTTACTCACTAACACAAGTCTTTGCTTGGCAAGCTGTGTACTTTTTTCTAAAGCATCGCCTTCATCAATAACAATTGAAACTTGTTTTCGAACAATTTCTAGCTCTTTTTGCATATCTTCGAAACTTCTACGGCTTTGTTCACTTATAATGAAGATATCATCCTTTGAGCTCATGATTGTTTCTAACATTCGATTAAATATGTCATCAAGCGACTTTAAATCGAAGGTATCATTTGAAAACATAGTATACTCCCCAGTCTAATGTCTTATGATTACTTACCATTTCAATAGACCAATTACATAGTCTACACCTATTATATCATCACCCTGTTAAAATTTAATGCTTTTTCTTTATGAAAATTATAGAATAGAACTCGAATAGAACTCTACCTAAAAGGAGATTGGTACGGATGAGAGAAAACTATTTAACAGTAAAAGGATTCGGAGAAAGCGAAATTGTTATTTCTAAATCTCGCTTTCTTACTTATATAGAACGTGCAGAAACGGAAGAGGATGCACTTTCTTTTATTGAACGCATAAAAAAAATGCATCATAATGCGACACATAATTGTTCAGCCTATATGATTGGTGAGCATGATCATATTCAAAAAGCTAATGATGACGGGGAACCTAGTGGCACAGCTGGCGTCCCTATGTTAGAAGTCCTAAAAAAACAAGGTTTAAAAGATACGGTCGTTGTCGTCACACGTTACTTTGGCGGCATTAAGCTTGGCGGTGGCGGTCTCATTCGTGCGTACGGCAAAGCGACAACAGAAGGTTTACTCGCTGCCCAGGTTGTCGAACGCAAGCTTCATCATTTTATGAAAATTACCGTTGATTACACATGGCTTGGCAAAGTGGAAAATGAAATTCGAGGTTCATCGTATACTTTAGAGGAAATTCGCTATTTGGAAGGCGTTGAAATTATTGTATCCGTTTTAAATGAGGAAGAGGAACAGTTCCGAAACTGGGTAACAGAAATGACAAATGGACAGGCGAACATTGCGTTTGAGAAAGCTCAATTTATTGAATTTATTGTAGATAAATAGTTTTAATTGCCGAAACTATTTATGCATAGTATAATTTTAACGTTAAGCCTATTTTATCAACTGCCATATTATTACTTGTATTTGCATAAATTTTAGTTTAATCGTAATATAATCCCCATAACTTAGAGGAGAATATAAATGAAAAATAAAAAGTACAAAAAGAGATCTTCCAGAACTTCCTTAATTATAAAAGTTTCCCTACTTCTCATTGCTAGTTTGGCAATTTGTGTTACTGCTTATGGTGTTTATCTCACTAAACAAGTGAAACATGCAGCTGACTCAGCACATGAAAATTTAGATGGCCGTGAAGTTTCTGCACTTCGCGAAAGTAAAGTAGAGCCGATACATGATAATGTATCGATCTTATTTGTCGGTGTTGACGATAGTGATAATCGTGGGCAAGGTTCTGATCATTCACGTTCCGATGCACTAGTTTTAGCTACATTAAATAATAAAACGCATACCATTAAAATGCTAAGCATTCCACGTGATTCATACGTTTATATTCCTAAAGTAGGCTATAGAGATAAAATTACCCATGCGCATGCTTTAGGTGGTACACTGACAACAATTGACACAGTTGAAAAATTATTAGATATCCCAATTGACTATTATGTGCGTATGAACTTCAATGCTTTTATTGACGTAGTTGACGCATTAGGTGGCATTGAAGCTGAAGTACCTTATGCTTTACATGAGTTAGACGAATTCGACAAGTTTACAATCAACTTGAAGCCAGGTATGCAGCATTTAAACGGTAGTGAAGCACTTGCACTTGCAAGAACACGTAAACAAGATAGCGATATTGAGCGTGGTAAGCGTCAACAAGAAATCCTTACAGCTATTATCAATAAAGTTTCTTCTGTTGGTTCTATATCAAAATACGATGATGTCATTAAGGCACTTGGTGATAACATGAAGACGGATATGACATTTGATGAAATGAAATCCTTCTTGTCTTATTTAACAAAAGGTGTACCACGCATTGATACTTTAAATTTAGAAGGCACTGATGATATGTCTACTGGCGTATATTATTATCAATTAAATCAAGAGTCGGTTAATGAAGTAAAAGAAACTTTGCAAAACCACCTTGACTTAGGTGAAAATTCATCTAGCCTCACAAATAACGATACTGACAGTGATTCAAGTGAAGAATCTTCGGTAAATTAACTAGCTTAATAAAACTTATAGCCTTTCCACTTTCAATTCGTGGAAAGGCTATTTTTTTATGGAATAATTATACCTTAGCATAGTCCGGAATCAGCTTTGCGCTTATGCCGGTATGATGGCGGTCTTTTCGGTAAGGCCACAGGGTGTGGCGTTTTTACCGATGTTATCGGATGGATGCGATGATTTTAGACTAACATCCTATATGAACCTTTCCCATTCCGTAACATCCGTCGGAGGCTTTGGGCCAACAAATGTCTTTTGAAAGCGTAGTGCTAACGTAGCGACAGCAACAGATGTTTTTTGCGCGAAAGCGTAGCGGCAGCGGCACGATGTTTTTTGCGCGAAAGCGTAGCGGCAGCGGCACGATGTTTTTTTGAGCGAAAGCGTAGCGGCAGCGGCACGATGTTGGTCACTCAGGCTTTTTCACAGGATGTGAAGTTCTTAGCCTAAGTTCCTCTATTTCGCGGAAAAGCAGCTTGATTCTGCATTCATTTCACCACCTATAAATGTGGGTGACCTCTGTATCTTAAATCTCTCCAAAAAGAGTCCACAAAAAAAAGCAATCACACAAAAATGTATGATTGCTTTCACTTTTATTTATTAAATATCCGCACAAAATTCAATAATGGTTTATAGTTTTTACCCGCGAGTCCAATGACTTCAACCAAAAGTTCAATTGCTGTTAAAATAACTGCTACAAGTAAAATTGCACCCCATAATTTTGCCATAGAGAAGATCACTGCGGCCATGCCAAACATCGTTGCAATCCCATAAATAATGAGTACTGTTTGTCGATGTGTAAAGCCCATATCCAGTAATCGGTGATGTAAATGTGATTTATCTGGATCCGACCATTTTTTCTTCATGCGTACACGACGAACAATCGCAAAGAATGTATCTGAAATCGGCACACCTAGGATGATAACTGGGATAATTAATGAAACGACTGTAACATTTTTAAATCCAAGCAATGCGAGCACTGATATCATGAAACCAAGGAATAATGCTCCTGTATCTCCCATGAAGATTTTCGCTGGGTGGAAATTGTAAAATAAAAATCCGATTGTTGCTGCTGCTAAAATGGCTGCGATTGCTAACACAAACATATTGTGCATAATAATTGCCATGACAGCTAAAGTAATAAGGGCAATCGTTGAAACGCCTGCCGCTAGACCATCTAAGCCATCGATTAAATTAATGGCATTAGTAATACCAACAATCCAAATAATTGTTAAAGGAATACTTAGAAATCCAAAATTTAATTCACCTACAAATGGCAGGGTAATCATATCAATTTGAATGCCACCTACAAAGATAACGATAAGTGCCGCAATAAGTTGGCCAACTAATTTAGCCTTTGCGGAAATTTCACGCATATCATCTACAACACCTGTTGCTACGATAATGCAAGCACCAATAATAATTGCCAGTAAAAAATTACTACCATTTTCATTGATTATCAAAATCGGCTGAAATATAGCCACAGCTATTAAAAAAGAAAGGAAGATCGCCAATCCCCCGAGTCTTGGCATAATTCGTGCATGTACTTTTCGGTAGTTCGGTGCGTCGACAGCACCTATTTTGAACGCTAATCGTTTAACTAGTGGAGTTAACAATATTGAAGCAACAAAAGCTGCTATTATAGACACGTAGAGCATGTCTCTCCTCCTCAAAAAATAATCTACATTTAAATCCAAATTGATTATAGCACGAACCGGCGCCGAAATATACTTTTTCTATTTATTTTCCACCATTTCACAAATATTATTCCTCTTTTTCAGATTGGAAGAATGCTACATGCCAAATGTAGTCACTTCACGTAAAATTTGATAGAATGATGTAGTGTCTAGCATTTAGACAACTTTAAAGGAGCGTATATTCCATGTTCTCAATTTTCAAAAGTAATAAAGAGCAAACGAGTGCTCGTCAATTAAAACGCTACTATAAAATAGTAGAACAAATTAATAGTCTTGAAGAAAAATATGTCGATAAGTCAGATGCGGAATTACGAGAAATGACTTTTATTTTCAAAGATCGCTTACAACAAGATGAGCCTATTGCATCCATCATCCCGGACGCATTTGCTGTCGTACGAGAAGCCTCAAAACGTGTATTAGGAATGCGTCATTTTGATGTACAGCTTATTGGTGGTCTTGTTTTAACTGAAGGCAATATCGCTGAAATGCCTACAGGTGAAGGTAAAACGCTAGTTGCTTCCCTTCCCTCTTATGTACGTGCATTAGAAGGCAAAGGTGTTCATGTTATTACCGTCAATGATTACTTAGCGAAACGTGACTTTGAACTAGTTGGACAGATTCATCGTTTCCTTGGCTTAACAGTTGGTTTAAATTTACCAATGATGGAGGCAGGCGAGAAAAAGGAAGCCTATAATGCAGATATTACATATGGTGTTGGGACTGAATTCGGTTTCGATTACTTACGTGATAATATGGCATACAGCTTAGCTGATAAAGTACAGCGTCCTTATCACTTCGCCATTATTGATGAAGTAGATAGTGTACTAATCGATGAGGCAAAAACACCACTGATTATCGCTGGTAAAATGCCATCTAACGATGAACTACATCGCATCTCATCTATGTTAGCAAAACGCTTCAAAATAGATGAAGATTATGATTTTGATGATGAAACGAAAGCTACTTCCCTAACAGATAAAGGTATTGAAAAAGTTGAGGCTGCATTCAATATAGATAATCTGTATGACTTAGAGCACCAATCACTTTTCCATTATGTTATCCAAGCTGTTCGTGCTCACGTCATGTTTGAACGTGATGTTGATTACATCGTAAAGGATGACAAAATCGAGCTTGTTGATATGTTCACAGGTCGTATTTTAGAAGGTCGTTCACTATCTAATGGCTTACATCAAGCGATTGAAGCAAAAGAAAATGTAACGATTACCGATGAAAATAAAGCACAGGCACAAATTACAATTCAGAACTATTTCCGTATGTATCCGAAGCTTTCAGGGATGACAGGTACTGCGAAAACACAGGAAAAAGAAATTCGAGAAGTGTACGGCATGGAAGTTATTCAAATTCCAACCAATCGTCCACGTCAACGTGTCGATCAGCCTGATATTATTTTCAACAAGCAAGAAGATAAATATAAATATGTAGCAGCTGAAGTTAAACGTCGTCACGAAAAGGGACAACCTGTCTTAGTTGGGACAACATCTATACTGCAGTCTGAAACAGTTGCCGATAGCTTGAAAAAAGAAGGCTTAAAATTCCAATTGCTAAACGCTAAAACAGTTGAGCAAGAGGTTGAGCTGATTTCTCAAGCAGGTCAAAAAGGTCGTATTACGGTAGCTACCAATATGGCTGGTCGTGGTACAGATATTATGTTAGGCGAAGAAGTTCATGCACTTGGAGGTCTATATGTTATCGGTACCGAAAAGCATGAAAGCCGCCGTGTAGATAATCAGCTACGTGGTCGTTCAGGTCGTCAAGGCGACGTAGGTGAAAGCCGCTTCATTCTCTCTATTGAAGATGATATGTTCCGTCGTTATGCAAAAGAAGAAGTTGAAAAATTCTCTGCAAAAATGGTTGTCAACGAAGAAGGCATTATTCAAAATAAAGATGCTCAAGAACTCATTAACCGTACACAACGAATTGTTGAGGGCTCCCAATACGGTATGCGTGAATACAACCTAAAATTAGACGACGTTATCAATGACCAACGTACAGTTATTTATGGTCTACGTGACAAAATCTTAGCTGAGAAAGACTTGATGGGCGAGCTAAAAAAAATGCTTCGTGAAACGGTTGAATTTGCTGTTCTCGACGCTGCACCGGAAGAAGTTAATTCTGTTGAATGGAATTATGATCAAATGGAGAGTTCACTTAACTCACTTTTCATTACACCTGTCACAATTGACCGAGAAGTGGGCAAAGTAAAACAAATTTTAGCTGACATTCAACCTTCAGAGCAAGAACTACTCAATCATATAGAGAAATTCGCTGAAAATGAACAAGTAATAGAAGTTCTTCCACAAATCATGCTTAGTTATATAGATAGTGGCTGGGTGAAACACTTGGAAGTAATGGCTCATTTAAAAGAAGGTATTGGCTTACGTCATTACCAGCAAGAAGATCCAATGCGGATTTATCAACGCGAGGGACTTGAGTTATTCGGTAAGAATTTCCAAGAATTACGTCGTTCTATTATTATAGAGATTACTGGCTTCATGAAATCAATTGAGGCACAACAGGAGGTACAATAATGGGCTTATTCTCATTCTTTAAAAAATCAGACAAAATCGTTCAAGAAAACACAATTGACTCAAAAGACTTACTAGGAAAAGCTGGTACGAATTCAGGCGATAATCGCGATGTTGAAACAAAGCTTTCATTCCATCCAGAGTGGGATGTACCACAGGAGCAAAAATACATTTTCAACTTCCTAGCAAATGAACTAGAACCATTGAAACCAAATCAATTATCTCTTTCTTCTATTAGTATTGAGGAAAACAAAAGTAAATGGCTTGTTCGTGCATTTTTCCGTTCATCCTTACCACAAGCAATCGAGCTAGGAGAAATCGAGCTTTTCATCATGGATAAAAATGACGAGCTAGTAGCATCTAAAAAATTCGATTTTAAAGCACTTGGCACAATTCCAGCAGAAAGCGCTCGCCCATGGGTATTTGAATTCGAAAAATCTGCAATTCAAGTAGACGAAGTTCCTGAAGATGGCTGGAAAATTGCCTTCAATCTTGTTTCCCTTCGTGGTCATCAATTAGAACTAGATCCATCATGGGAAAAACAATTACCAGCAGCTCAAATAGAAGAGCTAGCCAAAATCGTTGATACTTTACCAAAGTTAGGTGAAACTGAAGTAAACTTCACCGGCTTACAAGCAAAGCTAGCTGATAACGGCAACCTAAATGTATCGATTTTTATCCGTAATGGACACAATAAATCTATTAATCTAGAACAATTACCACTAGAAATTATAGATGCCACTGGTAAACAAATTGCTAATGGTTCATTTAACATGGATCCAGTATTAACTGTACAACCAAACTCAACGAAGCCTTGGACATTTGTCTTCCCTGCAGAGCTTGTTGACGCAAAAGATGCCGACCTATCTCGTTGGACAGCACGCGTAACACAACAATAAACTATCAAAATCCCTTCTTTTTTATAGAAAGAAGGGATTTTTTTATTTGCATAGCGCGGGTGTTTGTTCTCCTTTCGCGGGTATTTGCCCTCCTCCCGCGGGTATTCGCTTCTCTTCCGCGGGTATTTGCCCTCCTTCCGCGGGTATCTCTGCTTTCCGCGGGTATTCACTTCCCTTCCGCGGGTATCTCCGCTTCCCTAGGGTATTCGCTTCCCTTCGCGCAAAAAAAAAAAAAGCGAATTCTGCATGTATATGCAAAATCGCTTTTACTTTATTTTATATCGTCGAATCGTTTATAAGCTACTAACCTTGTAGACCAGTAAGAGTATGTAACGTCCGAAATTTCAACACCGTCTGTCCCTGCATGGATAAATTTATTGTTACCTATATAAATACCCATATGAGAGATGCCATCTTTATACGTATTTTGGAAGAACACTAAATCACCCTCTATCGGATTTTTAACTTGTGTTGAATTGCTGAAATATCCTTCACTACTGTTTCTTCCAATTTTTAAACCACCTTGATTAAAGGCGTAGTAAATAAGACCACTGCAATCTAGACCTTCAGGTGTGTTGCCACCGTAAACATATGGTGTTCCTACTAATGAATTAGCTACTTCTACTGTTTTCTTGTTGATAGCTTGTCCATTTGCAGTAGGGTCTTTAGATGTTCCTGCACCGGAAGATCCGTTATTATGTACTGTTTCACCCTCTGGTACTGAAGCTGATGGAGATAATTTTAACACTTGTCCAATGTAGATCGTGTCTGCGGCAAGTCCATTCCAGTCTTTGATTTCCTTTACAGTCATATTATATTGGTTAGCAATTTTGGATAAGGAATCGCCTTTAACTACTGTATGGGAAACAGCTGTAGGTTTTGATGGCGTTGTCGGTTTTGTTGTTGATGGATTTGAAGGTTTTACCGTTTCATTAGTAGCTTGCTTTGAAATTTCTAGCTTTTGTGCGACATAAATCATATCATTCTTTAAATTATTCCAACCTCTTATGTCTTGTACTGTTACTTGATGGTTTGAAGCGATTTTAGATAAAGTATCTCCTTTTTGTACGGTATATGTAGCTGCTTCTGCGCTTTGTAATGCTAAAAAAGAAGTAGCAATAGTGCTTAAAGCAAGGATTCTTAATTTTTTTGTGTTTTTCATACCAAATTGCCTCCATTCGTGTTAAAATACTTCCTTGTGTGTCTATCATACTAGATATCTTAGTAATCAGAAATCGGAAAAACTGACTATTTTTCAAACAATTTATGAATCTTGCTGAATCCGACATATTCCGACAAATAATGAGATGTTATTTATTGCAAGATTAGTATTCATATGATAACATACACATCAGTATTTAAAATTTTTAGAAAGTTTAATCTTTTCAATCTTAAAGGAGTTTTTAATTTTTATGAAAAACGTTTTGCTTTTCATCAAAGAGAATTTAGCAGTAGGTTTACTATTATTTGCCTTATTTTTAGGCGCCGGAAATATTATCTTCCCCCCATTATTAGGTCAACAAGCTGGTGAACATTTAACGCCAGCAATGATCGGCTTCTTAATAACAGGTGTTGGGTTACCACTATTAGCCATCGTTGCGATTGCGAAAGCGGGTGGCGACCTTCAAATACTAGCAAATCGTGTCGGCCCTACCTTTGGTATTATTTTTACGTCAATTGTTTATTTAGCGATTGGACCATTTTTTGCAGTTCCGCGTACGGGTTCTGTATCCTTTGAAATCGGGATCGTCCCATTTCTTCCAGAGGGAGCAGCAGATCATTGGGCTCCTCTTTTCATTACTTCAATCATATTTTTTGCCTTAATACTATTATTAGCTATTAACCCTTCAAAGCTTGTCGATCGCGTAGGGAAAATTTTAACGCCCGTTCTATTAGGTGTTATTCTATTACTAGCTATTAAAAGCTTTATTTCTCCAATGGGTGAGCCAGGGACAGCTATTGGAAAATACACTACGTCACCATTGACGGAAGGCTTTGTTCAAGGCTACTTAACAATGGATGTACTAAGTGCACTCGTTTTCGGAATCGTTATTTTGCAAGCATTGCGCGACATGGGTATGTCAGATACTAAAAAGCAAGTCAAAACGACAATTTTCGCGGGAATCGTTGCCGCTATTGGCTTATCATTTGTCTATATCGCACTTGGACAGATTGGTAACACTAGTATTAATGCAATAGGCACTTTTGATAATGGTGGTACTATTATCGCGAAGTCAGCTGAAGTTCTTTTTGGTAAACTCGGGACTATTATATTATCTGCCACAATTTTACTAGCGTGTATATCTACTGCTGTAGGTCTACTAACTGCCAATGCTCAATTTTTCAATAAACTATTTCCAAATGTTTCGTATAAAACGTTTTTAGTAATTTTCACAATTTTCAGCGCAGCAATAACAAACGTAGGCCTTGAAACAATTATTAGTGCATCTCTACCTGTATTATTAATCATCTATCCGTTAGCGATGGTATTAATGGTTCTGTCGCTTTTCGATAACTTCTTTAAAGGTGGAAAAATTGTTTATATTTTAGCATTAATTCCTACATTCTTTGTTAGTCTGAATGATGGTTTTAAGCAAATGGAAATTACTATCGCACCTTATGTGAACATTTTAAAAGTTTTACCATTATACGAGCAAAGTCTGGCATGGCTTGTACCAGCAATAATCGGTGCGCTTATCGGCTTTATTATTCATAAGCTCAAAAGAAATAATATTTAATTTCTTCATCTATTTATTAGATAACTAGAATCTGCTTGCTTTTTTGCGAATAAGACTTTAGACAACGACTGTCTATGAATCTTGCATCACTTTACTTTTTCGCAAAAGGCTAGCAGATTCTTTTTTTTGTAGGGAATCCCGTCCATTGCGGGAAAGCGAAGCGTCAGCAGAACGTTGTTTTTTTTTGCGCGAAGTACAAGGAACTATTCATCTCATTACCTTCAGAGATTGAATTCTTCTACTGAATGAAGAACAAATGTCATCTACAACTTTTTGGTGATAAGCCCTATTACAGTTGTATGGAAAATCATGTATAATACAAGGTATTAGAAAAGAGGTGTCCTATGAAAAGAGTATTATGGTCATTTGTATTCGTTCTAAGCTTTTTCATCTTTCCGTTAACAAACACTTCTGCTGCAAGCAATGAACAACAGCTTGTAAAGGAAATTAAGGAAATTATTACGGAAAATTACGTGGGAACTATCGATGGAAATTTGCAAAAGGCTAAAACGATTCCTGAAATCATTGATATGCTTGATCCTTATTCTACATATTTTACCAAAAATGAATTTGAGGAATTTATCAATAGTATCGAACTATCAACTATTGGGATCGGTGTAATTATCGAAGAACATGAAGATGGTATTCATATTTTAAAAGTGTTTGAGGATAGCGGTGCATCTGCTGCAGGTGTCGTTGCTGGAGACATTATTATTGCCATTAACGGGCAATCTGTTGTAGGAAGCTCTACGCAAGAGGTCTCATCCCTATTAATTGGTGACGAAGATACTAAGATAGGAGTGACACTCCAACATGCAGATGGTACAACTTCTACTACAACCATTACACGAAAAAAATTCACATTACCGAATGTGGAATCTGAATTACTATTTGGGAATGTTGGATATATTGCTATGTCATCCTTCTCGGAAGACGGTACAAATCTTGTAAAGAATGCGCTAATTCAGTTAAAACAGCGTGGTGCAACTTCATTTATATTGGATTTACAAAACAATGGCGGAGGCTATGTAACAACGGCTCAGGAGATTACAGGGCTTTTCCCAAAAGCAAAAATTGCCTTTTTATTAGAAGAAGCGCATGCCTCTTATAAAGTGCGTGCAATCAATCAAGACGAAAAATTCCCAGCTGATACACGTATTCTCGTAAACCGCTATAGTGCTAGCGCATCAGAAATGTTATCAGCAACATTACAAGATCAACAATCTGCTATTTTATATGGAGAAACTACGTACGGAAAAGGCTGTATGCAGGGCTTTTTTGAACTACAGGATGGTAGCTATTTAAAGCTTACGATCGGTAATTTTACAGGTCCTTTAGGGAAAACGATTAATGAGGTCGGTGTAAAACCGAACATTCAAACAAAGACTGCCCCTATTTTCCAGGCACATTATGATGCGATAAAAGCACAATATACAAATTATAAAGAGCTTGTAAGCTTAAAAAATGTTTCGGATACTAAAAAATTAACAGTGAAAGTTCCTTTTGCACTTTCTTCACAAATGGCTGAGGATAATATTCAGCTTATTGCTTTAGGTGCTAATGAAGTGCCTATGACAGCTAAAGTAGATGGTCGTTCATTAATTGTAACCCCATCAAAACCTTTATCTGCTGGGCGAGAATATATGCTCCTTGTCCATCCAAAGACACAAAATGCTAACAAAGTGCAGCAAGGTTTTTATCAGCGTATAACAATGAAAAAATAAAAAATCCCTCTCACCATTTAAGTAGCTTTCCATGTACTTAATGTCGGTGAGAGGGTTTTTGCTATAACGGCGGACATGTTTTCAAAGCTGCGCGATTATTCGTCGTCTCAACCTTTACACCTTTAACCAAAACCACTGGCTGAAGATACACACCACTCATAAAATAAAACCTCTAAACGCAAATATCCTCCACCACAATTGCCAAACCATCTATTCCAAATCAAGTATGCCTCTGCCTAATTGTGTCCGGAATCAGCTGAAAAGTAGCTTAAATCTGTATTCATCTGTACCTGTCGTTTCGCTATCGGTACAAAAAACAATGACTGTAAGAATTAACATAGCTCAAAAGTATAGTTACTGGCAAATTTTGATTGGTATTTTTTATGTTATTTCTAACATTTGACCCTTATCTTAATTCTCCAACTTTGTTAAAATAATAGAAGCTTAGGAGGGTTAAAACTATTATGAAAAAACTATCAATGATAACAGTGTTAATGGCACTTATTAGCTTGCTTATTTGGCAACCAAATATGGCATATGCTGATGAGCTTTCAGGACATATGCATGTAGATGGTTTACGCTATTTAATTTCCAAAGATGCATTACTGCAAGATGCAAATGGAAGCTATCGTCCAAATGACACTGTCACACGCGGTGAATTTGCTACGTACATAGCAAAGGCTTTAGATCTTGAGAAAAAAGATAATATTACTTTCACAGATGTCCCAGATACATATTTGTTTGCAACAGATATTAAGCTTGCTGCTACTGCTGGGATTATCACAGGTTATACAGATGGTTCATTTAAACCAGATGCCCGTATTTCAAGAGAGCATATGGCAGTTATGCTAATTAGAGCTGTTGATTATTTAAAAATCCCTAAAGGTACATCATCCATTACTTTTAAGGATAATACAGCTATTTTTAAAGACTTCCGCCAAGACATAGCTATCGGAGCACAGTTAGGGCTTATTAAAGGTAGCTCCAATGGAATGTTTTTACCAAAAGATAATGCCACAATTGGCGAGGCATCTACATTTGTACTACGCTTGATACATCTAGCGGGCGATGTTAAAAATGATGGTGGTAATACTAGTAATAATGGTAACAACGGAAATAATAGCAACAACGGCAATAATGGTAACAACGGCAATAATGGTAACAACAGTAATAACGGTAATACAGAGAACAATGGTGAAACTGGTAATGGTAACTCTACTAAGTTCATCGTAAAAGAAATTTCAAATGGCAATCTTGTTGGGGATCAAGCCTTTTCTAGCTTTGATGCTGCCGAAAAAGCTTTGTCAAAAAATACACTTGTCATTACACTAAATGATAAAATTATGAAAATGTCATCTGGTTATGTTGTAACCAATAATTATGTAGCACTTAAGTCTGAAACAATTAAAGATCAAATCTCTGTTGCTGCTAATACCGAAATGGAGTATTTAAGCAGTGATGCGACACAAGTAAAAGTTAGTTTAGCAGGTCATATTGGGTATTTAAAACATACCGATGTCACTTTAATCCCATCTGCTTTAAGTAAGGGTCGTTCTTACTATACAAACGAGAATGGTGAGATTAAACATACTTTATATGATTATAAATCAAATAAATATTCTTCTAGCTATGTGTATGGAAAAGCACCCGACTTCATGAAGCAAGGCGAAAAGTACTTTAGTTGGAATGGCATTAATTTCACAAATGCTAGTGGCTCCTCGAAAGGTGAAGCTTATAATTACTATCAATTTTTACCTGCACGCGCGCAAACTCAATATACAGCAGAGGAACTAGATAGTTACATTATGCAAAAATTGGCTGAGGTTGAAGGTTCAGGGGCTAGTCTTTATAAGGATGCGACTAAAAAAAGTAAGTTAATCGGTTTAGGGAAAGTTTTAAAAGAAATCGAAGCAAATGATCAAATTAACGCCATGCTTATTTTATCGCTTGCCCAGCATGAGAGTGCATATGGTATGAGTCCTCATGCTCAAGACCTCAACAACTTATTTGGTTTATATGTATATGATACGAATCCACTAAATAAAAAGTTTGATAGTGTAGCGGACAATATTAATGAACTTGTTGAAAAGTTCTTGCAGCCAAATTACATTACACCAGGTGGTCCTTACACAAATGGTGCAGTGGTTGGCTCTAAGGAAGTTGGTTTTAACGTGAAGTATGCCTCTGATCCATTTTGGGGTGCTAAAATTGCTGGACACTACTACCGTACCGAAAAAGCTTTAGGCTTTAAAGATGCAAAAAATCCATACAAAATTGCCCGTACGACAACAGCTGGCCTAAATGTTCGTCCAGATGCATCGACAAGCCAAAGTCCACTTTACACATTTAATAAAAGCGGTATGCCAATTATTGTAACCGATACGAATGTTAATGGTTGGTATGAGGTACTTTCTGATAAACCCCATCCACAACCAGCTTACATCAATAAAGATCATGTTAAATTCATTAATACCGTGAAGTAGCAATTAGAGGCTGTCTCCGAATATTTTCGGAGCAGCTTTTTTTGATAGTTGATGCAAAAATGAGTGTACAGGAAAAATCAGCGATCTGTAACATAACCGATGGCAAATTGAATTTTTCTATCAATTATTCCTCGGCATAATTTCATCCTGAATCAGCTTTGTGTTTATGCCTGTATGAGGGTCGTCACGATATCGCTCATTTCGGTATTGCCACAGGACTTGGCTTTTTCCCCATGCAGGTCAATTAGCCGTTATCGCATGGATGTGATGATCTTAGACTAACATCCTATATAAGCTCCTTTACGATTCCGTGACATCTGTCGAGGCTATAACTTCTTCCAGCGGAGTTTGGGGTACATGGGCTGTTTTCCTGGTTACCCTATCAACTCTACAGGGACCCGAGAGTTCTTTCGCCAACCTGATCAGTTCTTTCTCCTAACTGATCAGTTCTACGGCTGACCCGATCACTTCCTTCTCCTACCTGATCAGTTCTACAGCTGACCCGATCACTTCTTTCTCCTACCTGATTTGTTCTACGGCTGACCCGATCACTTCTTTCTCCTACCTGATTTGTTCTACGGCTGACCCGATCACTTCTCAGCATTACCCGATCACGTCCCTAACCTACTCGAGTTTTTGAAAACAACCCTCTACTTAGCCCCAAACAAAATTTATGTATCTATGCATAAAAACCTACTTCCAAACATAAAAATAATCAATGGATAAACAATAGATCTATCATCTATCAATTATGTCGCGGCCTAATTGATCAGGATAAAGACTCCCTTCATAACACGCCCTTCCTTTCCTTAACAATAAAAAAACTGTCCTAAAAGTGATTCAATCACCTTTGGGACAGTTTCTCTGTCGATCAATTATTGTTTTTTATAGTATTGCTCAATTCCGTTATAGATAGAATCTGCAAATTTAGTTACGTATTCATCAGTTGTCATTTTTTGGCGATCTTCATCATTTGTTAAGAAGCCAAGTTCCACTAAAATGGATGGGATGCTCATATTATTAATTACATAGTATGGATATTGCTTAACGCCACGATTCTTCATATTTAAATTGTTTACAATTTGATTATTTACAAAAGTGCCTAAGTCAATATCCTCCTGATGCATATCTCCAGATGAAATAGCATAATATGTTTCAGTACCTGATGCTGATGTGCTTGAAGCAGAGTTTACATGCACGCTCACGAAAATCTCACCAAAGTTTGCACTCGTAAAGTTTACTCGATCTTGTAAAGTTGGATACGTATCAGCTGTACGAGTCATGTACACTTTTGCGCCAGCATTCTCAAGCTTTTGCTTAACAAGTGTACTCACTTTTAATGTAATGTTCTTTTCTGAGTAAGAACCTAGTACTGTCCCTGGATCCTTACCACCATGACCTGGATCTAGGATAATAATACGATTTTGCAATGGTTTGCCATTTTGATTTAATAATTTTATATAAGATTTATGGACATAACCTGTTTTACCATTGTATTCGATGTTTGCCCAATAACCATTAATATCGTTAACTTTAACAGAGTCGCCCTTGTTAAGCTTAAATAGCACTGTAGAAGTTGCATTTGCTTCACTACGGACATTTAGGTTTCCAACAGTTGCTCGTCCTAATACATCACCTGAAGCTGTAGGTGGAGTTGTAGGTGGAGTTGGATCAGGTTTTTCTTCTGTTTCTATTTCTGTTGTGCTGTTCGCTACAATATAACCTGGTAAACCATTTACTTGCGTTAAATGATAGCCACCAGCAGTTTTGTAAACTGGTAATTTTTCATTCGCTTTAATAGTTTGAATGATCTTTGCTGAAGATGATGGTTTAACATATAAGTTAATAGCGCCTTTAGATGTCACTTCTTTTTGGACAGGCCCTAATTCATTGCCATCTGCATCTACAAATTGTGCATATTGTTTATAAATGTAGGCAAATGCACCTTTATATGTTACTTTTAGCCATTTGTCCTCGACTGCATAAACTGATAGTTTACCGCCTTTATTGACTGTACCAACAATGTTAGTATTTGATGAACTATCCGTTGTTTTGCGGATATTTAAACCATCTGTCGCCACTTTTACAAGCCCTATAACCTCTTTTGCATCAGGTACAGATGTCCCTTTTACTGGTAGCTCTAAACGATATTTCTCATTTTTTGCACGTGCTACAAATAATGAAAAGTGTGCACGTGTAACAGTATTATTTGGTAAATAATTTTTACCACTACCATTTGCGATACCATTATAGTAAATTGTATTTACATATTTAACGTAAGGGTTTGTAATACTTACGTCAGCAAATGGTGAATCTAAGTTTTCATATTCACTTGTATCCAATTTAAATGCCTTTGTTAATACATAACTCATTTCATCACGCGTGATAGCCTTTTTTGGTAAGAACTTGCCTTGTGTATTCGTTGAAAAGAATCCTAATTGTATGGCACGTTCGATATAACCTGACATTTCAGTACCTACTGTTACATCTGAGAAACTAGATTTGTTTACGACTAATGGTTTGTTTCCTGAGGCAACGACAACCATTTTAGCCACTTGTTCTCGTGTTACAGATTCATTCGGGCCAAAGACTCTTTTCCCATTTACAAAATACCCTTGGATAACACCCAAATTTACTAAATAATTAATTTCTTCATAAGCTTCGTGATTTTTGGAGATATCTGCAAATGTTACATTTGTATCTGCCATTACACTTTCACTATGTATAGTAAACATAGAAGCTGAAATGAATAAGACGCATAAAATAAGACTAATTTTTTTAAAGTTCAATGTCTTATTTCCTCCCTTCCTGTTCTCTTAATGTATTCATTTTAACAAAATTAACCAAATAAAACATCATCCAATAGCAACATTCAAGTCTATTTTTCCAATCACACCCTTTTTCAAAAAAATTATCATAAAAATAGAAGAGCCTGCGCAATTGCAAACTCTCCTCTAATTATAAACTATTTAAAAGATCTTTTCTTGCAATCAATGCCATTCATGAAAATATTATCTAGATTGTAATCTTTCAATAAACATTTTTAGTTCTTTAATTTTTAGTAATTCATCCATACCAAAGTGGCCATTGCCATCTCCAGTTGTCACACCGTTAGATGCAAGAATAGAAACATATTGATTAGCCCAGCTATCTTGTGGTACATCACTAAATGTTACTTCTTGACTAGCATTCTCAAGTCCGAAAGCTATAACTAATACTTTAGCAATTTGTGCACGAGTAATTGGTGAAGATGGATTGAATTTACCATTTGCATCACCTTCAAAAATACCTAATTTTGCAACAGCTGCAATAGCACCTGCATGCTCATATGTTGGTTTTACATCGATAAAACCACTATTTTTGTCAGATGTATCTAAGTTTAAAGCTTTCGCAATTTGTGAAGCAGCTTCCGCACGTGAAGCATATACTGTAAAATCAATTGCTACTTTCTTTACTTCAGCTTGTTGTTCTTCATCAAATGTAGCAACTCGTTTAGCGCCTACATAACGAGAACCCCAATAATATGGATCGTTTACGTTCGAATAACTAACACCTTGATTAGTTTGAGAGTGGATCATTTTACCGTCACCTATGTATATTGATACATGTGAGATACCACTGCCACTTGTATTGAAAAATAGTAAATCTCCAACTTGAAGATCACTTTTAGCAACTGCTGTCCCTTGTTGGTATTGAGCGCCTGACGTACGGTTTAATGTGATGCCTAAATCTGCAAATACTTGAGAAGTAAAGCCAGAGCAATCAAAACCGCTTGTAGTTGTCCCACCGTATTTATATGGAATACCTAAATATTTAGAAGCTGTATCAGTGACTTCAGATTTAGTCGCTGCTTCAGCTGAATCTATATGAGTTGTTGAAAATAACATGAAAGATGCAAAAATCGGTAATAACCATTTTTTCTTCATACTTTTGTTATACCCCCTCTAAACTTTTTTGCCTATACATAGACTATCATAAAAGGTGGTATTTTAATTTTTCAATTGTGTAACGATTTTCGAAATAAACAAAAACGCTGATATACCAACGTTTCTCGGCATCATCAGCGTTAAAAATGGAAAAATTTTATTGGTTACCTCTGACATTTGTAACGTAAATGTAACATTAGCAACTCTTTGTTACAAAACCAATTATTGACTCGAAAACAGTTGAACCCAATAATAGTTCCCTTTGCTATCCTGCGCAACCGCAACACCTGTATTTGTATAATTCTCCTTCATAATATTTTCTCGATGGCCAGGAGAAGCCATCCATCCTTTTACAACGGTTTCGGGAGATTCGAAATATCTTGCAATATTCTCTCCAAAGCTCGTGTAGGAATAATCAAATAACGTCGCTAAATCCCAAGGGGCGCCATAATAAGGAGAAATATGCTCAAAATAATTACGTTTAACCATGTCCTGCGCTTTTATAATAGCAATTTGTGTCAGTTTCGAATCATAGACAACAGGCGCTAGCTTGTTCTCTTCCCTTTCAACATTGATTAATCGAATGACCTCTTTTGACCAAGCTGTCGAAAGATTTAATGTTGGGATATAATCCTTTGCTAAATAATCATAAGCTACTTCAAGCTTCATTACTTTTTGTTGAAAATTAATGCTACGTTCAACAAAAACTGCTATTTGTGCCCGTGTCACTAATTTGTTGGGTGCAAAATGCTTGGCATCTATTCCGCCAATAATTCCTATGTCTGTTAGTGATTCGATAAAGTCTTTTGCCCAGTGTGTTCGAGGAATATCATCAAATTTACTTTTATTTTTACCATCCACTTTAAACTGATAAGCTAGTGCTAGCATTTTTGCAACTTCCGCACGCTTTAAAGGCTCATTTGGATGAAAGGCATCACTATTTTGTAAAACCCCTAATCCTACAAGTTTCTGAATTTCCTTGTAATAGGGATGTGTAACAGGAACATCTTTAAAGTGTAAGGAAATCGAAGAATCTGAGTTTGTTTGAATAGATCGAGCAATTGCAGACGCAGCCTCTGCCCTCGTAATAGCCTGCTCTGGCTTAAATGTATTGTCTGAATATGTAGTCATATATTGCTTCGATAGCATATGTTGAATCGACGAACTTGCCCAGTATGAACTAGACACATCAACAGCTATGTTGGATGCCGCGTCTGCCTTACTAATCCCAGATAAATCTCCAATAGTTGTAGCTAGTAAAACAATTGAAAGCACCAATATACCTATCACCCTTTTAAACATGGCTACCTCCTATATTTAAATTATTTAAATGAATACCCCTCAAAAACCTTTGAAAGAGAAAAACTCACTATTACATACGATTTCTTGATTGATAAGGTTTCACTTTTTTTGGGAATTTCACAGGCTATAACTTTATAAATTTGTTTTATATAGTATAGAAGGAGTTTCCCCAAAATATGCATTGGGAAAACTCCTTCTTTCTAAAACTATTCGATCATTTTTAGATATTCTTCTAGAACGCGGTAATTATATACTAAATCCTGCTGCTCCAGTGTAAGTGAGCTATATAGTTTTTGCGCAGCTAACACCTTTTTCTCAAATGACGTGTTGTCTGGATCAATAACAGCGATAGCTTGAACTACTTTTTTAACTGCCTCTACGTCCTTTTCAGCTTTCTTTAATACGTCCTCATTGATGACTTGCCCTCTTAGTTTTGAATCTAACGCTTTATAGGCTGCGACTGCATTCGCTACATCTTCTATATACGTTGAAGAGGTTGGTGAGAGGCTAGCAATTAATTCAACAACTTTCTTTACATCGGCCAAACTTTTCTCCGCTTCTAACAGGATCGAATAATTCGTAATTCTTTGCTTATCTGTCGTATTTAAGCTATCGTACTCTTTTCGTACTGCTTCCACCATACCAAAGTAAAATTTGTCCTTTGGATTTAAACTAGCAATACTCTTATATACTTTTATAACGCTATCTAATGATAATAATAGATCGTCATTATAGACGTATCGTCTTTGTTCGGCATTTAGCTTATCATAGGCTTTTAAGATTTTTTGATATTGACTATTCATGTCTTTGGCAGTAAGTAGTTTATCAATATCCTCAACGACACTAATAACAGGCTTCAAAAGCTTCTCTTGATCTTGTAACACTTTGTAATTTTGTACGGCTCTTTGTTGATCCTTTGGTAAAGCGTTATAAGCTGCGCGAATTTCCTGAATACGTTTCACATACTGCTTTGGATCTACAGACGGTAAATCATTAATCATCTGCATGACATTACCAGCACCTAAAATACTTGTTTCTGCTGCTTGTAATAAGTAATAGTTTGTTACATATTGCTTCATATCTGTCGCTAGCGCATCATAAAGCGAACGTGCCCGATATGTATCCTCAAGGTATGTACTACTTGAAGATTTCAGTTTACTAATTAATTCAATAACCTTTGATACAGGTTCATAGGTTTGTAGAATATCAATATTATTAACATATTTTTTCTGATCTTTATTTAAATTATCATACGCCCTACGCGCAGAATTGACCTTGCTGACAAAATTATTGGATTCCGGATCCAAATTATTAATTTGCAGCATCACATTTAAAATAGGTTTTACTTCTTTTTCACGTGCTGTTAAATCTTTAATATTGGTAACTAACTTCTTTTGATTTGAAGTTAGCTGGTCATACGCTACACGTGCATCCATGAGCTTCGTTAAATAGTCGCCATCTTGTTGTTTCGTTAAATCAATAAGCTCGACAACTTTATGCGCTACCCCTTGCTCATTTTCTGCCGCTACAAGTGCATCATAATTAATAATCACTTGTTGCTTCTCTGGAGGTAGAGCATCATACAACTCACGTGCTGTTTTCATATCTTGGTAGAATGTCTTGCTTGATGGCTTTAATGTTGCAATGAGGCCAATCAATGAAGCCACATCTTCAACAGCAGTTAGATTCGCATAGTTCGTTACACGTTTTTGCGATACTGCATCTAGTGCATTATAAGCCTTACGCGCAGCGAGTACTTTTTTCGTATAATCCTTATTTGTTGGATTTAAGGCATCAATCATTTGAATAACCTTAATAACAGCTTTATTATTTTTTTCGTAATTGGTTAAGGTTTTTGCCTGCTCCACTAGTTTCTTCGCATTTTTATCCATTGTTTTGTACTCTGCAGATAATGTAGCTACCTTCGCCACAAAAGTATCTGAAGGTTCATTCGCTAATGCTAAGACACGATCATCAAATGCCTTGGCTGTATCGATATAGCCCTGTGCTCTTGTTAATTCTCCAGCATTGACTACCTGCAATTGAAGGACATCCGTTAATTTATTAAACGCGTCATTTGCTTTCGCCACATTGTCTTTATACGTCTTTTGGGATGGATTTAAGGCATTTATTTGAACAATCACTTCTATTACAGCGATCTTATCCTTTAAATCTTTATGATTTCTGACATACCCTTTTTTTGTCTCGTCCAACTTTGCGTAAGCAGTATACGCAGATTTCGCTTTTGAAATATAACTTTTAGATGTTGGATCTAACTTTTCAAATTGATCTATAACATTGACGACAGCCTTATGTGATTTCTCTAAATCTGTTAGGATTTTAATGTTTGTCACACGACTTTTAGCTGCAGATGAAAGTGCATTATAGTCGGAGCGTACTTTTAGCATATCAACTACTAGATTATTAGATTTACTTAATTGATCAATTTGACTAATAACGGCTTCTACTGCTGCTTCTTCATTCTCAAGGGCATTCAATTTGCTCTTAAGCTTTTCTTTTATTTCATTAAGCACCACTTCATCTTTGCTACCCTCAGCTTTTAATGCATCAACTTTAGTTTGTAACTCCACTATTTTTGCCTTGTAATCCTTCATAGATGAATTTAGTGCATTTACTTGTTTCGATGCATCAGCGAATGAGAACAATAGCTCTAGTCTACTTTTATTTTTCACTAGTTCTTTTTCATTGGCCCCAAGCTTGTCATAAGCAGCCTGAGCAGCAAATGTTTTACTTTCAAAAGTAGAGGATTTTGGGTCTAAGCCGTCGATTAATTTTTCCACGCTTTGCACTGCTTTATTAGCCGAAGACAGATTTGATAAGGCATCCGTATACTTTTTATAAGGTGTCACAGAATCGTTATTTGGATTATGGGCTACGACCACTTTCTTTTGATTCGCTGTTAGTGCATTATATTCTGTCGTAACTTTTTCCACCGCTGCTGAAATGGCTGTATAGTCATTTGGCTTTTGCTTTAATAAATCTACTAAATCCTCTAATGCTTTAGTGGCTGGTAATACTGCTGCTGCATCTTCCTTTAAATTAAGCAGCTTCGCAATATCTGCTCCCTTTGTTTTAAAATAAGCATTGCGTTCTGCTTCAGTATAGCCATATTGTAAGGATGTACCGCGAATTGTAGATGCAATATCGCTAGCTTTAACAAGTGCGATTTCCACTGCTTTGCCAAAAGTATCTTGTACACTTAAATAAGAGGTATCACCAGCTTCTTTACTACCTAAAAATGCTTTAAACTTGTTATCTTCAGTTGTCACATCATCTATAAATGACTTACTTGTATATGTTAATGCATTAATGTTCGTTCCTATTTCCTTTAACTTGCCTATTAGTCGACGTTGCTCGACAACATAGTCATACTTCGCTTGAATAAATGCAATCTCATCTCTAGTAAAATCTGTCATACTTAGGATTGCTACATCACCTTTTGCAATAACCATTTCATCTGGTGTCGAATTCTCGGAAAGCTTCGCAAATTGTGCTATCATTTGTTCTCTTGTCGTAGCGGCAGCTACCCCGTTAACGTTGGCAACTTGCTCTATTTGAGTTGATACGCGAGATTGTGCATCATTTTCCTGTGCATTCGCTATAGCCGTAGGTGCCAGTAATAGACTCGTTATGACTCCCGCCGTCAATTTTCGATTCAATCGAACCACCCTTTCATTTTTTATGTATAGGAAAATGATTGTGTTCATTTTCATTTCGACTCATTACTTTTGTATCGGTGTAATTCATATGATTTCAAGCCATTATTTACAAAACTAAGCGTATCAAAAGTAATTTTTTATAATAACTAGATAGAAATACAGGAAGTTTTTTCTATTATACTATACAATAGTTTTGTATGATGTTTTTCATCATTCGACATGTAGTTTCATATAGTTTTTTTTTACGAAATTATTGGAGAAAAACAGCTATTTTTATATGTCAATATCGTTTAACAAGGTGTATACTACAACTTTGATATTTACTATTTTGGAAGAGAGGAAACTGTATATGTTTTACCATTATAAATTTTGGCATAGCTTAAAAAATCCAACCTACTTTACTAAAATTGTAGAAGAAGGTGAGATGATCGGATACAAAAAACGTTCGTTGACGGTTTTCTTCTTATTCATTCTGTTATTCACTGCACGTGAGTATTGGGGGATGGGGACTGAAACTTTAACGACATTGTTCGCAATGGATTTACATAATGAATACTACGTGGCTCGTTTACTTTCGATGCTTGGTGCCATTTTGTGGGCTATTGTCTATTTTTGCTTCCATTATTACGGTGTTACCTACCTTTTACATCTATTAACAGACATTCCCTATACATGGATTAAAAAAGTCCAATTATATGTTGTCACATTTTTATTAATCGAAAAAACAATATTATTTGCTGTTTTCTACTTAACTGGCTATACAACACTCTTTTCATTCTTTTCATTAGCGCCCCTTGCATTGCAGGTGATGAATACGGATTACGTCTTATTCACGCTCAATCAATTGACAGTGGCAACTATGCTAACAATTGTTGTACAGTACACATTCCTTTCTAAATGGGAGGAAGAGGCGAGTAGAAAAATATTAGTCGTAAAAATTATTGGCATACAATTATTTATGGCCTTATTTGTTGGTCTGATTAGTGTATTACCAATTAAAGAATGGATTACTAGGGGGTTAGGATAATGGCATTTTTCAAATCAAAGCCTTGGACAAGCATGACCATCGTGTTGACAATGCTATTAGTCGGCGTAAATGCTTATTTTGTCTATAAAGACGATAGCAAAATTACACGATCCTACTATATCGATGAATTTCAAAAAGCTTATAAAGGTACAAATTCAGAGCGTGTTAATAAGGAAACGATTGTTGCACCAGCTGAAACATACACGCTTACAGCCGATGCGACAAGCTTATCTGCGGTGAATGTAAAGCGTGGCCAAAAAGTAACGCCTAATGATGTACTGGCTACCTATAAAACAGAAGAAGTTGATAATGAGTTAACAAAGCTTGAGGCAGAACGTACAGCCTATGAAGATGAACGCAATGATTTAGAAGATGCGCTCTCTCAAATCGAGAATGATTATGATGATGCTGATCCGAAAAGCTCCGTCAATACGGACGAAATAAACGGCACATTATCTGTCACACTAAAATTGGAACTAGGACAGCAAAGTTCACCATCGACAGCAGTGGCCCTTTTGAATCGTCATATTGCCGAGACAGATCGTCAAATTGCGATAATGGATGCACAAATTGAACAAATACAGGCTCGCCAAGGTGTCGTTAGCCCAGTGGACGGTGTTATTGCAGCCGTTAAAGAGGAGGCTGGGACAGCCACATTTGAAATCTATTCTACTGAAAAAACGATGCTTGCCTATTTATCAGAGGATGAATGGCAAAAAGTGTCGGAAGGTCAAACCGTTGATTTTAAAGTAAAACATTTGAAAGATTCTTTATCTGGCTCTGTACTAGAAAAACAAATGATTGCTGCAAATGATTCCTCTATTTGGGGGAATGAACTTGCAAAAACAACAGCTTTACCTCAACCAACGAATTATGAAGTAGTGTTGCAACAAGATGATGCGATGGAGGACATTCCATTTTCGACTACTGGCAAAGCCTCTATTATTGTCAACGAAGCATCTGATTCTTATAAAGTAGATAAATCGTGGGTGCATGCTACTAAAAAGAAAGGTAAAAAAATATACATTGTTGGAAAGGATGGAAAAATTGAGTTAAAGGATATTCATGTTAACTTTAAAACTGCAAAGTCAGCTATTTTTACTGACAGTTTAAATGAAGGAACACCTATGCTATCCGATAAACAACGTAATCTTTCAGCCTATTCTTTCCGCACAATGCCTGTTGAGAAAATCAAATGGAAACATTTCAAGGAATTAGATTGGAAAGACTATATTAAATATATTGTTTTCTAAATTAGTTTTATAGTTCTTCTTATACAATAAAAATCCGCTTCAATTTCTGTGAGCACGAAAAGAGCAGCAACGGTTTGCTCTCCTCACAGAAATCTAAGCGGATTTTTTCATTAGTGTTGATAAAACGAATAAGTGACTTATTAAATAAAGTATGACTTTTCGGCAAAAGTGGGGTTGATTTCCGTTCCGACTGGGCGCTTTGTTGCTGACGCTTCGCTTTCGCACAGAGCAAAGCTTCCTGGGGGCGTCCGATGAGCCGCTTCACTCGCGTTGCTCGCTCCAGGGTCTCGGGCCAACACGATGTTGGTCACGAAGGCGTTATCACAGGATGTGATGATTTTAGCCTTCGTTCCTCTATATCGCTGATCGAGGAGTCGCCCAGTCTCCACTCCAATCAACTATTTCAATTGCGTGTATCTCCTAGTTTATAGTGATAAATAGTTCAGCAATGAATGTTTTATGTGCAGAAGCGAAGCGTCAGCCGCAAATGCCTTTAAATGCTAGAACATTGCAAAAAGACAAACCCCTGTAGTTTCAATCCTACAGGGGTTTGTCTTATGTGCTTTTATTATTTTAATGATAAGCATCTATTCAAGAAGCTTGAGAATTGTGCACGCGTAATTTGTGTGTCTGGTCTGAATGTATTATCTGGGAAGCCGCTTGTTAAGTTATTTGCTACAAGCGCTTGGATATCGCTATACGCCCAATGCGTCGATTTCACATCTGTAAAGTTTACTTTACTTGTGCCTGTTAATTTATAAGCTCTTGTTAAAATCGCCGACATTTCAGCACGTGAAAGCTGTCCATTCGGATTAAACTTCCCTACTTCTTGCCCTTTAATAATTCCAGCTTGCTCTACTGCAGCAATGGCACTATATGCATAATGGTCCTTGCTGACATCTTTGAAGTTCGTATCTTTCGTTGTTGTTAAATTGAGAGCCCTTGCAATAATAGTAGCTGCCTCTGCACGTGTAATGGACGCTTCTGGTTTAAATGTTCCATTCTCGTATCCTTTAATAAGAGACTTATTATACAAACTTTGGATTTCTGAAAAAGCCCAATAACCTTTCGCTACATCTGTGTAGGCTAATTCCTCATGATTGTCTTGATATACAGCCTGTAATTGATCGAAATACAGTTGACCTTTCTTTTGAAGAGAGGCTGAAGGCTGTGCAACGTATAATCGTTCGAATTTCAATGGTAGTGTAACATCATTAGGGATTTTCGCAGTGACATACTTCCAACCATTCCAGTCCATACCGCCTTGGCTAGTGAAATCAATTGTCTGCTTTGCTCCTGTACCATCTACAAGCACTCCACGAAGCCACTGCTTTCCAGCATCTCCATATACCCAAACGCCTATGTTATTTGGTTTTCCTGTAATCGGAATCGGTGATTTAGCTACCATATAGGCTGCTTTCGTATCTGAACCTGCTGATGTAAAATCATAATTTAACTTTAAGCTAGCCGTACCCTGTCTAGCATAGTCTTTAGCATTTGTGATAGAAGCATTTGCTTTTGCAACTTCCACCGTCCATGATGAAGCATTATCAAAGCTATCTAGTAAAATAGGTTTTTCTTGTGCTAAATCAACAACTTTCACAGTTGTGGATGTGCGCACACCGTCATACTCACCGATAATTTTGCCTTCCCCTTTTTGCGTAGCTGTAAATGTTGCACCATCCATCTTACCGATATTTCCTTCAACCGTCCATGTCATCTTAGATGGGTTGATTGTCATAGGATTTAGGTATTGATCATAGGCACTAGCCACTTTCATGTCAACGGATGAACCTTTCATGACTTGGTTTACATTGTTTACTGTAATCGATTTTGCTTTCCCTGGTGGCGCTGTATTGACAACTTGTAAAATGGCTGATACACGACGCTCACCACCATCAGAAGGGATGTTCACAAGGTTTGCAAAATAGCCGCCCGGATTTCGAACAACCATCGCTGTAGAGCCGCCTCCATCAAGGTTTATGGCCGAAGTAGCACCCATTGAGATTAAATACGAAGCTAACTCTGTTAAATTAGTGCCATTACTATGACCACTTAATCTACCATCTACGGTAACAACAAAAACTTTTGTACCAGTTGCATCTACTGCCAAAGCAGTACGAGGACTGCGCGCTGAAGCAAATCCAGAGTTCGTGGGCATAGAAATGTCTACCTTACCATTATTCACTAGCATAGGTCCTGCAGCTAAAATAAATTGAGCATCCATCCATTTTTCATCAATAGATAGATTCACGTCAATGTTTGTCCCTGCAGTAATTTGGCTTAGTTCAGTTGCCAGCTCTTTATTTTGCACCGAAATAACAAAGCCATCAGATGGTACTGTTGAATTCCCTTCTGCACCATACGCCGTTACCTTTGAAACCGTCCCTGAGAGGCGATCTCCGAAATGTAATACTTTCATATCTTGACTAGCATTTGAGACAACAATTTCTACGCCCCAATTATTTGACCCTGTTGTTTTTTTATCAGGTGTGTATAATACTGTTTTATCAGTTGTTCTTTCTGTATTGATAAGATCAATCGGATAACTTTTACCATTTACTTGAAAGGATAGATTCGTAGAATAATAGTCTGCGATCGCCTTCCCTGATTTGGATACACCAAAAGCAACAGGCTTTTGTGTTGGACTTTCATATGTATCTCCCAAAATACCATAGTTAATAATTTCATTCTTTTCAGCTAATAAGTTGGCAGGCATACCATTTCCTAAGAAATATGAAGCATTGACAGCCCCAACAACACGATGTCCATCATATGTGTTTTGCTTTGCCATATTCGTTGTTGTTTGAAGTGAGTTAATAGGTTTTGGTACACCTACTTCAAGTTTTGTATATATATTATTTAAATTAACATCTAAAACATTGACAAACTCACGAATAGAATTAGAATTATAGGTTTGCTGTATATGTGTTACTTGTGGCGATACTTCTTTCTTTTCTTCTTTTATTTTATTATCAAAAACGGCTGCATTTGCAAAACTTGGATTTACTGATAGCATTAAAACGAAACATACTACAACAATTGTTACTAGTTTTTTTGCCAATTTTTTCACTCCGAATCAAAAAGTATGGCACGATGTCATGTTGTAAAATACATTCGTGCCAGGGACTTCGTTTATTTTGTTTCTACATAAATAGCTACTGGAAGATTTACTCCGCCGGCATGCATGAATTCTAATTCAATTGTTTCCGATGAACCCTTCATCTCGTAATCTGGTAATTCAACATATTCTGTACCTACTCTCAATGTAGGCACTAGATACACTTTGCCATTAACCTTTACTGCACCACTATATATGCCGCCTCGACCAGCCAATTTAAGCTTGATCGTTTTTGCATTTCCAGTTTGATTAACAAGTGGAATCGACACCTTATAGTTCATTCCGAAATGACCTGGATTCCCTATTGCACCATTGATTTGTGAAAGTGAATTTTCTGCTGTTAGCAAATTGTCTGTTCGATCATTTGAAATGCTATAGCCTACTTCTGGTGAATCTACTGTATAAGCAGGAAGATCTGCAAGAATAGTTGAGCTCGTCCAGGCACCTCGTGGGTGCTTCGCAGATACATCAATCGGAACAGGATCTGATAAAATGCTCGTTAAATTACTATTATTCTTTGTTAATACTGTGCGAATCGTATACTCTGGAGTCCCACCATTGACAGCTTGAATATCTAGTTCATGTAAAAATCCAATGATATAATCGCGGAGCAAACCATATGATTCGATTACCTTTGTTTCTCCTGGTGCGATGACAATCCCTTTACTGCTAGATTTTTTAAACTTATTATTAAACGTTGCATCGGCAATGGTTAACCCAATATCATGGCCAACCCAGCTATTTCCCGTTTGTTGGCTAGTCCCTTTAGAGTCTATTACTTCGATGCTTTCAGTACTAGAAGTATTTTGAACTGTAATACCTATTTGTACATCTGTCCCTAACGTATTGTAATGCCAGCCAAATACTCGATGTTTATTTGTAGCTGCTGTCGCTTTCACTTGATATTGAGAAAGTGTAGCATTAGATGTAGGAATCAGCTTGCTCGTTAACGTTTCTGGATTATCACTTATCAATAAATCACGATCTCCTTCTAAACGAGCAGAAGGAACATTTATAGGCCTTGATGTAGCACCATAAGATTTTTCAAGGAAGGAGCTTGTATACATATATTGATAAACATAAAGGTATAACTCTCTTTTATTTTCTATATAACGTAAATTCCCACCTAATGTGTTGACAATAAAACTAATAGGAACATACATTTTCCCATTTTGCATAAATGGTTTTTCTTCCAATGTCACGACTTCATCATTTACTAGAACTTGGTTACTATTTTCCTTGAAAAGAAAACTCACTCCCGCAATTTGCAATTCAAACGATTTATCTGGTAACAACGTGCCAGAAGAATCTTCTAAATTATCATATATATAATTAGCCGGAATATAGGTTCTCGATTGCTTTACGATAATTGGATCATTCATCACAATGCGTTCATTATTAATATGTAAAATATACGGATCTCCTTGAGGTTTCCCTGGTCCATCTGATAAGGAAATATCAACAGTTTGTGTAGTAGGATTCCAGTTCACGTTACCACCAAAATTTTCACTGACGAAACGCAATGGCATGTACGTGCGATCCTTATACATAAATGGTGCAACAACCATTGGCACCTTTTGTCCATCCACTAAGGCATACTTTGAATTTACTGTTAAATTAACCAACTTGCCATTTCGAATGGCTGACGCAGTAAGTGTTTCTTTCTTCCAGTCCACACTGGCACCAACCGCCTCATACAAAGCTCTCATAGGTAAAAAAAGATAATCGGATTTATTTAAAACCGGATCATTCACTTGAAGAGTCTCACCATTGATATTAATAGAAACATTATTTTTTACGTGAATCTTGTCACTAGCAGCTGATGCAGAGGCTTGTCCAGGCAATATCGTAGCCAAAGCAACTGCAGTAATCAGACATGAAGCCTTAAATTTACTAAACATCTTAAACACCTTTTTCCATAATTAATCTATAGGTTATCTTAACATGAAAAAAGTCCAAAAAGCGGTACCGATATCGAAAAAAGTCGAATTAGGCACTGGAACCCAACCCCTATTCCTGCAAAAGTTGCACGGAAATCTTAGGATTTTCCAAGACTCTATGAACTTCTTCTTTCTTTTGAATGTCTTTTATAAAGAAACAGTCAATAAAATCGCACCGAAGCGCCAATGTAAAGCAGAAGCACCAAACGAAAAATGGAAAATGGACATTACGGAGTATCAATTATGCCTCGGCATAATTGGTCGGTGAAATCATTACGTATACGATTGGTTCTCGCCCAATGTATTCGCTTGTTTCGGAGATGTTAGAAAAGGCTATTGATTAATACGAAAAATACAACAATTGCTTCTAGTTTTTTTAATTCTTCATTTAAAAGTTTGGCACGAAGATGTTGTAAAACAAATTCGTGCCAGGGACTTCATTTATTTTGTTTCTACATAAATAGCTACTGGAAGATTTACTCCACCTGCATGCATTAATTCTAACTCAATCTTGTCAGATGAACCCTTCATCTTGTATTCAAACTCAACATATTCTGAGCTTGTTCGCAACGAAGGTACTAAGTACACTTTGCCATTGAACTTCACTGCACCACTGTATAAGCCACCTCGACCAGTTAATTTAAGCTTGATCGTTTTTTTCTCTCCTGTGTCATTTACAAGTGGAATCGATACCTTATAGTTCATGCCGAAGTGACCGGGATTCCCCAAAGCACCATTAATTTGTGACAGTGAATTTTCTGTCGTTTGCAAATGATCTGTTCGCCCATTTGAAAGGTTATAGCCTACCTCTGATGAATCTACTGTATACGCTGGAAGCTCTGCTAGAATAGTAGCACTCGGCCAAGCACCTCGTGGATGCTTCGCATATTCATCAATTGCCACAGCGTCCGTTTTGATCTTTGTTAAATCACTATTACTCTTCGTTAATACTGTGCGAATCATATAATCTGGACTTCCACCATTAACTGCTTGGATGTCTATATCATGTAAAAATCCAACGACATAATCAGGGAACAACTCGAATGTTTCAATCACCTTTGTTTCTCCTGGTGCGATAACAATACCTGTACTATCAGATCTTTTAAGCTTTCCATTTAACGTTGCATCTGCAATCGATAAACCAATATCATGACCTACCCAGTTATTCCCAGACATTTGAGTAATACCTTTAGAACTGCTGACCTTAATACTTTCAGAGCTTGAAGTATTCTCGATCGTAATACCAATATTTACTGCTTCCCCAAGCTTATTTAAATGCCAGCCAAATACTCGATGCTTATTTGTAGCTGAAGTAGGTGTTACATGATATTGTGCAAGCGTAGCATTTGATTTAGGTAATAGACTGTGCGTTAAATTTTCTGGATTATCACTGATCATCAAATCACGTTCTCCTTCTAAACGAGCAGAAGGTACCGGTTGAGGATATGATGTCGAACCAAAAGATTTTTCAAGGAATTCACTTGTATACATATAGCGATAAACATAAATATACATTTCTCGTTTTTCGCTAATATAACGTAGGTTTCCTCCCAATGTATTGACAACAAAAGTAATAGGAACGTACATTTTTCCTTTTTGAATAAACGGCTGTTCTTCTATTGTTACAGGTTCATTGTTGATCAAAACGTTTTTACTACCGTCCTTGAAGACAAAGCTCATGCCAGCAATTTGTAATTCAAATGATTTATCTGGCAGCCAATTACCCGCAGAATCATCTAAATAATCAGATAAATAATCAGCAGGAATATATGATCTAGATTGTTTCGTAACAATCGGATCTTCCATTACAATACGCTTATTATTTACATGTAAGATATATGGATCTTCTTGCGGTTTCTCTGAAGAACCATCTAATAAAATAGTAACAGTTTGTGTAGCAGGGTCCCAACTGACATTTCCATCTAAGTTTTCAGTAACAAAGCGCAATGGCATGTATGTTCTTTCCTTATAGATAAGCGGTGCAACATCCATTGCAACCTCTTGCCCATCTACTAAGGCAGTCATTGAATCAATTGTTAAATTAATAACTTTGCCATTTCGATAAGCTGTGGCAGTATTGTCCTTTTCCTTGTTCCAGTCAACACTCGCACCAATCGCCTCATACAAAGCTCTCATCGGCAAAAGGAGGTAATCCGCTTTACTTAAAATTGGATCATTAATTTGAATCGTTTCTCCATCGATATTAATCGTAACATTATTTCGTATCTGAATTCCTTTGTCAGTAGCAGCTGACGCGGAGGTTGGTCCAGACAATATGAAAGCAAAAACAAGAGCTGCCACCACACATAAAGCTTTTAATTTATTTAACATCCCTATCTCCTTTTTCTACATAAATTTTCTAATCACTATTTACCATCTTAACATGAAAAAAGCCCAAAATGTGGCATTATTCTCGAAAAAAGTAGAATTAGGTACCGTTAGCCTAAACCCCATTCCTGCAAAAGCATTACGGAGATTTAAGGGTTTTCCCCCTAATCATTGAGGGGGAAGAAATATAGAAACTCGCTTTCAAGAAAATTAGCTCACCAGTATAACGTGAGGTTGATTTCCGTTCCGACTGGGCGCTTTCCTGGGGGCGTCCGATGAGCCGCTTCACTCGCGTTGCTCGCTCCAGGGTCTCGGGCCAACACGATGTTGGTCACGAAGGCATTATCACAGGATGTGATGGTTTTAGCCTTCGTTCCTCTATTGCTGATCCCCGAGGAGTCGCCCAGTCTACACTCCAATCAACTTCTATAAAAGGCTAATGTTAAAAAAATGTCATCCATTTCTTCCGCCAATTACAAAAAAAGAAAAGTCTTTCGAAGATTTATCCCCGACAGACTTCTCTCACTCAGCACTATATAGGTAAATCATGCTAACATAGGTAAATACTCATACTTGTGGAACACTTATATAATAAATACAATTAACGTTAGAGGAAGGTTGGATATATAAATGAAGAAATTGATGGAATAATTGCAAGGCGTTAAGGAACGGCAAAAGAACTCACCCACTTCTCACATGTCAAAGACAAATAAGAGTGACCAACAACCAACAGTAGAATTAGGCTTGAAGTCACCTCAAAAGTGACGATCAACAGTCCTTCATTAAACCACCCCTTTTAAACAAGCGCACACGCTTCAAGTATTGGAGGCATGGTGTCAGCCAGCTTAAATCAGCGTTATTAGCTGGCAAACAGTCTATTATTTACCCAATTTAATTATGATTAAAGGAGATTTAAAGTGATCAAAAAATTTACATCTAGAATTACTCTAGCACTTATTTTAGTATTAATTAGTTTCTCATTCGCCCCTTCTGCAGAAGCTGCACCTGCTATTACAGTAGAAATTGATGGTGATGAAGTAGAATTTGACCAAGGTGCAGTATCTATTAATGGACGAACTTTAGTACCAATGCGAACAATTTTCGAGGAATTAGAATCAACAGTACAATGGAATGCAAAAACAAAATCAATTACAGCTGTCCGAGGTACAAAAAAAATTGGTTTAGTAATTGGTAGCAAAACTGCCACTGTTAATGGGCAAAAAATTGCTTTAGACGTTGCTCCTCAGATTATTAATGGTAGAACACTAGTGCCTCTTCGTTTTATTAGTGAAGCACTTGGTGCAAAGGTTGATTGGAATAATCAAACGAAAACAGTTTACATTACTACTTATGTAGGTGCTGATAGATACTATTTTGTAAATCTACAAACTAAAAATTTAGAACTTATTTCAGAAGACCGTTATGATCAGGAAGATCCATTTAATTCTTCACGTGAACTTGTAAGTGATTTTATCTTTACTTCATACCTAGATAATAATAAAGAATTCTATTCTCAGCATACCGTTCGAGTATCAAATGGTGGTACAGGATTTGCTACTCCGCATGATGCCTATATGGAACTAGATGGAACTATTGTTAATGGTAAGGCCTCTGGTGAATATACTATCGAACTATTCGATATAAAAACCGAATCTCATAAAAAGACATATACTGGTTCTTTTAAAGATATAACATATGATCGCAATATTAAAATTACAGTACAGGAAATCATCAATAAAAATCATGTGAAATGATTTTCAGGAAAATGAACATAAACTGTACATTCTTAAAATGAATGTACATGGCTTATGATCTGATTTTCAGGAATGTCTATACAATACAAACAAGGAATAAACCGTAGCCAAAACATGATATTTTTGGCTACGCTGTCTTCCCTTATAAAATATACTGTAGATTAATCTTTGCTTAGTCCTCGTGAAGGTGGGACAGTTCCTTACACTCTTATTATTTTGAACTTCAGAAACCGATGATGATTTATCTTTTGTTGAATTCAGATGGTAGTATCGGCTTTACTTCTTAGTGTAGTGCCTCTATTAGTTCTTACATGGACTGATAGAGGTATTTTTTATTCTACGTAATTCTATACTTTTCAAAGTGATAGGAATAATCTTAGAATTTTTAATAATTCTAATACGCTTTTTGCCTTAAAAAACAACAAATAAGTTAAATAGAGCTAATCAAATTAGGAGGTATAAAATTACAGTTTTAAAAAAAGAAGCAATCATATATTTGATTGCCTCAGGATTTAACTTTGTAAAGAAATAAATTTCTCTACTGACAGGATTCCTTCGCCCCTACTAGTTTTATTCCTCTCGTTCGTTATCATACAAAATCAAACGGCTAGTTATATACAATACTACTAATTCGCAATCAGCTTATTATTCTCACTGGTGCTAGCATACCTCTTCTAACGTCTACAAATGTTCCACTTCTACCATCACTTTTTTAATTTCCATAGGTTTCCTCTATTCTGTAATAAGAATGTTTAACAATTATAGCTTTGCATCTATAAGGATATACAGTGATCTCTTAGCTAACTTACTTTGCTTATATTGGATTCGTCAGCCTCATACTATAGAAACCTTAAGAAGCTCGCCATAATCTAATACTATTTCAGTTGAAAATAGCCGATAAGGAGGGAAATTACACAATTAAGTATTATTGCATTTGTAACAAAAACGATGAGAAATACGAGATTGTCAATTATTATGAACGAAATTGATGCAAGAAAAGGTAATAGTTACGACAGAAAAGCCCTAAGGAGATCATTCTCCCTAGGGCTTATTATTAAACAATTATTTAATTACTAAAATTATTGTTGATTAGAGATTTTAATTGTAGCTGTACCTTTTACAGTAGAACCTTCAGCAGTTGCAGTTACAACAACTTCTCCATCAGCTTTAGCAGTTAATTCACCAGTAGTTGCGTCAATAGAAGCTAATTCTGGCTTATCTACAGACCAAGTTACTTTTTTATTTGTTGCGTTCGTAGGTGCAACAGTAGCAGTAAATGTTGCTTTACCGTCTTTAGTTGTAATTTCAGTTACAGAAGCTGTTACAGCGATAGAAGTTACAGCTACAGGAGCAGCAACAACAGTAGTTGTAGTAGCAGCACTTACAACACCAGCAGCATTAGTTGCAGTAACCTTTAATTCAGTTCCAGCAGTTTGGGCAGTGATAGCAACTGAATATTTACCATCTGTACCTACAGTAGCATTACCAAGTTCAGTCCCAGCAGCAGTTTTAACAGAAACAGTTGTACCAGCATCAGCAGTTCCTGTTACAGTAGTTGCAGTGCTAAGAACTTGAGCTACAGTTGGAGCAGCTGGAGCTACAGCTTTAACATCTACATATACATCAAATGCATCCTTTTCAGCTACAGCTTTAACAAGATTACCTTTTACATCTGTTAAGAAACGAGGACTTACTGAAACAGAATAAACACCTTTAGTATTTTGTAATGCTCCAAGGAATGTAATTTCAAGAGCATCACCTGCAGTAGCTACAGTATAATCTTTACCTGGAACAAGTTTCGCATCTTTGTCATTTGTAATAATGAAATCAGAAGCTGCGTTCGGGTCTAATGTATTATTTAATTGTAAAGCTTCACCGAATGTTACTTCAATTCCACCACCAGTTGCAAATCCTTTAACAGTTTTAATTTCAGCACTGATTTTGTCATTCGCTACAGAAGAACCAGAGCTTACTTTAGTTCCATCAACAGTTGCAGTTGATGCGTTTTGTACTACCTCAACCTTAACTGCTGAATTTTTAGTAGAGTAAGTTGCATCATCATTTAATAAATTAGAATCAGCAAGTGTTAATTCAACTTTTGTACCTGTTTTATCTAGTTTAGCAGAAATTACGTTTAATACTGAATTATCTGCAGTCACTTTGAAATCATTAATATTTAATGTATTTTCTAATAAAGCACGGCTAAATTCAACAGAAATTTTGTTGTTTTCTGTAGCGTCAGCACCTTTATAAGTTACAGCTGTTTGAGCTAGAACGTCTAAATCTTGTGTTAAACCTTGTAAGAAGTTACCTTTATCATCTTTAACTAATTGAACGCGTAATTTTTTAATATCATCAACTTTTACTTCAGATGTTGGTAAGTAGATAATAGAAGACTTGCCATCTGGAGAAATATTTACAGAAGTTCCAGTTGGTAGTTTTTTCCATACGCCTTTATCATCCATATATAAATATTTTTCTGCTTCTACAGCTGAACCATCACCACTTACTGCCATTTTCTTATCGAAGTTAACAACAAGAGAATTGTTAGCTGGATTTTTTACAACAGTTGATGCTTTTGGTTCTGAAGAATCACCAACAGTGATAGATTTAGAATATGGTAACATTACGTTTTTAAGAGTTGTATTATCACTTACACCAGCTACTTCAACTGTGTAAGTTTTACCAGCTGTTAAACCATCAACTAATTGAACTTTTACTTCTTTGTTATTAGTTGAGTTAAGTGTAGGAGTTTTGTACTTGCTAACAACTTTACCATCTGCATCTTTAATTACATAATTAGCAGCTTTTTCAACTGATTCTTTATCTAAACCTTTGTTAAATTTGATAGTAAATGCTTTTGTTTTTTCATCATATACTAGACTTGAAACTTCAGGACGAGTTTGGTCGATTACTGGGTTAACTTGGATTTTAGAATCTGCTGCGATTGCATTGCTAGAGTAATCTTTTACTCCTGTAACATAAAGATCAGTTGTATATTGAATTTTGTTGTTACTGAAATCAAATTCAAATGTATCTTCAGAAATTTGTGTTACTCCAGTTGGATACTTTTTAGAAGTACCTTGTAACCAATAAGCACTTGTTGTAGTCACAGTATCAGGATCTACTTGCTCACTGAATTTAAGTGTAACTTTTTCAAAAGTAGCTTTTTCTACTGATGCAATTGTAGGTGCTGTAACGTCTTTAACTACAGAGAATTTATGTTCTGAATTTAAAGATTTGAAGTTATTAAAGTCAGTAACATCTTTAACAGCTACAGTGTGCTCTCCATCTTCAAGTGTAGTATAAAGTTTAACAATTACATTATTACCATTAACTTTAACATCTCCAACTATAGTTTTACCGTCAATTGTGAAGTTAGAAGCGTTAGCATTGTTAATTGGTTCACTGAATTTAACGCTTAATGTTTTGTTTCCAAGCGCTTTAACATCAGCTACAGTAGGAAGAGTTGCATCTACTGGAGTAAATTTATATTCTTTAACGCTAATTTCTTTATCTCCAGCTTTAACGTTATTGAAAGTTAATTTATGTTCAACTTGGTTAGCAAACGGAGTAGATTTTTTAGTGTCTAAAGTTAAAGTTACTGATTTACCATCTTCTGATAAAGTAGCAGATTTAATAACTTTTCCTTTGATTTCATAGTTATCAGCATCAGTCGCTGTAGCTTTATCAACTTTACCGTCAAATGCGATTACTGCTTCTACAAGGTTAGTTGCAGTTACAGATTTAACTGCTGTAGCTGTAGTTACAACGTAAGTAACTTTTGCTTTGTATTCTACATCTTTGATTTTGAAAGTAACTTCAGTTTCTTTATTAGGCTCTAAAGCTTTTTCTAAAGTGATAGTTTCTTTAGTACCATCTGTTAAAGTTACGTTTAAAGTTTTAGCGTCAACTACTTCAACTTTGTCAACTTTTACAGTTGCATCTTCTGCAAGATCAAGAGCGCGAGAGAATACTACTGCAAATTCTTGACGAGTGATTGAAGCATTTGGGTTTAGGTTTGTTTTACCATTTACTTCAGAACCTTTGATAATGCCGTTTGCAACAGCAACTTCTAGGTAAGATTTAGCCCATGGTTTAACAGTAGAAGCGTCAGCGAAATCTTTAAGATCTGCTTCACCTTCTAATTCGAAAGCTTCTACAAGAATTTTAGCTGCTTCAGAACGAGTTAAATTTTTAGCTGGTGCGAATTCAGTTGCACTTACACCTTCAAAAATTCCGTATTCTACAGTAGCTGCGATTGCATCATAGTACCAAGCGTCTTTTTTAACGTCTTTGAAATCTACAGTGCCTTCAGCTTCTAATTCTAAAGCACCTGTGAAGATTTGAGCTGCTTCTGCACGAGTGATTGATTTAGTTGGGTTGAAGTTACCTTTTTCATCACCAGAGATTACTCCAGCGTCCACTAAAGCTTGAACTGCTTCTTTAGCGTAAGGTGCTACTTTATCGAAATCCTTGATTGTTGCTGCTGATGCTGCAGGAACGATTGCTGCTGCAACAAGTGCTGCTGTTGCTGATGCCGCGAAAAACTTACGGCCTTTGTTTTGCTTTGCCATTATTGTATTCCTCCCTAACATTTCCTTTAAATTGGTATTATCCTCACGAAAACTATAGTACTGCTTAGCCTAAATGTATGTATTATAGCTTCCTTGAATAATAAAAAAACCTACAAGCAAATTTTCTTAGTAATTTCACTAGAAAAAGAGTATTAGAATACCATTCTAGTAAATTTATTCACTTTCCACAATAATATAACACTATCTTTCTCTAAATTCAAGCATTATGGCATAAATTTAGATATAGAAGATTTTTTTACCGGTTATATTATGGTATCCACTATAACCCAATATTATTACCTTATTTAGGTTGGTAACATATAGAACCATTTCCTATTATACCTGACTCTCAACATTATCCAAGCATTTTCTGGAATAGATACGAAATTGTCAAATATTAAAGACTTCCGTAAATAATTAGTCATAATTGTAAAGAAACAGAAATATATAACGTGATTTCCAAAGGAGGAATGTATTTTCCTTCATTATTATTACTATAAAAACGCATCTGTTCCTATGTTGTAATAATAGATTCCCTATTTTTATGCTACACTTTTGATAGTTTGATAGGATCCTATCAACTTTCGAAAGGAGCTTGAAAAATGAAAGGTAAACTCTCTATTTTCGGGGCCATGCTTATTGCGATGTTCTATTTAGCACCTACAAATGTAGCAGCAGAAGATATTTCTAAGCACTGGGCCTACTATGAAATGAACTATCTTATTACACACAATTTAATGAAAGGTGATGACTCAGGCAATTATCGCCCGAATGATTCCGTCACTCGTGCTGAATTCACCGCATTTCTAGTAAGAGCACTTGACTTACCAGAAGTATCTACGAAACCTAACTTCTCGGATGTACGTGAAGGAGATTGGTATTACGATGTCATAAAACAGGCGAGTCACTATCAATTAGTCAAAGGCAATGCAAATGGAAAGTTTAATCCAAATGATAAAATTGATCGTCAGCAAATGGCTGCCATGCTAAAAAGAGCACTCGATTACCAAAACATCAAGACGACTGCCTCCCCTCTTAAGTTTAATGACAATGCTAGTATCGCTAAATGGGCGTATGCCGATGTACAAGAAGTCGTGTCGTTAGGACTGATTGTTGGTAAGCCGAACAATACATTTGCGCCACTTGCCCAAGCAACACGTGCTGAGTCAGCTACTGTACTCTATCGATTGATACATTTAGATGCACCTGAAGTTGGTGGCAAGCAATATACTACTACCAACTACTCACAGGACTACAAGGCTGTGGTGGATAAACAGGCGAAAAATAATCCAAAAGTAGATGGTGCTGGCGTTTTCACAGCTAGCGAGGCACTAGTGTCATACTATGTGCACCCTAAAAGTTTTATTCAAGATAGTCCGTCCTTTTATCAATTTTTAAAATTATCGACGGCTGTTACGAATCTAAATGCAAAAACGATCAACGAAAAAGTTCTTTATAATAAAGGAAATTTAATCGGTACAGCAGAGGCCTTTATTCAGGCAGGTGTTGATCATAATATTAATGCTATCTATTTGTTATCACATGCATTGCATGAAACAGGCAATGGCGCTTCAGCACTGGCAAACGGTATTGAAGTTGGTCTCGATAAGGACGGTAAAGCAGTAATGGTCACGACTGAAAATCGAAACAGCCTGACTGCTATTAAGAAAACATACAATGTTTATGGCATTGGTGCTATTGATGCAAACGCCAATAAATATGGGGCTGAACGAGCTTATACAAATGGATGGTTCACGATCAAGGATGCGATTGTTGGTGGGGCACAATTTGTGAAAGATCAGTATATTAGTAAAGGGCAGGACACATTGTATAAAATGCGTTGGAATCCTGATAACCCAACGGTCCATCAGTATGCAACACATGTTATGTGGGCAGAGCTTCAGGCGCAAAAGATTTATGACATGTATGAATTAACGGGTGCCAATACTACGACTAACTTAGTATTTGACGTTCCTGTCTATCAAAACCAGTCTTCCCCTACTTCGTTACCTACTCCTACCAAGCAATATGCGGTAGATACAGCTTTAGCTGGGGCCACTGGACAGGCTACGGTTGACAACCTAAATATGAGAACTTATCCGAATACAGCGGATGCTTCTTCCATCATCACGAAATTACCAAAGGATACATCGTTCACAGTGATAGGTGAAAATGGCGGTTGGTACAAAGTCAAAGTGAATGGACAAGAAGGATGGCTATTTAAAGATTATGTAAATCTGAAAAATGGATTACAGATTGTTGATATGAACATCACGTTAAATGTAAGAAGCGAACCCTCTACTACGTCTTCCATTTTAGGTACTGTAAAGCCAAAAAGCTTTATCATTGGTGTTGTAGATGCTAATGGTGAGTTTGTAAAAAACGGTAACTGGTATAAGGTGATCTATAATGGCAAAACGGGATGGGTTTTTGGTGATTATATTGTAAATAATGAATCACTTGATTCAAAATAGGTTTATAAAGCAAGAGAGTGCGAATCATTTTAATTCGCACTCTTTCTTTATGTACATTCAATTATTCAAATCCAGGAAAAGTTTAAATTCCCCATGATGATACGCTTATTTTTATATAATATTTATATGCTACATATATAATAGAAGAAACTCAAATCACAAGGATTATATTACCATTTTATCATATTACTTTTACCGTCTTTTGAAAGATACTTTATTAGATTCATCACTGTAAAATTGAAAATGCAATTTACGTTTTCCTTCCCCTTCTTCTTCACAATTCGCCCCATATCATTCCACCGAAAATTTCCTGTCAATATTGCTTTTGTGGTATGATATATTGCAGATCAATTATGCCTTGGCATAATTGCGTCCTGAATCGGTTTTGTGCTTAGGCCTGCACGAGGGCCGACACGATGTCGGTCATTTCGGTAATGCCACAGGACGTGGCGTTTTTACCGATGCAGATCAGTTAGCCTAAGAACTCTTTTCCGATTCCGTGACACCCGCTGAAAGAAGTGAAAAAGGAAATAAAGAAAGGTTTGAACACTATATGAAGCATGTAACGATTATGGGCGTACCCTTTTTACATAGTAAACAGCAAGAGTTTGTTGATTTACTCGTCAATCGTATTGAACATGAAGAAAAGACATTCGTCATTACAGCAAATCCCGAAGTCGTGATGCAGGCAAATGAAAATCCTACTGTCATGAATTATCTGAAGAAAGCTACTTACGTTTGTGCAGATGGTATTGGTGTTGTGAAAGCTGCACAAATACTTGGTGATCCGCTTCCGGAGCGTGTCACTGGTTACGACACGATGGTACGACTTTTAGAAGTGGGCAATACAAAGCGCTTTAAAATCTATCTGTTAGGCGCGCAAAATGAAACGCTTGAAAAGACTGTGCAAAATATCAATCAAACATATCCAAATGTGGACGTAGTAGGCTATCATGATGGATTTTTTGATTGGAACAAGAATGATATTACAAATGAAATTGCTGCATTAAAGCCTGATCTTGTATTTGTTGCCTTAGGTGTGCCAAGACAAGAAAAATGGATTTCCGAAAATTTGGATCAATTTAGCAAAGGTGTATTTATAGGTGTTGGTGGTTCCTTTGATGTCATTGCAGGAACAGTCAAACGGGCTCCTGTTATCTGGCAAAAATTAAATCTCGAATGGCTCTACCGACTGCTTCGTCAGCCAAGTCGTTTTGGAAGAATGCTTGTCCTCCCTCGATTTGCTTTAAAGGTTTTCGCAATAAAATTTAAAGGTCAGGGAGCACCAAAATGAGTCAGTCTACATTTGTCAAAAGCACTCTTGTCCTAACAATTGCTATGTTGCTTTCTAAAGTTATTGGTAGTATTTTCAGAATTCCGCTACAAAATATCGCGGGCGATGAGGTTCTTGGTATTTTCAGTTTAGTGTATCCAGTCTATATGGTGGCACTCTATTTATCCGTTGCTGGAATCCCTATTGCCATTTCGAAGCTTATTGCGGAGGCCAATGCAAAAAAAGACATAGATAAAGTGAAGAAAATTTATGTCACAGCAAGCATCCTAGCGCTATGCTTTGGCGTCTTAAGTTTTGCAATCATTTATGGCTTTTCAACTGAAATCGCAAACGCTTTAGGGGGCCCTTCAACAAAAATTGCATTAATTATTGTTGCTCTTACATTGCTCGTTGCTCCTTATATGGCTGTCTATCGAGGATTTTTCCAAGGTTATGGGGATATGCGTCCGACTGCGATCTCTCAGGTAATTGAACAGTTAGTGCGTGTTGCTCTAATTTTAATTGTTGCCTATTTCCTAGTTGCAATGGATTATTCCACTGACATTGTCGCTGGGGGTATTATGGCAGGCTCTGTCATTGGGGCTGTTGCATCCCTCTTCTATTTACGCTATAAATATTTCCGTTCATCTGTAAAAGTAACCAGCAAGGAGAAATATAAATTTAACGATTTCTCATTCTGGGGTAAGACAATTTTAAAAATATCGATTCCGATTGCCATCGGTTCTGTCACAATGGCACTCTTTAACTTTGTTGACTCCTTTACAGTAACGTACGGCTTAAGAAGTGCTGGTGCTGACTCAAGTGAAATTAGTTTCCTTTATGGGATTTATGGTCGAGGATTAACGCTTGTTCAAATTACAACTGTTTTTGCGTCCTCTATCATATTACCGCTTGTTCCACTGATTACGACAAAAATAGCCGAACGTAAATTAGATGAAACACGTGGGATTATTGAGCAAACACACCGTATTACTCATCTAATTTCCTGGCCAGCTGCTTTAGGGTTACTAGCATTAACCTTACCTTTAAACCTCGCTCTTTTTACAGACTTAGAGGGAAGCTTAATGTTAGCAATTATTAACCTTAGCTCTGTATTTACATCCCTGACACTACTTGGTACAGGTATTTTACAAGGGATGAATGCTGCCAAAACAGGAGCCATCATCATTATTAGTGGCGTTGTACTAAAGATTTTTTCAAACATCTTCTTTATCCAAGCCTTCGGATTAGACGGGGCTGCCTATGCAACATTATTTGTTTACTTTGTTTTATTTATTGTAAATTCTATTTTTATTTATCGTGCAATTCGTTTCACTGTATTTGGGAAAGATACCATCAAAATCATCCTATCTTCTATCCTAATGGGAGCTGCTGTCGGATTGCCTACACTATGGTTTGATATTGAAAAGTGGTCAAGACTATGGGCAATGGGTTATCTAGCTGTTGCAATTGGTATTGGATGTGTTATTTATTTCCTTTTATTATGGCTAATGAAGGCCATTGATAAACAAGATTTAAAGAAAATCCCGATTATCGGAAAAAAGTTTTCATAAATAAGAGAGGTAGAAAATTTATGTCGAAACAGAAATGGCTTTGGGGAATTGTCATCCTATTGCTTGTCGTGTCTTCACCTGGAATCATGATGAGATGGAATGCTGAGCAATCAAATGATGCCTATGAAATAGTGATTCCTTATGATGAAATTCAAGTAGTAAACAAGGAAAGCGATTTAACAATGGATAAAATCCTTTCCTCTTTAAAAGATGCAGGGCTTACAACGGTTAGCCTTGAGCCGTTAACATTAAAGGAAATGGAACATCAAAGCCTGATTTCCATTTACAATGAAAATGAATTAGCGGCACAACTACGTTTCACGCCTTATAAAGATGCTATTGATAGCAGTAAGAGTGGATACTATATTAGCGTTCCTGAAAACGCAAGCTATCAACAGCTCATTAAAGACAGCATTAAGCCCGAAGAAGTACAAATAGGAGATGAGTCTTTCTATTTTCTTCCGAGCTCAAACCATCGTTATGATTTAAAAACACCGATTGGTTACGATAAGCCTGCAATAGAGATGATCAACAAGCATGATCTGTCCCTCATTTTTAAAGTAGAAAATGCAGACAATAAAGCGGCAAACGAAAAAATCGTTAAGCAATTGCTTGAATTAAAAGATTCATCAGCAGGCCGTTTACTTGGTTCAGGGACTGAAGCGATCGGATTTGGACAAAAATTCGGACAAAATTCAGGTAATGTATTCGTTGAAAAACTAAGTGAGGCAGGCTACTATTTCTACACAATTGAAAGTAATCCCCTTAAGGGTGAAGACCAAATTGCCAAAAGTACAGATTATAATATGATTCGCTTGCACAGCATCAATGTCAACAGAGAGACAAAGCTAAAGCTTAATGCAAGCATTGATCGTACAACACGCGCGGTGAAAGAGCGAAATATTCGATCTATCTTCTATCATATTAAAACAAAAGGTAATGCTGAGAAAAATTTGGCTGAAACAATTGATTATTTAACGGGTGTTCAAAAACAGATGCCAAATCATTTCAAGTCTGGCACTCCACAACTATTTGATGTTGTTGCAGTACCAACATGGGTAACGGCACTTGTCTTATTGGCAGGTATTGTATTTACTTACCTTGTTTCAGAACTTGTGAAATGGATGCCTCTTCGTATAACGGCAGTTGTATTTATGAGTGCTTTAGCCATTGCGTACTTCCTTCTGAAAAGTACCCTTTTCTTACAAGCATTCGCGTTAATTATTGCAGTTATGGCCCCAACGTATGCAGTCATTAAAGCAGCTAAGGGCTCTAAGAATATTGCTTCGATCTTACTACAATATTTGAAAGCAGTAGGTATTAGCATCATTGGTATCGTTATTGTCATTGGATTATTAAATGGCAATGCATTTATGACAGGCTTTGAAGCATTTAAAGGTGTTAAGCTCGTTTATGTTGTTCCAATCGCAGGTGTATTAGTATTTGTGCTACTAGAACTTAACCGTCTAGTTGATCAAAATCTAAAGAAAACACTTTCGAATACCGTTACTTTATTAAATAAAGATCTAAAATATTGGCATGTTTTACTACTAATCGTCGTTGCAGGAATAGGATTATTCTATATCAGTCGAACAGGTAATTCTGGTTCCGTTAGTAATGCAGAATTGGTATTTAGACAATGGCTTGAAAATATACTATATGTTCGACCAAGAACGAAGGAATTTTTAATTGGTTTCCCATTCTTTGTTTTAGCGCTATATGTGATGGGCATTAATCGAAAATGGGGCAGTATCCTTCTAGTACCAGGTGTTATTGGATTCTTGTCTATCGTTAATACCTTTACACATTTACACATCCCTGTTGCTGTGTCGGCATTACGTACACTTTATAGCGTTTCACTTGGTTTTGTCGTAGGACTAGTATTTATCTTTATCTTCAAGATCGGTTACCGTTTTATTTCTAAAGCAGTCGCGAGGTGGTCATAATGCATGTTGTATTGTCTGGCTACTACGGATTCGATAATGTTGGCGATGATGCGATCCTGCTTTCCATTATCCAAGCTCTAAGAAAATGTCAACGTAATATAGACATTACGGTATTATCGAATAATCCAGCGGCCACTGAAAAAACATATGGTGTGAAGGCCGTGAATCGTTGGAAAATGAACGAAATCAGACAAGTACTAAAATCAGCAGATGGGCTCATCAGTGGTGGCGGTAGCCTCATGCAAGACCAAACAGGAATGAAGACGATTCCTTACTATGCGGGCATTATTCAAATGGCAAAATGGTTAAAAAAACCTGTGTTTGTTTACGCTCAAGGTATGGGTCCAATCAATCATCCTGTAAGTAAATTTATTGTTCGCAAAGCCTTTAATAAGGTAGAAATAACAGTGCGAGATAAAGCCTCACAATCTCTTTTAACAGAGATTGGTGTCAAAAACGAGGCTTTAGTGGTGCCCGATCCGGTGATTGGACTTAACGGCAGCACCTTCCATACTGAATGGTTAGCAGATGCGTCCTTATCAGCGAACACTTATATTGCTATAAGTGTTCGTGACTGGCCATCAACAGTAGATTACAAGCAAAAAATAGCGAACAGCCTCGATCAATTAGTACGTCATGGAGAACAAATTGTCTTCTTGCCAATGCACGGTGAGCACGATGCAAAGTCTTCACAAGAAGTAGCAGCACTTATGCAAGAAAAGAGTATCATTGCCCCTGCTGATTTATCGATCGAAGAAAAAATTGCAGTAATTGGTCAATCTAAATTGCTGATTGGTATGAGATTGCACTCACTAATTTTCTCAGCCATCTACTCTACCCCATTTATTGCGATTTCTTACGATCCGAAAATCGATGCATTTGCTGACATCATGGATCAACCCATTATTGGACATGTTGAAGTAGATAATTGGGATGGGACATTATTGTTCGAACAAACTGTAAAAGTAATTGAACAATTACCAACCATCCAAGAAAACATGCGTCAAAAAGTCCAAGCGTTCCAAGCTGCCGCAGAGACGACAGCAAAATTAGCATTAGAGGCTTTCACAAAAGCATAGAAGTTACGAAAAAATGATGAATTTCAATAAAAATTGAAATTCATCATTTTTTTTGGAACTCTAACAATTTTAAAATGGATTGAGCCTGCTGCATATGCATCGCTAATACATATTGACTTGCCTGCATTAGAATTTGGGCCTTCACCATAGTCATCATTTCTTTGGCGATATCTGCATCACGAATACGAGACTCAGCATCTTGTAAGTTTTCTGCCGTGTTTACGGTCGCGTTATATGCGTGCTCTAGACGATTTTGGTAGGCACCTAGTCTTGAGCGCTCGCTTGATACACGCTTTAAAGCCTCGTCCATTGTGGAGATGGCTTTATCGGCATCCTCACGAGTTGCAATAGATGTCGTATCGTCCAAGCCAAGTGCTTCAGCACCCATATTGTTCATAAACAGCTCGATGCTTTGACCCGCGTTGGCCCCTGCCTGAATTTTAATACCGTTCGTATCATAATCCCCATTTAGCAATGTCTTACTATTAAACTCCGTGTCCTTCGAGATGCGCTGAATTTCTTTTTTTAATTCCTGAAATTCCAAATCGAGTTTCTCTCGATCACTATCCGTTAATGTATCGTTGGCTGCCTCGACTGCGAGCTCGCGCATGCGCTGAATCATAGCATGTGTTTCATTCAATGCTCCCTCAGCTGTTTGAACAAGTGAAACACCATCCTGGATATTCTTTGCGGCCATGTTCAAACCGCGAATTTGCGCACGCATTTTTTCAGAAATCGCAAGTCCCGCTGGATCATCAGCAGCACTATTAATGCGGTAGCCAGAAGAAATTCGAAGCATTGCCTTACTCATTGCCCCGTAATGTCTATTCATATTATTTAAAATTGACATCCCCGTCGCTGACCACTTTCCAAGCATCATTTCACCACCCCCTATTGTTATGTATATCGGTCTATTTTACATTTTTTTAAATCCAATTTGGTAATGGTTTCTAATTTAGTAAGCCCTATAGAGTAATGGTTTCTAATCCATTTTCATAATTTCAACTTTAGACCCATATCCATTTCACCTTGGCAAAATTGTGCCGCACTATTCATTCCATTCAACAGCCGTGACATCCGTCAGAGGTTTAGGAACCACATTCTCATTCATCTCATCTCCATCAGAGGTGGCAGTCTTCTATAACTGTCGTTTCACTTTCACTACAAAACATTTGCTGAATGAAGATAAAAACACCCATTTCTCATATATGGAAAGGGTGCTTAAATAAAATACCGTGTATTCAATTTTCGAAACCTCCGAGTTGATGGTTCTTTTGTTGTAGTAGTTCAAAAAAGAGATCTTTATTATGATCTAGTAATGCCTGGTCGATTAAATAATCAATGTTTTTCTGCTCCAATTCTGTAATGAGCTGATCTACTTCCCCAACAGTCACTGAAGATACAAGTGGTAACTGAGGCTTTGGAGTAGCGCTTTCAAGAATCGGTGCTAAATGCTCATGAACATTTGTAATTAATAATAATTGATATAATGGCAGTCGGATAAAACGATTCCCTTTCTGGAAAACAAATACCTCAGATATATTTTCAATTTGCTGTGTATTCAAATTGATAATCATCTCTTTACCTTCAATGGGAATGAAATGGAAAATCTCATTTTCTTTTAATATAGAGAAATATTGATAAGCAAACACGAGACGTAGTTTGTCTCCAGTAATTTTCGTGTAAAAAGGCTTCATATATTGAACTTGCATCATCCTTCATCCCTCCCTATATATCTGATTATTCAGATTTTAACACAAATAAATTATCTTGTTAACTATCTTCTCCTTGATTTTTTTCTTTCAAATCATTCGGCTTATCATGGACGCATTTTAATCGTATAATGGAAGGACAGTCTTTTTTTCTTTATTCTTACATGCTCACTAGCTATACATTTTGAAAGGAGTGAGGTTATGGCATTGTCTATTGCCCAATTAGCTAAGGAACACCAAGAATTTATCCTTGCCAGATTACAGGAAGCTGAACAGGCGTTACATCCTTCCTCTACTGAAGACGAAGAGCTAGTGCGTCGTGCTGTTTTTTCAGTGCGGAACAAATCAGTTGTCTTTGAACGTTTTAATGGAGCAAGTTCTATATTATATGCAAGCGTACAGGATGTCAGACCTGCTTCTGTAGAAATTGATTTTGCCAAAGAGGAGATGAGCTGTAACTGTCCTCAGCTAAAATGGTGTAGACATCAAGTTGGCGCATTGCTTGCCCTCTATCAGTATTTTGATTCTGTGCAAAATTGGTCAAGCGCTTGGCGTGCGCAAAAATCAGTGCAATTAAAATCATTAGCAGATGAACGCAGTCCAGAAAGCTGGCAATTGATGGTCAACGAAGTTATGAAACGTTTATTACCACCTGGGCGTATTTTAGAAGGGTATGGCCTTTCTGCTATACGGACAGATGCAATGGAGCGACTTCAACGGCATATGCCCTTCGAGCGTGAGTGGCAGCCATTGTATAAGCTTTTTATGGAGCTATCGATCTTTAATACAATATGGCGTCATTTAAATGAGACAAAAGGACATTCGTTGGATTCTCCTTATATGAAATATTTTATTGATCAAAGCGTCCAATCATTCGAAAGTATTTTGACAGAGCTAACGGGTCGATCACGACTTTTTGCCACTGACCCATTCTATGATGCAATTCAGGAATTAGTTAGGGAGTTTTTATTGGAACGACAAGGATTGTTTGCGGATCGACTACAAATTTATATGCTACTTTGGGCAGTGCTTTTTTATGAAAAGCCGCGACGCGAACAGGAATTAGCACTTATAAATAACCTTGAGAATCCTTCATCTGAGATTTCCTTGCAGTCATTACAACTGCTATTTTATGTACTGCTACAAAAAGAAAGTTTATTACAAGAAAGAATTGCCCATATTGATGTACAACATATGCAGGACCTTTTTGAGCTGGCTACCTTTGCAAAACGTGCTGGCGAATCACTTGCACAGACCATTATTTTACGTGCGATGCTACCATTTACCGAAGTCTTTTTACAGCAAACTGTGCCAGTTGTAAAGCGAGCTCAATACGTACGGCAATTCCAGCTTTTATACGAAGACATACAGCTTACAGAGGAAGAGGAAGCTACATTATATAGTGCATTTGGTGTTTACGGGCTTCAACCGTTTTCGTTCTTTCTTATTAAAAAAGAACGTTATCGTGATTGGGCAGCCCTTCATCAGCTAAACCTCTCTTCCCTTTCCTATTTAGAAATGTGTGGACTAAAGGATGTGCTTCAGGTTGCTCCTGCAACAGTATTGCCCTTATATCATCTATATGCCATGGCTGAAATTACACAAAAATCACGTATGAACTATAAGCAGGCTGTACGAATTTGGAAAAGTATGCGCAGTGCAGCAAAGCGTGCTGGTAAAACGGCTTATTTCGAAACATATATGCAAACCATTCGTGCAGAGTATAAACGACTCCGTGCATTACAGGAAGAAATTGAGAAAGGAAACTTAGTATGATGACTATAAATGCTCCTTCCCCGTTTTCAAAAAAACTACAGCTTCGTATTCATGCAGCACAGGAAGGATATTTTACGTTACAGGGATTTACTGCTGACGGTGCAGCAATGGACGCAGACTCACTCATTTCTTCATTATTTTTCAACTATGAAGCGAATGTCTATGGTATATTAACCAATCGCTCAGAGCTTACGATTGAGGTTTCAACCTCTGAGCTCCTTGATATTTTTTCACAGCGTTATCTACATCCTTTTATTGAATGGCAAGGTGTAAACGCAGAAAGTCAGGTGTTACTAGAAAAAGCGTCGGCTTTACAAACGTATTGGCAGGAGCCATCGCTCTGGTCACACGCAGTTATTGCAGATGATTTTTCCTCGCTAACATTCCCTCTAGACGGTGTAGAAACAGCTTTATTAGAAACGGCCGTGCAGCAAAAACTGACACAAGCAGGTCTTATACTGTCTGATTTACCAAAGCTAGTGCCATTTTTCTTGCGTGGTGGCTGGCCATTAGAGCAGGAACGACAAGCAGGTGCAGTTACTGTCTCCCTACGCTTAAGTGAACCTGAGGAAGATTCAGATGTTTGGCTTTTAGAAACAGTACTTAGCACGGCTACAGCCAAGAACTACTGGACGCCTGCTATGCGAAAGCAGTCACTACCAATCGCTGACGCTCTACCAGCAAAATGGCAAATGTATGCTGAAGCTATTGAACAACAACAAGGACAAATTGTAGATCTTCTTTCTAATGAAGATGTAAGTAACGATATTTTCATCCGTATTATGCTTGAGGATTTACAAGTTCGAACATTTTTACGTGAAGATTTAGCAAGATTACAGGCACTTGGCTTTGACGTTGTATTACCGGCTTGGCTTAAGGATTTAAAACAGTCAAAAATGCGTGTCCGTGTCAGTACTGGCAATGTATCGACGAAGAAGGTTGCTGGACTAGATGATATTTTAACGTTCAAATGGCAATTTTCTATGAATGGACAGTCCATTTCACCTGAGCAATTTAAAAAGCTTGTGGAGGAGAAACGCGAATTCATTCGTATAGGTACTGAATGGTTTCGAGTCGATGCAAACTGGATGCAAGAAATGCGTACATTGATGCAGCAAGCAGAAGATGAAAGCTGGACTGTTCGTGAATTGCTATTTCGTGAGCTACCAGAGGATTTATCCTTACCTCTTGAAGAAGAGGATGCCGATGATGAAATGCGAGATGACCCTATTTTTGCATTTGAATTGCAACAATCGCTTAAATCCTATATGGAACAGCTTCAAGAGAAAAAAGGACTTCCGACAGTATCAGTTTCTACATCTTTGCAGGCTGAATTACGACCTTATCAGCATGAGGGCTTCGAATGGCTTGTCTTCATGCGCGAACAAGGCTTTGGTGCGTGTCTAGCGGATGATATGGGTCTTGGTAAAACGGTTCAGCTTATTTCATATTTGCTTTATCTTTATGAAACAATTGAGGACACAAAGCCAGCCATCATTATTTGTCCTACTTCAGTGTTAGGCAACTGGCAAAAGGAACTTGCGCGTTTTGCTCCTTCCTTGATTGTGCATACGCATTATCAGGCGAATCGAGCAAAGGAGGATGCTTTTAAACAGCTAGTAGAAAGAGAAAAACCACATGTGATTTTATCTACCTACGGCACCGTATCTCAAGATGCTGAGTTTTTACAGGAAGTAGAATGGGCAACTGTTGTACTTGATGAAGCTCAAAATATTAAAAATATGCAAACGCTCCAATCAAGAGCTATTCGTAAACTAAATGGTACGCATCATATTGCTTTAACAGGTACACCGGTGGAAAACCGTTTATCGGAGCTTTGGGCAATTTTTGACTTTATCCATAAAGGCTATTTAGGTAGCTTCGGTCGCTTTAACGAAGAATTTATTTTACCGGTAGAACGAGATGAGTCTGAGTCACATAAACAGAAGCTACGTACAAAAATTCAACCGTTTTTACTTCGTCGTACAAAACGAGACCCACACTTACAACTTAACTTACCAGATAAGCAAGAGTCTCATGATTATTGCCCATTAACAACTGAGCAAGCCTCTCTATATGAAGGATATATATTAGAGACACTCGATCAGCTAGAGCAATTAACAGGCTTTCAAAAAAAGGGACGCGTCTTAAAAATGCTCAGTAAGTTAAAGCAATTATGTAATCATCCTGCCTTGTATTTAAAAGAACCTTTCGAGGATGCAGAATCAATGCTGACTCGTTCTACGAAATTAGAACGTATCGTGCAAATGGCTACAGAAATTGTGGACAACGGCGAGCAATGCCTCATTTTCACACAATATATCGGAATGGGGCAATTACTACAGCATTGTTTTAGTGAACTATATAATATTGATGCACCGTTCTTAACAGGTGCAATGCCTAAGCAGCAGCGTGACCGCTTAGTAGAGGCTTTTCAGGCAGGAGATTTCCCAATATTTATCCTTTCCTTAAAAGCAGGTGGAACAGGGCTAAATTTAACAGCTGCAAATCATGTATTACACGCAGATCGCTGGTGGAATCCAGCCGTTGAAAATCAAGCGACAGACCGTGCATATCGAATTGGTCAAACACAATTTGTGCAAGTGCATAAGTTTGTTACTATTGGTACCATCGAAGAGAAAATCGATAAAATGCTAGCTCAGAAATCCGCATTATCAGAAGAACTAATTCAATCAAGCAAGTGGTTAACTGAGTTAGAAGATGATGAACTTCGTGATTTAATGAAGCTCGATTTTTAAAGATATATATGCGCCAAGAGCAAAACGTTCTTGGCGCTCTTTTTTTCAGCGGATATTGCCTGTTACTTCTTCCCTACTTACTTCATATTCATATTTAGTTGTGTTTAAAAGGTTCACTGCTGTGCGGTCTTCAGCAATGAACTACGTTATGGAAGGTATACATCATTCCTCTCTAAATTGATTACGGTGCAAGTATAGAAGGAAAATGGCGGATCAGACAACTTGCACTTGCCCCGTATGTACCATTTAGGACTGCGATACTACTGGTAATTGTACTTCTATCTCAGGTAGTACAAAATCCGTTAAGCCGTCCTGCTCATCAGGTGGCTTTGGTAACACAATAGCCCCATCACGATCCCTTGGCTTTAGCTGATAAAATCGGACATCTTCTACGACTACTTCTGTTATAAAAACCTTTGTGCTGTTTTCATTTAAAAATGATCTTGATTGAATACGACCATTTGCCCCAATTAATGAGCCTTTTCCGCAATATTTGACGATATGCTCTGCAAGCCTTCCCCAAACTGAACAAAGAATAAAGTCAGCATCCACTTCCCCACGACTGTTTTTGTAATTGCGATTAATGGCTAGAGAAAAATGTGTTTGCACGCGATTTTCAGATAAGTGTCGTAACACTGGATCCTTTGTTAACCTTCCGACCAGTCCGACTTGGTTCATTGATTCACCTCCTTTGCTTTTGATTGCTCTCATCATACAAAAATTAATTCACCATTGGCAAAAGTCGATTTTTATCATTTCCTTCAGTTTTTAATCATAAATTGGGTATATTGAGACTTTTACTTTTCAATTATTGAATGTTTTTTCGGGCTGAATGCTTTTCACTGTAGTAGCAAATGCTAATTGTTGAAATATGCAATTTCGCTGTTTTTATTGATTGTGCAAACAACAGCACGGCCCCTTCCATAAACAGGGCTAATTGAATATGTTATACTAAAAAGGATGACCGACTTAGGAGGATATTACATATTGAAAACATTTAAGATGCTTTCCTTTGACCTTGTTACAAAAGACGGCATGCAACCTTTCCCTTTAGTCGATGGTATTATTATTAACCAGGAAAATAGCCATCAATCTTGGATTCTTGAACTGTTTATGGACCGACAATATCGTTCAACTTTTGATGAACTTCTAGCGAATGCTACTGTCTTTAATGTACGTGCAGTTATTTCATTTCCAGATAATGAGCCTGCTCCTTTCCAGGTTGCCGTACATACAGTTCAAGAAATTGGCGAGCACGTCTCTGTCCTGTTAAAAGGAAAGCTCAAGATAAAACGCTCGAAATATGCCGAACAATTGCTTGCCGAGTTGCTAGCTGAGGGTGTTACTTTAGATAAGTTATTGGACCGCTTCTCACACGATATGAAAGAACGACCAAAACTAAAAAATGATTGAACTAGATTTAACGATGCAAATATCTGCATCGTTATTTTTTATTGGACAGGTATAGATTTTAAGGTACAATACGATGTAAAAATTATAGGAGGTAACTATACTTGACTATTGCTATTAGGAAAAAGCCTGTAAAATTACTGTGGCTTGAGGCTTTAAAGAGGCGATTATTCGATGAGGACCCAGATTTTAGCTATTATCATGAGCAATTTCGACGATTTGATGCCGGCTTTGCTGGTGAAAAGAGAGTTGACCGTGAATGGCTTGAATTAATATGTCCCTATACTTTTTTAGTATTACATAATTTAATTCTGATGAATTCGGCACAGCATTCACATCAACTCGATACTCTCTTCATGTGCCGTCATTTTATGTTAGTAGTTGAAATTAAAAATATTAACGGACGTCTTGATTTTGACGAAATTACTCATCAGTGTATTCGAACGAAACCAGATGGAACTGTTGAAGGATTTCCGAATGCCATTACTCAGACCCAACGACATATGCAATTTCTTAAAGTTATTTGCCAAAACTATTCTCTCCCCATAGAGGGCGCAGTTGTTATTTCTAACCCCTCCGCTATCATTGCAAGTCATCCAAACTCAATTCCGATTTTCCATGTTTCAGGACTTCAAAAACATCTTTATTCCCTTTTTCAAAAATATACACAAACTATTTTAAGCGATGAACAGCTAACTCAAATTGCTCAACAACTTCTTAGTCGCCATCAGCCATCGAAAATTCCAGCTTCTCTTGATTCCTCAAGATTTCGCAAAGGCGTACTTTGCCCGAAATGCCAATACAAATCCCAAATGCATTATGCTCGGGGGATATGGAAATGTTCATACTGTCACTATGTGAGCGAGGAAATTTTTGCTGAAGCCTTACAAGATTATCGATACTTAGTTAGACCAACCATTACCAATAGCAGTTACGTGAATTTTTCGATATCCATTCCAGTGATGCTGCCAATCGTTTACTTAGAAAATTTCAATTTCCTTATACAGGTTCTTATAAAAATCGCGTTTACCAATTACCTGAAGATTTAGTGGAGTATATGAAGCCATTTTTCTGTTCTTCTTAAGGGTGCTTGTGCGCGGGAGATTTATCTAATTTGTGCGCGAGGGTTTACTTCTCCTCCGCTTTGTGGGATTTGCTTACCTTCCGCGGGTATTCGCTTCTCTTCCTCGGGTATTTGCTTCCCTTCCTCGGGTATTTGCTCTCCTTCCGCGGGTATTTGCTCTCCTTCCGCGGGTATTTCACCTTCCGCGGGTATTCTTTCTCCTTCCGTGGGTATTTTCCTCTTCCGCGGGTATTCTCTCCTCTTCCCGAATATTTACTCCCTCACAGCGAATTTGAAATATAAAAAAAGAGTGTTCCATTGATTGGAAACACTCTTTTTCAAATTATCGCGTAACTTTCTCTTCGACGATCTTTTCTTTAACTTCACCAGTAGTATGTGTTCCTGGTGTCGTTGTTGTTCCTGGTGTTACAGTTCCTGGTGTTACAGTTCCTGGTGTTGTTGTAGTTCCTGGTACTGTAGTAGTACCTGGTGTTGTAGCTTCTGGAAGCATAGTGTTACGGTTAACACCATTAACGTCACGATTGTAAACGTCATTTCTTTCTTCCACTTTTTCAACACCTCGGCGAACGTCGTGTTTAACGTTCTCCGCTGGTCTTGTTTCAACCGCTCTGTTTCCCCAGTTACAACCTCCAAGGAATAAAGCAGCAAGAATAATTGCCAAAAATGACATTCTCCACATATGAAAAAACCTCCTTCCCTCGGTGCTATGTCATCAAATACAATGTCTGCATTTGTGATCCTACATAGATTGCCCGGGAAAGGAGGGAACTATCCGATTTTTTTACAAACTATTTTTGTTTTTCTTTTAACAATTGTTCAATGTATGCTGCTTCTGCTTTACAGTTGTAGCTATAATTTGTACCTAGCTCTTTTTGTAAGGCCTCGATTGCTTCAATTTGCTTATCTGTTGGTTCTTCATTTAAAATTTTTGCAATTACATCGTCGATTTTTTGCGCCATCTCTTCATGGAATTCAGTACTCATCAAAACATCTGCTGGGATTTTTTCGATCCATGCGGCATTTTCTTGAAAATAAGCTTGCCAGCTAGTCATGAAGTCTTCCATAGAAAAACGCTCCTCTTTCCAATCAATACTTGCTAAGTATGATTCAAAAGATGTTGAAATCGAACGCGTAATGCTAATTTTAACACCTGAAGACAATTCCTTATACATCTATATAATCCTCCTACGTTTTAAAAACAAAACTACATGTATTCATTCACAATCACATATAGCGCCATTACATTTTTATAAAATACCGTGATTTCTTTATCTGCACTCCCTATAGAACTATTAAAAGATTAACAGTAAAGACAATTTTCGATATAATTATTTTAAATCTTTTAGCCTATAATTGCAAATTACACCTGTTTTGGTTGTGCAGGTCCAATAGCGAATAGAATATCCGCTTCACATACTAGTTCCCCATCGACTGTCGCCACACCGTGACCTTTGCCCATTACTCCACGTAGCTTCACGAACTCTACTTCTAATCGAAGTTGATCTCCCGGTACTACTTGGCGCTTGAAACGGCAATTATCAATACCCGTCAAAAAAGCTAGACGACCTTTGAATTCATCTGCGTTTAATAATGCTACGCCACCCACTTGTGCTAGCGCCTCTACAATTAAAACCCCAGGCATTACTGGATAGCCAGGGAAATGCCCATTAAAAAAGTCCTCGTTCATAGAGACATTTTTTAAACCGACTGCACGCTTGCCTTCTTCTAATTCAACAATACGATCAACGAATAAAAAAGGATAACGATGTGGTAAAATTGCTTGAATTTGCTCTGCTGTTAACATTTCTTTTCCCCCTTAGATGAACATAAATAATTATGTAAAACAAAGTATGGTAAAGAATAATATTATTCTTTACCATTCATAATATCAAATATATGCTGCCATGTATCTGGTTTGAAAACGTCCATGGCTTTACCTTGTCCAATTACACTATAGCCAATCATTGCACCTAAAACTGCGGCAACAACAACTAAGATGATAATAAGTACAACGCGTAGCCAAATCGGAATCAGCCGTATTTGCACCCATCGAACCTCTCGTTGCTCTCCATTTGAGCCGTGTTCCTTCTCTTCTGGTGGCGTATCGGTTTCTTTTGTTTGCATAGAACCTCGACTTGAATCGTTTGTCATAGATTGTACTCCTCTTCATTCCTTACTAAACAGTAATAACGGATTTACTATCGAATACCATTAATGAGACCGAGCATTTGGTCTGCTAAAGTGACAGCTCTTGAATTGAATTGATAAGAACGCTGTGTCTGAATTAAATCCGTCATTTCCTTTGAAAGATTTACATTCGACATTTCTAGCGCACCGCTTTGCATACCAATTTGCTGACGATTTGCTCCTCGTAATTCAGTGACAACTTCAGCTTGCGTATATCCTAGCTGAGCCAGGTTAGTCGGCAATCCAACATAAGATCCAGAAATTTCTTCCATGAGCTGTGGCTTTTGGAACTCTGTCACAGCTACTTCAGTACGTCTAATATCTCCATTGGGATATGATGCCTCTAATACGCCCCCATCACTGATCCCGAAACTTGTTACATTTTCCGGTAATGTAATAGCTTGTCCTGCTGCGTTTGCCAGTGGATATCCATCTGCAGTTACAACCATTACTGTTCCATTATTTAATGGTGATAAATAAAAGTCACCTTGACGAGTATACACTGTTTTTGTGCCATTTTCACCATCTGGCATTAAAATATTGAAATATTGTTTTGGTTTTGTAAAAGCTAAATCAAGGTCTCGATTTGTTGTTTGTAGAGAGCCTTGTTTTTGATTAGATTGGATTTGTCCAAGCATTGCACCTGAACCATAGCGGATGCCAACAGGTGATTGTCGAACAGCACGATCTTGCTTGTCATTGTTAAATTGCTGATAAAGCAATTCATTAAATGTAGTTTCTTTTGATTTAAAGCCCTGTGTATTGCTATTGGCAATGTTATTACTAATTGTATCTAGTTTATTTTGTAATTGCCCCATTGTGTTTGTTGCAGTCATCATGGTACGTAACATGATCAAACGCCTCCTGTTCGCCTATTATACTTTCCCGATTTCATTGGCAGCCTTTTCCATACTGCGATCATAAGCTTGTAACACTTTTTGGTTAGCCTCGAAAGCGCGATATGCTGTCATTAAATCAGTCATTGTGCGACTAGAATCTACGTTTGAGCCCTCTAGATAATTTTGACGCAGTGTAAAGGATACGCCATTGGCACCGTAAGCTGTCGGTAAATTCTCCCCGTTTTCTGTTCGAATTAAACCATTATCCTGTTTACGTAGCATGTTCGGATTCGTTGCATATGATACGCCAACACGAGCTACTTGCTGATCATTAACATAAACTGCTCCGTTCTCATCTAGGCGGAAATCATCATTCGGTAGCTGTATGCGTTGGCCTCTGTCTGATAACACATACAGTCCTTGTGGATTTACTAAATAGCCTTGACCATCTAATGTGAAATTCCCGTTGCGTGTATATGCTTCTCCGCCTTCTGGATGTGCTAAACGGAAGAAAATAGATCCCGTAGTACCATCTTCATTTTGCGGTAAGTTTCCATCGATTAAAGCCATATCTGTTGTGAAATCCGTGCTATAGATTTGGCCTTGTATGTAATTTGGCAATGTTTCTTGCATATAAATCCCTGTATTTAATGCGCCAACTTGGCTCATATATTGAGAGCCTGCTTGCTGATTAGCAGGTGCATTCGTTTTTCCTACACTTGACATAAGCATGTCGGGAAATGACCGAATTGTTGATTGGTCTGCTTTAAACCCTGGTGTATTCGCATTTGATAAATTATTGGTTAGTAATTCTGTTCGTCTTTGTTGTGCAATCATACCAGTTGCAACTGTATAAAACCCTTTAAACAAAGGACTCACCTCATTATATTTTTATAAGGATGCGGGCACTCGATCAATATTTTCAAGCATAATCCCAGTACCAATTGCTACACAATCCATAGGTTGTTCTGCAATGAACACAGGTACCTTTAGTTCTTCGATCAATAGCTGGTCCATACCGTGTAGTAAAGCACCACCGCCAGTAATAATGACCCCACGATCAATTATATCAGCTGATAACTCTGGGGGCGTTTTTTCTAAAACATTTTTTGCAGATTGGACAATCATAGCAACCGATTCATGTAAGGCACGTTCAATCTCTTCAGAGTTAATCGTTATTGTACGTGGTAAACCTGTCACCATGTCTCGACCACGAATATCCATAGAATCGTTTCGGCTACCTTTAAAGACTGTACCGATTGTAATTTTAATGGCTTCTGCAGTACGTTCACCAATTAGTAATTTGTATTCTTTTTTAATATATTGCAAAATATCATTATCAAAAATGTCTCCTGCTACCTTAATGGACTCACTCGTTACAATATCACCCATTGATAAGACTGCAACATCTGTTGTTCCGCCGCCAATATCGACTACCATATTGCCGCTAGGTTGGAATATATCCATGCCTGCACCAATTGCAGCCACTTTTGGTTCTTCTTCTAAGTATACTTTTTTTCCACCTGATTTTTCTGCGGCTTCACGGATAGCTTTTTGCTCAACACTAGTAATGTTCGTTGGACAGCAAATTAAAATACGTGGCTTAGCTAAAAATCCTTTTACATTTAACTTGTTGATGAAATGTCTTAGCATGGCTTCTGTAACGTCAAAATCCGCAATGACACCATCTCGTAGTGGACGAATTGCAGTAATGTTACCAGGCGTACGCCCTACCATTTGGCGAGCCTCTTCCCCCACCGCTAATACTTTATTTGTCTTTTTATCAATCGCCACAACAGATGGTTCATTTAAGACGATTCCTTTACCTTTAACGTGTATTAATACGTTCGCAGTTCCTAAGTCAATGCCAATATCTTTCGAAAACATTTTATAATTTCTCCTTCCCGCCATTTCCAACTACATAACGTTCATTTTTATCTGTTTATCTAGAATATTTTATCATAACCTTTTGGTAATTTCACCTAATTTTAGTGAATAGAACTTCATTCCTTTCAATTATATGAACACTTAATGAAAAGAAGAAATTGCTTAAACATTTTTTTGATTCTTCACCTAACGTGAGTTGATTTCCGTTCCACTGGGCGCTTTCCTGGGGGCGTCGGGCCAACAGATGTTTTTTCCGTGAAAGCGCACCGAGGTTGGTCACGAAGGCGTTATTACAGGATGTGATGCTTTTAGCCTTCGTTCCTGTGACGTTGATCCCTAAGGAGTCGCCCAGTCGGAACAAAGATCAACTATTTAAACACGCATTAACAAAAGTCATCCCACATCTTTGGTGAAGAGCCCCTGTGTATAAAAATTTATGTAAGGAGATTAAAAATAAGCATCTAACTTGTCCTTTGCATAATAAAAAAAGAACGAATCATTCTTGACTCGCTCTTTCTTTCCACTTGTTTTTCGTTGCTTCTCCTCCACGAATATGACGTACGGCCTTATGGTAGGCGAGTATTTCCTTCACTTGCTCAGCTAATCCTTCATGAATTGTTGGCAGTCGCTCTGTTAAATCTTTATGCACCGTACTTTTTGAATAACCTGTCATTTTCGCGAGGACACGCACAGTCTCACGCGTCTCAATCAATAATTCACCGAGGCGTATACAGCGCTTCCGAATGTGCTCGTGCACGTTCTTCGTCCTTTCCACACAAATTCACAAATGGCTTTGGCATCAGATGCACGTCTGCGCATTTCTTCAAATTATGTAAGGACAAAGCTATTCAGAACACATTTTACATTTTCACGATAAAATACTGATTTTTTATGCATTTTTAAGTATTCTTTTCTCCCATTGAAAGTGATCATTTTCATTGTTTGGGAGAAAAGAAAGTGCCTATTATCAATTATGTCTCAGCATAATTGATAATAGGCACGATGTTGGGCTTGAGTTCCTCTATTTCAGCAACCGCTGAAATAAGTTAAAAGCCTAGTAATTTTTTCGGATTAATATATTTTCCGTTTTCAAGTACTTCAAAATGAACGTGAACGCCAGCTGCTTGGTTCCACTCATTGTCAGTCGCTTTTCCTAATACCTGACCTTGTGTTACCTCATCGCCTTCCTTGACAGCAATATCTTTTACAGAGCTATAATGTGTTTCCTTACCATTTGCATGCTCGATAACAATTTTATTGCCTGTAAATGCATCAAGTTTTACTTGTTTTACTTTCCCACTTAAAGCAGCAAGTACTTCGAATTCTTCACCATTCATAGAAAGAGAAATGCCGGAAGATGTCGTAAATGTTTGATTAAATACCATTAGTGCTTTTTCACGTGACTCTGCATTAGCCTCTACATCATAAAACTCTTGTGAAACTTGAATTTTATTAAGATTTGCTTCCTTGAATGGGTATTTCATATTTTCTGTTCGTGCATTGGTTTCAACTACAGGACCTGAATCTACTTCTGCTACTTCTGGTAATGGAGCCTCTTCTACTTTTGATACGAGACTATTGTAACCAAGTAACAAACCTGCTAGCATTAGAGCACCACCAGCGTAAACAGCTGGCCAAAACCATGGTTTCTTCTGTAATTGAACTTTTCCATCTTGATTTTGAGAAGTTTTACTATTTTTATCCTCTCTCATTTTCATCACCTCTAGTTGCAGTGTGAACAACTAGAAGTTATTTTAAACATGCATCTATCTTTTTTATCTCAATATCTTGATAATAGTAGTGTAAAATTTCGGCAGCAGTTTTCCCATCACTTGCCATAGCCTCTGCTCCATATTGACTCATTCCTACTCCATGCCCGTATCCTTTCGTGCTCACCTGCACTTTTCCAGCAGTCGAGTTATATGCGATTTTAAAGTCTGTTGATGGTATTTCCAAAAGTGTTCGAACTTCTCGTCCTGACCATACATTCTTTCCTAACTGCATGCGCTCAACACGTCCTGAATCATTTAAAAAGAACTGTACACGGTTGAAATCATTTGCCTGCCATTTAACAGGCCACAGCGCATTCCATTCAGCCAATGTCCATTCTTTCATCGCTGCAAACTTTGGTGATGATAGATCCGAATTACTCGCAACGCTTTGTAAATATGGTACATCATTGCCACTATAACCGTAGGCACTTTCTGTTTTTCCATTACTAGTAGAGTAAAACATTGCCGTTATTAATTCATTATTATATAGAAGAACTTGTCCTTTCGTTTCGTTAATAGCCTCGACAATTTTCTTTTCATTCCCCGGGAAATTGCTAGTCCAATTCTCTTTTCTTTGCTCCTTATTGTAAAAAACTTGTCTAGCAACAGTAGGAGCGATTGCTATTTTACCGTAATTTGTCGATTTCAACGCGTAAGTCCTTGCAGCAATAGCCTGTGCCTTTAAAGCTTCTTTTTTAAATGAAACAGGCATTTCTGCAGCTATCACACCAGTCACATACGTTTCTAAAGGGATTTTCTCCGGTTGTCCCTCCACTTCTATGAATATTTCACAAGCTTGCTCTGTCGTTGCAGGCGAATCTTCAACCGTACGTCTCTCACCAAATGCCACAGGAAGCATATATAATGCTCCAATCAAACAAATTATGCCTATACTCATTATCCATTTTTTCATAAGGAATAATATGCTGAAATTTTTCAAAATATGTGACCACTGGTGAAGGGAATTTCAATCTAGCATGGTAAACACGATTGAGGGCTACACATGTAAAACATACTGAAAGAAGCGTATTTCCGTCATATAAGAGGATGTTAGTTCCTATTTAGCGTTTATTAATTATGCCTCGGCATAATTGCGTCCGGAATCGGCTTTGTGCTTAGGCCTGTATGAGGGCCGACACGATGTCGGTCATTTCGGTAATGCCACAGGACGTGGCGTTTTTACCGAAGCAGGTCAGTTAGCCGTTATCACCTGGATGCGATGATTTTAGGCTAACATCCCCTAAGCACTCCTTTCCGATTCCGTGACATCCGCCGGAGGCTTTGGGCCAACGTGATGTTGGTCACTCAGTCGTTGCCACAGGACGTGGCGTTCTTAGACTGAGTTCCTCTATTTCAGCCGGTGTTTGGACACCCGCTGAAAGAAGTTAAACTATAAAGAAAAAAACCCTTTGCTCCTAAGCAAAGGGTTTGGAAATCTATTTAGTTTGTTGGTAATTCGACAGTTGATTTCTCTTTAACGATAACATCTTCAACTGGTACACGTTCAATTTGTGCGCCAAGTGAAGCCAACTTGCCATGGAAATCGACATAACCACGATCTAAGTGATACAGTTTTGTAACTCTAGTTATACCTTCAGATACAAGTCCTGCTAAAATTAGTGCAGCCGCAGCTCGTAAATCAGTCGCCATTACTTCAGCACCCTGAAGGTTTATTGGCCCTTCGATAAACACAGAACGTCCTTCTATTTTAGCACCGGCATTCATACGACGGAACTCCTCAACATGCATAAAACGATTTTCAAAAACCGTTTCCGTAATAATACTCGTACCTTCAGCAGTTAACATCAAGGCCATCATTTGAGATTGCATATCTGTCGGGAAGCCTGGATGTGGCATAGTTTTAATATCAACAGCTTTTAATGGTTTAGGAGCGCGTACGCGGATTCCTTCATCTAGCTCAGTGATTTCTACACCCATTTCACGCATCTTTGCAATTAATGCTGTCATATGTTCAGGAACCGCATTTTCTATCGTTACATCACCTTTTGTAATTGCTGCTGCAACCATAAATGTTCCAGCTTCAATACGGTCAGGAATAATATGATGCTCTGTTCCATATAATGTATCGACTCCTTCGATACGAATCGTATTCGTACCTGCACCGATGACACGACCACCCATATTATTAATGAAGTTTGCAAGATCTACAATTTCAGGCTCTTTCGCTGCATTTTCAATGACAGTTGTTCCTTGCGCTAACGCTGCAGCTGTCATAATATTTTCTGTTGCCCCAACACTAGGGAAGTCCAAATACACATTTGCGCCTTTTAAACGTCCATCTGCCTTCGCCTCTACAAATCCATGACCAAAAGAAATTTTTGCGCCCATAGCCTCAAAGCCCTTTAAATGTAACTCAATTGGACGGGAACCGATTGCACAGCCCCCCGGTAAAGCAACACGAGCATAGCCATTTCGAGCAAGTAATGAACCCATTACTAAAATCGATGCACGCATTTTACTAACATATTCAAATTGAGCTTCACTAGAAAGTTCTTTTGTTGTATCTATATATACTGTATTATCCTCAGGTATATATGTAACAGCCGCATTTAGACTTTTTAGTACTTCATTTATAGTAAAGACGTCTGCTAAGTTAGGGACTTCCTTAATTACATTTTCTCCTTTAGAAGCAAGTAAAGCTGCTGCTAGGATTGGTAACACCGCATTTTTTGCGCCCTCTACGCGTACTTTCCCCTGTAGCTGTTGGCCGCCAGTCACTATTATTTTTTCCACCCTATGTCCCTCCGAATTCAATCTATTAACCTATCAAAATTTTATTTTAAAAAGAAGTATAATGTCATAATCAGTAAACAAACAACTCTATAGTACAACTTTTCTTACGCTCGTTCAAGCATCCAAATCACTATTTTACGGCATTTTTTAATATTTTGCTATTTATTTATTGTACGCATGATTTTTTTTTTTGTGAATGACCAATAACACGGGAAATAAGCGTTAATTTTTTATATATACCCAAAGATATGTGAACAAAAAACAAAATCTCACAAATTTCTTTTACATATTTCAAAGGACCACATAAATGATGTTATAAAGTCCTGTGAAATATGTAGATTCAACATCTAACATAGATAGTAATAAGGGTCTCTTAAAATAAATACGGGAGCTTCCCAGACCAATTTGAAATTTGAAGAAAGAAATTTGAAACGGATGATCCTATTGCAATGCTTAATAAAATATAAATTAATTGGACTTGAAATACTTTATTCTTCTTAAAGAGCTTTTCTAACATAAACGCTTGTAGCGCATAAAAGGTAACAGCGATAAAAAATATATGCGATAAAATACCTATTAAAGCTTCCTGCCCTATTGCCTCATATAATTCCATGTTTGTTCCTCCATATTCATTCCTCTAGCTAATCTTTAAATGGTACATATAGCATAATGATAAAAAACGGACAGATGTTGAATCTGCCCGTTAAAATTTGAATTAGATATTACCCTCATGAACGTTGATACGATTCAACGCACGTTTTAATGCTAGGTCAGCACGTTTGAAATCAATGTTATCTTGTTTACCTTGAAGACGACCTTCAGCACGTTTAACGGCTTCTTTAGCACGTTTAACATCGATGCTTTCAGCAATTTCAGCAGATGGCGCTAAAATTGAGATTTTTTCAGGGCGAACTTCAATAAAACCACCGCTTAAAGCAATAAGTTCAGTAGAACCGTCTTCTTTTTTAAGCTTCACTGCACCAATTGCAAGTGGAGCAACCATAGGAATATGGCCTGCAAGAACACCGATTTCACCTGAAGTTGTTTTAGCGATTACCATTGATACTTCAGAATCGTATACTGGGCCGTCGGGAGTGACAATATTGACTAGAACTGTCTTCATATTTTTTCCTCCTCGTCCCTAGTATTAAACCTCTACGCCCATGCTTTTCGCTTTTTCAACTACTTCATCAATAGAACCAACTAGACGGAAAGCATCTTCTGGTAGGTGATCCCATTTGCCATCAAGGATTTCCTTGAATGAGCGAACAGTTTCTTTAACAGGTACATAAGAACCTTTTTGACCAGTAAATTGCTCCGCAACGTGGAAGTTTTGAGATAAGAAGAATTGAATACGACGAGCACGTTCTACTGTTTGTTTATCTTCATCAGATAATTCATCCATACCTAAGATAGCAATGATATCTTGTAATTCACGGTAACGTTGGATTGTACGTTGTACGCCAGTAGCGATTGCGTAGTGCTCAGCGCCTACGATTTCTGGTGATAAAGCACGAGAAGTCGAAGCTAATGGGTCAACCGCAGGGTAGATACCCATTTCTGATAATTTACGCTCAAGGTTAGTAGTTGCATCTAAGTGGGCGAAAGTTGTAGCCGGAGCCGGGTCAGTATAGTCATCGGCTGGTACATAGATCGCTTGAATAGAAGTTACAGAACCTTTGTTAGTAGATGTGATACGTTCTTGTAATTTACCCATTTCAGTTGCAAGTGTTGGTTGGTAACCTACCGCAGAAGGCATACGACCTAATAGGGCAGAAACCTCAGAACCTGCTTGTGTGAAACGGAAGATATTGTCGATGAATAAAAGTACGTCAGCACCTTGCTCATCACGGAAGTATTCTGCCATTGTAAGACCAGTTAAAGCTACACGCATACGTGCACCTGGTGGCTCGTTCATTTGACCGAATACCATCGCTGTTTGCTTGATAACGCCTGAATCGCTCATCTCGAAGAATAAGTCGTTCCCTTCACGAGTACGCTCACCTACACCAGCGAATACAGAAATACCTGAGTGCTCTTGTGCGATGTTATTGATTAATTCTTGGATTAATACTGTTTTACCTACACCGGCACCACCGAATAGACCGATTTTACCACCTTTGATATATGGTGCTAATAAGTCTACTACTTTGATACCTGTTTCAAGAATTTCAACTGTAGTTGAAAGTTCATCGAAAGATGGTGCTTCGCGGTGAATTGAATCACGACGAACGTCAGCTGGAATCTCTTCACCTAAGTCGATTACTTCTCCTAGTACGTTGAATACACGACCTAGAGTAACTTCACCAACTGGTACTGAGATAGCTTTTCCTGAGTCTGTTACTTCTGCTCCACGTTGTAAGCCATCAGTAGATGACATTGCAATTGTACGAACAGAATCATCACCTAAATGAAGAGCAACTTCTAAAGCAAGAATTGTTGGTTCTTCATTAGGACGTTCAATCTTAACTGTTAATGAGTTATAGATTGCTGGTAATTGGCCGTTGTTAAACTTTACGTCAACAACTGGACCCATTACTTGAATAACATGTCCTTTATTCATTACTGTGTACCCTCCTATCGTATTCTTATACGACATTGGGAAGCTGGGCCTATTCTAAGGCTGCAGCTCCACCAACGATTTCTGTAATTTCTTGTGTAATTGCTGCTTGACGTGCACGGTTATATTGCAATGAAAGGTCTGAAATAAGATCAGATGCATTATCAGTTGCATTTTTCATAGCAGTCATACGAGAAGCATGTTCACTTGCTTTCCCATCTAATAATGCGCCATAAACTAAGCTTTCCGCGTATTGTGGAAGTAATACTTCTAGAATTGCTTCACCAGATGGTTCAAATTCGTAAGAAGCATTACTGCTAGCAGGTGCAAGATCCGTTAATGGAAGAAGTTTTTTCTCTGTCACTTCGTTAGCAATTGCGCTGACAAAGTGATTGTAGTACATATAAAGTTCATCATACGTACCATCAGTGAACATACCAACAGCTTTACGAGCGATTTCTTTAATATCAGCAAATGATGGTTGGTCCGGAAGACCGACAACATCGCTGATGACATTATGATCACGTTTCACAAAGTAGTCACGAACAACACGACCTACCGCTAAAATAACGTATTCGTCTTTTGATTTATGACGCTCGTCAATTGTACGTTGTACTTGACGTAGGATACTTGAGTTGTAAGCACCTGCAAGACCACGGTCAGAACCAATGACTAAGTAAGCTGTTTTCTTAACAGGACGAGCAGTTAACATTGGATGTCCACTGTCTTTTGTTCCTGAAGCGATCGCGCCTACTACGTCCTGGATTTTTTCCATGTAAGGAACGTACGCTTTAGCGTTTTGCTCTGCACGACGTAACTTTGAAGAAGAAACCATCTGCATCGCTTTCGTAATTTGTTTCGTACTCTTTGTAGAATTAATACGACCTTTAATTTCGCGTAAGTTTACCACTGGTATTTCACCACCTTTTGTTTTTTAATCAAGTGACTAGCTCGAACTTATTCTGATTTAGCGAAAGTTTTTTTGAAAGCATTTAGTGCTTCTACATAATCCGCATCAGGAGCAAGCTCTTTTGTAGTACGAACGTGATCTAAAACGTTTGTGTGGTTTGTATCTAACCAGCTTAAGAATTCACCTTCAAAGCGAACGATATCTTGTACTGGAATATCATCTAAGTGACCTTTAGTTAATGCATAAAGGATAGCAACTTGTTTTTCAACTTTAAGTGGTTTGTTTAGGTCTTGTTTAAGAACTTCAACCGTACGTTTACCACGCTCAAGTTTAGCAAGTGTGATTTTATCTAAATCAGAACCGAATTGAGCAAATGATTCAAGTTCACGGAATGCAGCTAAGTCAAGACGTAGTGTACCCGCAACTTTTTTCATCGCTTTAATTTGAGCAGATCCACCTACACGTGATACAGAAAGACCGGCGTTAATCGCTGGACGTACACCTGAGTTGAATAAGTCAGATTGTAAGAAAATTTGTCCATCAGTAATTGAGATTACGTTAGTTGGGATGTATGCAGAGATATCCCCAGCTTGTGTCTCAACGAATGGAAGAGCTGTAATAGAACCATTTTGATATGTTTCATTTAACTTCGCAGCACGTTCAAGTAAGCGGCTGTGTAAGTAGAAAACATCACCAGGGTATGCTTCACGACCTGGAGGACGGCGTAGAAGAAGTGAAAGTTCACGGTAAGCTGATGCTTGTTTAGAAAGATCATCATACACGATTAATACGTGCTTACCTTGTAACATGAATTCTTCTGCCATAGAAACACCAGCAAATGGTGCTAAGTAAAGTAATGGAGCTGGTTGAGACGCAGCAGCAGTTACAACGATTGTATAATCTAATGCACCGTGCTTACGTAACGTTTCAACTACACCACGTACAGTTGATTCTTTTTGACCGATAGCAACATAGATACAAATCATATTTTCGCCATCTTGGTTTAAGATTGTATCGATTGCTACAGATGTTTTACCTACTTGACGGTCACCAATGATTAACTCACGTTGACCACGACCGATTGGTACTAAAGCGTCAATCGCTTTGATACCAGTTTGTAGTGGTTCGTGTACTGATTTACGAGCCATTACACCGAAAGCTGGGCTTTCGATTGGACGAGATTTTGTTGTGTTGATTGGACCTTGTCCATCCACTGGTTGACCAAGTGGGTTTACAACACGGCCAATTAGTTCTTCACCAACTGGTACTTCCATGATACGACCTGTACGACGAACTTCATCGCCTTCTTTGATGTCTGCGTATGGACCTAAGATTACGATACCAACGTTACCTTCTTCTAGGTTTTGAGCCATACCCATAACACCGTTAGAGAACTCTAAAAGCTCTCCAGCCATGGCGTTGTCGAGGCCATGAGCAAGTGCGATACCGTCACCAATACGGATAACTGTACCAACTTCGCTTACTTTAAGTTCAGATTCATAATTCTCAATCTGTTGTTTAATCAGACTGCTGATTTCTTCAGCCTTGATGCCCATGTATGTCACCTCTCACATTTCTAAATTATTAACCGATTAATTCACGTTTTAGGCGCTCAAGCTTGTTCGCTACTGAGCTATCATAAATATGATTACCGATTTGAACACGAATACCACCAAGAAGTGATGGATCAATTTCGTTTGTAATGTTTAATGTTTGTTTCCCTACAAGTTTCGCAAATGTTGTAGAAATATTAGCGCTTTCTTCAGCAGAAAGTGCACGAGTAGAGAATACTGTTGCATCTGCAGAACCTTGTGCCTGTGCAGCAAGCTCAGCATATGCGTTCGCAATAAGCTTCACTTCGTTTACACGTTTTTTCTCAACAAGTAGTTGAACTGTGTGTAAAACCTCTGGAGTTGCACTTGCAAAGATTTCAGCTACCATTTGTTTCTTACGTTCGATAGAGAACTTAGGAGCATTTAAAAGTGTTAAAAAATCAGGAGATTCTTTGACTACTTTTGTTAGCTCATTTAAGTCTGCTCCAACTTCAGCAAGAAGGTTTTTTTGTTGCGCTAATTCAAAAAGCGCTTGTGCGTAACGTTTTGCTACAGTTGAATTACTCATCGAGCTTCCCCTGCCTTCGCAATCGTCTCTTCAATTAGAGCACGGTTGTCTGCCTCAGAAATCTCTTTGCTAAGGACTTTAGATGCTGCAAGTACAGATAATGAAACGACTTCATCACGTACAGCTGCAATAGCTTTTTCTTTTTCAGACTCAATTTCACGTAAAGCCGATTCTTTTAAGCGGTTTGCTTCATTGCGAGCTGCAGTAAGAATTTCTTCTTTTTGCACTTCGCCTTGCTTCTTAGCGCCTTCAACAATCGATTGTGCTTCCGTACGAGCTTCTTTAAGAAGGCTCTTTTGTTCTTCTAAATATTGGTGCGAATCTTTGCGAGCTTTTTCAGCTGCTTCGATTTCACTAGCTACTAATTCTTCACGTTGTTGCATGATGCCCATAAGTGGACCCCAAGCGAACTTTTTAAGTAACAACATTAACACTAAGAAAATGATTAATGTTGCTGCGATGTCACCACCGTTGAAACCGGCACTAGCGCTGCCTAGTACAAGATTATCTAAAAACACGATTGTTTCACTCCCTTCAAGAGCTTTGACTTCAACATAATAATTTAGTTACTTGAAAAACTACCTATTTTAAAAAGCTATATTTACACATAGCTTTTATCCGTTACAAAATGAAGGGCGAAGTTTCATCTGGAGATTTCTGCTTCGCCACTAGAATTCAGTGTACAACTGAATTATTTGTTCATTACGATGAATGCGATTACTACTGCGATGATTGGTAGGGCTTCAACTAATGCTACCCCGATGAACATTGTAGTTTGAAGAACGCCACGAGCTTCTGGTTGACGAGCGATACCTTCTACTGTTTTTGAAACGATAAGACCGTTACCGATACCTGCGCCAAGTGCACCTAGACCGATTGCGATTGCTGCTGCTAATAAACCCATTTGAATATTTCCTCCTTGGAATTGTTTGTTTTTTTTGTTTAAGCATAAGATATATGCTTTATATTAATGGTCATCGCTCACTTTATGAGCCATGTAAACCATTGTTAACATTGTGAAGATAAAGGCTTGGATAAAGCCGATGAAAATAGAGAAACCTTGCCATGCCATCATTGGAACAATTGCTCCGATGAATCCAACAGCACCTGATGATGCTAGACCTGCGATTAAGCCAAGTAAAATCTCACCTGCATAAATGTTACCGTAAAGACGAAGACCTAATGTTAACGTGTTCGCAAACTCTTCAACGATTTTTAGCGGGAACATGAATGACATTGGTTTGAAGAATGTACCAACATAATGGCCTGTCCCCTTCATTTTAATACCATAGAAATGTGTTAAGGCTAAAATCATTGCTGCAAGAGTCATTGTAACAGTTGGGTCAGCTGTAGGAGATTTCCACCAAAGTTCGCCGTTATAGATGATAGAGAACGGAAGACCTAATAAGTTAGATACCGCGATAAACATAATTAGCGTGATACCTAAAATATGGAATCGTCCACCAGTTTTCCAGTCCATATTGCTTTTGATGATGTTCTTTACGAAATCCATTATCCATTCCATAAAGTTTTGCATACCTGTAGGTTTTAACTTTAGGCTTCTAGTTGAGATAAATGCGATTAAGAAAACGACTAGAGCCGCAACTAGTAACATCATTACAGTTGAAAGGTTGAACGTTAGAGTGAACAAACCGAAATCAACTACTTTTAATGGAGCTTCATGATTCATTGTTATTTTTCACCTCTCTTTCTAATTTAAAGCACATTAGCGGTTCCTTACATGTGACACAATTCTCTCGACAAAGAGAAAAACGTACGGAATCATTAGCCCTATGACCGTGCTAATTAAGTGAAAATAGTTTGGCAACGAAATGGCTAGAGCGACTGCCGCTACACCTGATCCAAAGCGAAACATTGTACCAAGCGAGCCTATTTTCTTCCCTTCACTAATGGATCGATCAAACTTCTCCATACGGCGAACTAAAATCCAAAAATTATACGTACCAAAGAATGCACCGATTGCGATGCCCGCAAAAAACGTCTGATAGGGCGTAAATCCCCAGCCTAATGCACAGAGTGCGAGCAAAAAAAATAACGCTCTCTTCTGCATAGCAAAAATGTGATGCAAATCTAGCATTGGTTTATAATCTCCTGAATCATTTTTTCGAGTAAAGAAACATTTGCTGACCACTATGTGAAATCAGAAAAGAGCAGTGAAAAACACTACTCACAGCGGAATAGTAACGGGAGAGCGTCATTTTGAAATTACAGGTGTAAATCCCAAAAATATCTTACACCCCGAAACGCACAAAACGTTGCAAATCGACAGATTTTGGTTTGAACTGTCAATTTAGTAGAAACTTGATGTAACAAGTGTTTCAACCACTATTTACGAATAGAAACCCTTATCATTCTTACCCTTTGTAAGCATACAATAGGAGATATTTGAAGTCAATTAGTAAAGGAGAAAAACTTCACAGCCACTATACTCTTGTCAAATTGTTGACAAATTTGTGTATGGAAAATCATAGTTTCAAAATCCCGATTCACGTTTATGCAAAAAAAAGCTAATTTACGACACATATATGCTCGTAAATTAGCCCGCTCATCGCGATTAGTACATTAGACTCATTTTTCGTTTCAAAAAAGGGATATCACTTGCTTTTTTGTAAAAATCCTAGAAGAGCCTTCACAATATGCTCTGAAGCATGTCCATCACCATAAGGGTTTGACGCTTTCGCCATTGCTTCATAAGCATCTTTATCTTCTATTAACTGCTTAGCTAGAGAGTAGATTGTTTCCTCTTCCGTTCCTGCTAGCTTTAGAGTCCCTGCTGCAATACCTTCTGGGCGCTCTGTTGTATCTCTAAGTACTAAAACTGGTTTACCTAATGAAGGTGCTTCTTCTTGGACGCCACCAGAATCCGTTAAAATCATATAAGAATTAGCTGCAAAGTTATGGAAATCGAAAACCTCAAGAGGTTCAATTAAATGAACACGCTTATGATCTCCTAAAATTTCATTCGCTATTTCACGTACAGCTGGGTTCATATGAACTGGGTAAACAACTTGTACATCCTCATGCTCTGCTAAAATTCTAGTAATCGCTCTGAACATATGACGCATAGGTTCACCTAGATTTTCTCGACGATGTGCTGTTAATAAAATCATACGATCTGTGCCTATTTTGTCTAAGACAGGATGTGTGTAATGTTCACTTACTGTTGTAGCTAATGCGTCGATAGCTGTGTTACCAGTGACAAAAATAGTGTCAGGGTTTTTATTTTCATCTAAAAGGTTTTTCTTTGACACTTCTGTCGGTGCGAAATGAAGGTCAGCCATAACACCTGTTAACTGGCGATTCATTTCCTCTGGGTATGGTGAATACTTATTCCAAGTTCGAAGACCTGCTTCCACATGTCCGATAGCAATTTGGTTATAAAATGCAGCCAGACTTGCAATGAACGTTGTTGCTGTATCGCCATGTACTAAAACAATATCTGGTTTTGCTTCTTTCATGACTTTGTCTAAGCCTTGTAATGCATTCGTCGTCACGTCAATTAATGTTTGACGATCCTTCATAATATTCAAATCGTAGTCAGGTGTAATTTTAAATGTTTCTAAAACTTGATCGAGCATTTGGCGATGTTGGGCTGTTACCGTCACAATCGATTCTATTTGCTCAGGATGCTTTTGTAATTCCAATACTAGTGGGGCCATTTTAATAGCCTCTGGTCTCGTACCGAAAATCGTCATTACTTTCCATTTTTTCGTCAAAACGATTTGCACCGTCCTTTGTTATATTTGTATGAAAAGTGCTTTACTTCCATTGATCTGCGTCATATGAGGCAAGTGTCGAACTTTAAGAGAAGTAATTCGCCTAACATACTATGAAACGTCCTTCTATATTGAAGGACGCTCTCAAAAGTTATAGGTTTCCTAAAAATTACATACTAAACGAATTCAACCAAAAATAATGTTCAGTATTATTTTGTACCGAATAAGCGGTCGCCTGCATCACCTAAACCAGGGACAATGTAGCCATGGTCATTTAATTTTTCATCAAGTGCAGCAATATAAATATCTACATCTGGATGATGTTCTTGAATTTCTTTTACACCCTCTGGCGCAGCGATTAAGCACATGAATTTAATGCTTTTCGCACCACGTTTTTTCAGTGAGTTGATCGCTTCCACTGCTGATCCACCAGTTGCAAGCATTGGGTCTACAATGATGAAATCACGTTCTTCTACATCTGCAGGAAGTTTTGCATAGTATTCTACAGGTTTTAACGTTTCTGGATCACGATAAAGACCGATATGACCAACTTTAGCAGCTGGAATTAGTTTTAATACGCCATCTACCATGCCAATACCTGCACGTAAAATCGGTACAATCGCAATTTTCTTACCAGAAAGTACTTTTGTCTTAGCAACAGTAACTGGTGTCTCAATTTCAATTTCTTCTACTGGCATATCTCGTGTAATTTCGAATGCCATTAATGTTGCCACTTCGTCTACTAGCTCACGAAATTCTTTTGTTCCTGTATTCTTATCACGAATATAAGTTAACTTGTGTTGGATTAGTGGATGATCAAATACGTATACTTTGCTCAAAGGGATTCTCTCCTAACCGTTCAGATTCATTTTTATCTCACCTAGTATAACAGAAAAAAGGAGTCGTCTCAAAAATAAATTTGGGACAATTCCTTTTCAAGAATGTTTCCTACATATACTAGCAATTATTCATCTAGTATTGCATCTACATGTTCTATTGTCATTGGTTTGTAATAGAAATATCCTTGTCCTACTGTACAGCCGAGTGCACGTAAAATCTCAACTTGCTCTTTATTTTCAATACCTTCTGCGACCGAAGTCATTCCTAGGTTTAATGCTAATTGAATAATAGATCGGACAATAGCGAGTGTCGCAGCATCATCAATAGCATTAATAAAGCTTCGATCTATTTTCAATTCAGTAAACGGCAGTCTTTGTAAATAACTTAGAGATGAAAAGCCTGTGCCAAAGTCGTCCACCGAAGTTTTAAAACCGTAGCCCTTTAATTCTTGGATAATAGTAAAAGCAGTCTGAAAATCAACTAGGCCAATATTTTCCGTCACCTCTAAAATGATATCTTTCGGATCAATATCATATTTCCGAACGAGCCCCAATGTATCCTGTACAAAATTAGCATAGTAAAAATGATCAGGCGAAATATTGACTGCCACCTTCACTAGTTTTTTCCCTAACTTCTTGCGCTCTGCTAACCACGAAAGAACAAGCTCTAATATTTGACTATCGATTTCTCGTACCTTTCCCGCACTTTCTGCCACAGGAATAAAGATTGCCGGTGACACGAAACCTAGTTTTGGAGAAATCCAGCGAGCAAGTGCTTCAATACTATGAATTTCACCTGTCCGTAAATCAACCTTGGGCTGCAGATTCACCGAGATTTCTTTATTTTTTAATGCCTGTGCCAAATGGTTTAACACGGTCATTTGTTGCTCAAGCACATCATTTCTTTCTTGTATAAATATTTCCGTATGAGTCCCCGGTTTATTGGCAGCAAAGGATACAGCATTATCTGCAAAGCGAATCGCATCAGCCATTTTAATCTCATCGTTATATAAAGCGACACCCGTTTTTAGCGTAATATAAATGTTCTTTCCACCTATAATAAAAGGCTGACGAATAATCTCTTTTATACGCCTTTCATAATAGAAGAAATCTTCATCAGATGTCGCATTTGAAATGATTAAACTAGAGCTTGTAAATCTAGCAATGTATTCGTTACACTCATACCTCTCTTCATTTAGACGTTTGGCAATTTGTCTTAACAGTTCATCCCCCGCTTCACGACCATATAACTCAACAATTTGATGAAATTCGCTTGGCTTTAAGATTTTAATATTGCCATTTTGGCTGTACTCTTTTTCTACCTTATTTAAAAAACCATGTCGATTCGGTAGCCCCGTTGTGATATCGATATAGGCTAAATCCCATATCTTTTTTTGTGTTTTTGCATACGAGTATGCCAATGCAACAAGAGCACCGATTTTTCGAAACATGTATTCAAAAACCTTCTGGTCACTACCATGTTGCTCTAACAGTATCGCAAACAGTCCAATTGCTTGCTGTTGTTGATTGTATATTGGCATAAACCATCCAAACGGCTTTTCAGATGAATTGGCAAACATTTTATATTCTATCGGAAGATCAACATCATCCAAATTTTTCACTAGAATGGATGACTCCCCTTGCATAACACTCTTAAAAAAATCATTGTTTTCACAACAATCGGGTAAACCTTTTGTTTTATCGTTCCCTCGAAAAATTTGTAATTGGTCTGCCTCCGTTTTGACAAGTACCATGCTTGATATATTCGGCATAATAAATTCATCTAAACCACGGCAAATAATGCTCATCTTTTTATCAAAGGAATTGTCCTTTTCAATCGCTTCGTACATAGCTTTCTCAAGGCGCATTAAAAACTCCTCAGTGTGATAGTACGTAACATCCTTAACAAGTACTAAAACAAATAATGTTTCATCTTTATTATTTTGAAACGGGAGTGCCTGTATCTCCGCCCAAAAAAGAGGTTTATCGAAGCAACTATGGTGCAATTTTGCTTGTACCAAAACTCCGCTATGTATTTTTTGTTTAATCTTCTCAATAGTTGTCTGTTCTTCGTTTGACAACCATGCAAAATAATCGCTATTTATTATTTGCGAACGTGTAGTATTTGTCAGCGTACAAAAAGAATCATTACATTCCAATACACCATGATTTTTTGTCGCATCAAAAATAATGTAGCTTTCTTTAGAATTATCTCCTAACCTACGAATTGTATTAAATAGTATTTCATTTTCTTTGGACATCGTTTTAGTAACCATACAGCTCCTCCTCCCTCTATAACTAGCAATTATGCCTCGGCATAATTGCGTCCGGAATCGGCTTTGTGAAAGCACAGAGCCGATTCCATGACATCCGCCGGAGGCTTTAGGCCAGCAAATGTCTTTTGCACGAAAGCGTAATGCTAACGTAGCGGCAACAACAACACCAACAGGACGATGTTGGTCACTCAGGCATTTTCACAGGATGTAAAGTTCTTAGCCTGAGTTCCTCTTTCGCAGCGGGCGATTTGGACACCTGCTGAAAGAAGTTAAATCCCTCTTACATTGTACATAAAAATTCAATAAATTGTCACTTTTATAAAAACTTTTTCCTTCACAAGGACATTATTTGTCTCACTCTTTTATAATATATCCTTTGCTACTAAGTTTATGTAAAAAAATCCAAAAATAAAAGTATTTTATTTCCATATAAAAAAATAACTTCTCATTGAAACGTGTGGTTGATTTCCACTCCACTTGGCGCTTCCTAGCGGCGTCCGTGAGCTACTTGAGGCAGCAGATGTTTTTGCGCGAAAGCGGAGCGGCAGCGGCAGGATGTTTTTGCGCGAAAGTGGAGCGGCAGCGGCAGGATGTTTTTGCGCGAAAACGGAGCGGCAAGGCCACAAAAAAAAAGCTGCGGTTCAAGTGCAATCTACCACTTTAACCACAGCCTTATCTATTCTATTAAATTATGCGTATAATGGATGTTTGTCAGTTAAAGCTATTACGCGAGCTTTTGCTTCAGTTTTAACAGCTTCATCTTCTGGGTTTTTAAGAACCGTAGCAATAATTGCCCCAACTTCTTTCATGTCCTCTTCTTTGAAGCCACGAGATGTCACAGCCGGTGTACCGATGCGGATACCAGAAGTTACGAATGGAGATTCTGTATCGTAAGGGATTGTATTTTTATTTGTTGTAATCCCTACTTCATCAAGTGCGTGCTCTGCTACTTTCCCTGTTAAGCCAAGAGATTTCACATTAAGAAGTAACAAGTGGTTATCCGTACCACCAGATACAATTTCAACACCTTCTGCCATTAATACTTCTGCTAAAGCTTTAGCATTCGCTTTAATTTGTTTTGCATACTCTTTGAATTCTGGCTGTAATGTTTCACCAAACGCTACAGCTTTTGCAGCGATCACGTGCATTAATGGTCCACCTTGGATACCTGGGAATACCGATTTATTAAGCTTTTGCTCCCATTCTTTCGAAGCAAGGATTAAACCACCGCGTGGGCCACGTAATGTTTTATGTGTTGTAGATGTCACAAAATCAGCGTATGGCACTGGTGATTGGTGTTCACCAGCAGCTACAAGACCAGCGATATGTGCCATATCTACCATGAAATAAGCTCCTACTTCATCAGCGATTTCACGGAATTTAGCGAAATCGATTTCACGTGGGTATGCAGATGCACCTGCAACAATTAGTTTTGGTTTATGCTCTAATGCTTTTTGGCGTACATCTTCATAATCGATTACTTGAGTATCTTTTGTTACGCCATATTCAACGAAATTATATAGAATACCTGAGAAGTTTACAGGAGATCCATGTGTTAAGTGACCGCCATGAGATAAATTCATCCCAAGTACTGTATCTCCTGGTTCTAAAATCGTGTGGTATACAGCCATGTTTGCTTGTGCACCAGAGTGTGGTTGTACGTTTGCATATTCTGCACCAAAGATTTCTTTCACACGATCACGTGCAATATCTTCCACAACATCTACGTGTTCACAACCGCCATAGTAGCGTTTACCTGGATAACCTTCAGCATATTTATTTGTTAGAACAGAACCTTGTGCTTCCATTACTGCTTCAGATACAAAGTTTTCTGATGCGATTAACTCAATATTTGCTTGCTGACGTTTTTTTTCCGCAAGAATTCCGTCTAATACTGCTTTGTCTTGTACTGCTAATTTTTCGTATGCCATGTTTAAAAAAGCCTCCTAAGTATAATCGTTATTTGTATACCACTGATTTCAGAGGTAATTTTATTTATATACTGCACGCTCTCCGCCAATCAGCTTCGGACGTGTTGTTGCAATTGTCACAACCGCTTCCCCTACCATTCGCACAGAAGTACGAACTGGAACAGCTACTGCCTTTAAATGCATACCTATTAGTGTTTGACCAATGTCAATACCTGCATTCGCTTGTACAGCTTCTACAACAACTGGATTTGTAAATTGCGTAAACGCATAAGCGGACATCGAGCCACCCGCTGTACGAACTGGTACAACTGCTACCGGTTCATAACCAAATCGTTCTGCCGTTGTTGCTTCCATTGTAATAGCACGATTAATATGCTCACATCCTTGGAACGCTAGATGCAGTTGATGTTTCTTTGCAAATGCCTGCAACGGCTCAAAAATCGCCTCTCCAATTTCAAGCGCGCCTGCTGTGCCAATTTTCTGACCAATCACTTCAGATGTCGAGCAACCTACAACAAAAATAGTATTTGGTCGTAGGGTTACCTGCTCTTCAAATTCACTGAGTAACTGAGTCAAATGTGTTCGTATTTGTTGAACATCCACTATGCTCAGCCCCTTATTTCTAAATTATTTATGTCACACAGCTAAAAAGCTCTTTGAAGGAACTTTCTAGCGTAGGACATATGTTAACAAACTAAATTACTTTTCTTATTGCTCAAGCTCAGCGATTTTTTCAATGCGTCGCGTATGACGACCACCTTCAAAATCTGTTTCAAGCCATACTTTAGCAATTTCACGTGCAAGGCCTGGCCCAATAACACGCTCACCCATCGCTAAAACATTTGAATCGTTGTGGCAACGCGTTGCTTTTGCGCTAAATAAATCATGTACTAAAGCACAACGAATCCCCTTAATTTTATTTGCAGCAATTGACATACCAATGCCTGTACCGCAAATTAAAATACCTTTATCAAATTCCCCGCTAGCAACACCTTCAGTAACTGGTTTTGCATAATCAGGATAGTCTACTGAATCCGCAGATTGTGGACCAAAATCTTCGTAGCTGATATTTAGCTCATCTAACAGCTGCATAATCTCACGACGTAAGTTATTGCCTCCGTGATCAGAAGAAATTGCTATTCTCACTGGGTTCCCTCTTTTCGAAATTATAGTCAACACTAGTGTACCACTTCTCTCCCAAGAATAACATGATTTTTCTTGCATTTTTATGCTGATTTCTCCTAAAAGACGAACATTTCTTGTAAATCAATATAAAATCATTCACTTTCAGACCTCTTTTCCTGTGGATATTGTGAATATCATGTTGATAAATTCGGATAACGGTCTCTTGTTGAAATATTCTATCTTCTAAAGTTTGTTTATCTTTTCAATTACAGTGGACATACTATATCAATATTTTTTCTATGTGTTATCAGTTTTTGATGATATAGAACGCTTCTATACAACTGTGGGTGTGGGTAGAGTGAAGTCTTTTAGGTGTTTCTTCTATCCGGCGGGGCTTTTCTCTCTATCCATCATTTTTACGGTTCTATCCATCACTTTCACCATTCTATCCATCATTTCGTAAGTTCTATCCATTACTTTCGTCTTTCTATCCATCGCTTTGCGGTTTATCCGTCGTTGCTTCTCTTCTTTCCGTCGCTTCGTCAGTTTTATCCGTCGTTGCTACTCTCTTTTCCGTCGCTTGACGAACTAACCTTCGCTTCGACTTTTCTTTCCGTCACTTTCCTCGCTCTTTCCGTCGCTCCCGCAATTTTATCCGTCGTTGTGGTTCTTCTTTCCGTCGCTTGGCCGGCTACCCATCGTTCTTCTCTCCGCAGGCGCTATGCACAAACCTTAATACAACAAAAAAACTGTAGCAAACTCAAACCTCATCTGAGTTTATCTACAGTCTAAAATCTTCGCATTTAGGCTTGTCTATCAAATTGTTGAATCATTTTGTGCAGCTCATCTGATTGTTTCTTTAAATCTTCTGCTAGTTTTTCTACTTGCTCAATTGCGTATGCTTGTTCTTCTGCTGCACTGCGAACTTCCTGTGCACCTGCTGACGTTTCTTCTGCAATGGCTGCTACTTCTTGGGATTGACGAGCAGTTGTTTCGATATTATGCATTTGTTGTTCGATTAGAGCAGAAATTTCTACTATTGATGTTGCCATTTCGTGTACGCTTGAAGACATGCCTTCTACTGCTGTCGTAGTTTCTGATACGCGGGCAGCTTCTTTTGTCGCAAATGCCACCTGGTGATTCATTTGTTTGACCACAACCTCAACGTTTTGTTGCATCGATTGGATAAGGGACGTAATGCCTTGTACCGCTTTCGCACTTTCATCAGCTAAACCACGAACTTCCTCAGCTACAACCGCAAAACCTTTTCCGTGTTCTCCGGCACGCGCTGCCTCAATGGAAGCATTTAAAGCTAGTAAATTTGTTTGTGCTGCAATATCGCCAACTAGGCTTATGATGCGTTCTACCTGTCCGGCATTTTCCTCTAGTAGACGAATACTTTCTAATGCCTCATTATTGCCAGTCGCAATTTGTTGAATACTATTCACTAACGTTTCGATCGCTTTGGTTGTTGTTGTTAAATTATGTAGAATCTCTTTGGATTGTGTTGCCGATGCCTCTGCTCTACTGTTGACTTCTGTAGCGAGAGCTCGTACATCTTCAATAGCTTCAGCTGTATCTTGTACGGCTGTAGCAGACGCCTCTGCTCCTGTAGAAATGTGCTTTACCGTAGAGGCAATACCCTCTGCCTTTTTCGTTGCAACTGCAGCTTCATCAGATAGTTGAATGATTGATTGATTTGTTTGTTGGAAGTTAAGATCTATACTTTCAACCATCTGTCGTAAATTTAATACCATTTGTTGAAATGCCTCTGCAACAGATCGAATCTCATCATTTGTTTTCGGCATTTCTACATCCTGTCCAATTTTTCCTTCTGCAACACGAGAAGCTGAATTTTCGAGCTGCTGTAAAGGTTTAATTAATATTACACTGAACACTGCGGCCAAAATGCATGACCACGTAATTCCTAACAGATAAGTAATAATTTCAAACATCTTACGATTGATCTCTGGGAAGAAGGTAGGTTGTATATATTCGATAAATATAAAACTGATACTGTAAGTGATTAGTGCAAGAATACCGACAAATAATATAAGTTTAAGTCGTAAGCCAAACTGCTTTTTCATAGCGACCCTCAATTCTCTTCAATTTTTTTTACTAATCGTTCTACTAATTTCGTTAATTCTGCAAATGTTTCTCTATAAATCCCAATACTCCCACCGTAAGGATCTACAACATTTCCGCCACTAGCTTCACTTGTATATTCTTTTAAAGTAAAAACTTTTTGTTCAGCATTTGAATAATTAGCAATAATTGTATCTTTATGAGCTGTTGTCATTGTTAAAATTAAATCAGCCCAGTCCATTTCAGTTATTGATAATTGTGTTGCTAAATGCTGATGCGTCATATTTGCTTCATATAATACTTGTTGTGCATGTGCAGACATTTCTGCATTTGGCATGGCATAAATGCCCGCCGATCGGACCTCTACATTGTCCATTTGTTTATGTTTTAAAATAACCTCTGCCATGGGACTGCGACAAGTATTCCCCGTGCAAACAAATAGTATTTTCATACTTATCACCCTCCACTGATTTCCCTATTGCAAGATAGCTAGGAAACCCATAATAATAAAAAAAATTCCTGTAATGATTTGAAATTTATTGCCAAGTAAAATCTGACTTTTCCGTGCAATGACTAATGACCCATAAGAGCAAATAAGCGCACTGACACCTGCACTTATAATAAATACCATTTTCTCTAAGTTTAGCATACCAAAAGAAACACTTACTGAAAAGGTATCTAGGCTTGCAGTCACAGCTAAAAGTATTGATGAAATTGTAACTTTTTCATTTTTTCGCGAAAATAATAGTAAATGCAAGCCCATACAAAATAATAAAATACTTGAAATCCATTGTCCCCATTCTAAGAGGAAACGCACTAAATAGCTTCCTAATTCGAAGCCTAATAACGGGAAGAGCATATGCAAAGCAGCTGTCCATACCGATAAAAAAAATCGATATTTAACATTTGGCAATAATACATATAAGCCAATCACATCTACAGACGTTATTATACCTGCAAGAATTCCCTGCAAGAAAGCACTCCTTCGCTCTCTAATATTTTATCATTTTATGCTCGAAAATACAGTATTATCATAATACAATTTCCTTACACTATGGTGCTAAAAGTCACTGTACTAATGAACATTCAGCCTCCTTTATGGTAAAAACTCGCTATGCTTTTCACAACTATAGCTGAAGTACAAAAGTCTAAGTGGATTTTATAACGAAAGCGAGTCGTTAATTAATTGCCCACTATTAATTTGTGGAGGAAAGCCCCCACTGGTCAATACAAAAAAATAGTATGCTAGAAGTTACCTCTAGCATACTATTTTATAGGTAGTTTATTTACGGAGTATACCATTTCCCGCCAGCTGCCTTCTCAAGTCGATTCATAATTGCAGCCCCTACCCCATCAGTCGATGTAGTAGTCGCTAGGATCATTGTAGCTGTTGTTTTATCGCAAGCTCTTAGGGCATGGTACAATGTCGCGCCCATTTCTTCCTTACTACCAGCTTCTCCTATTGAGAAATAAAAATCAGCCTTGCTGTCAACAAAGTTATCTGGTGCAAGTAACGCTACTTGATGCCCTTGTTTTTGTAATTGACGTATTGCCTCCTGAACTTTCTCCAAATCACAATCAATTAATAGCACAGGAGCGTTTGGAGCATAGTGTGTATATTTCATACCAGGAGCTTTTGGAGTAGTCTCTAATTTTTGCTCTGTTTTCGAAGGTTGCAGTACTGGGCCGATTTTAGCCTCTAACATTTCCTTTGTAACTCCACCTGGACGCAAAATTACTGGAGGTTCGTGTGTAACATCTAACACTGTGGATTCGAGCCCAATCCCAGTAGACCCTCCATCTAAAATATAAGGTATGTACCCTCCCAAATCATCCTGAACATGTATGGCTTCTGTAGGACTCGGCTTCCCACTACGATTAGCACTCGGCGCAGCAAGTGGCTTTTTTAATTGTTGCAGTAAGGCGAGTGCAACTGGATGATCGGGCATTCGAATACCGACAGTCGTAAGACCAGCTGTCACACTATTTGCCAGCACATTTGGCTTTACAGGCATGACAAGTGTCAGTGGACCTGGCCAAAATAAATCCATGCATTTTTTGGCTACTTCTGAAATATGCTCGATATAAAGTTCGACTTCCTCTTTCGTGCCAATGTGGACAATTAGCGGATTGTCTGAAGGACGACCTTTTGCTTCAAATATCTTTTTGACCGCTGTACCATTTGTTGCAACAGCTCCAAGTCCATAAACCGTTTCTGTTGGAAATGCCACGACCTCACCTGCATTTAAGATATCCACAGCCTGTGCATAATTTGTCTGACTATTCGCATTTTTATCCACAATCTTGCAAACGGTTTCCATAATTAAAACCTTCCTTCAATTATTCGTTTTTACTGAATTATCCACATAATGTTTATAACTTATTAAAAATTGTGCATAAGTTATCTGAATTTGTAAATAATTCATTCAAAAAAACCTTTAATCCATTCCCATATAAAAAATGTAACTGGTTCCTGCTCTTCTTTTGGTTCTTCTTTTTGTTCATCTTTATCGGGCTCACAAATCGATGGGAATATGCTACACCACCAGTTATCACCACGTGCATCACCGATTTTCACGACAATCGAATGATACAAATTTTGTGGATAAAGCACAGCATTTTGTCTCTTCGGTGGAAATAAGTTATCCCCAATCACAACTTGTGTATGAAGCTGTGGATAATTTTCTTTTATTTCTGCTTCAATTTCTTGTTTTAATGAAAGTATTTGCTCGTTATCCACAGTTTTAGCTCCAGCACTAGCTACTAACTGCTTAAAATACGGCTTTAAATTTTTGACAAGCTGTTCTTTTTCAAGCTGATCCTGTGTCGTGTTGCTATTGGCAATCACGCGTATACGAAAATCATTTTCTTGCTCATAATTACTAGCTTCTTTCGCAAAACCTACTAATGATGGAATATATAAAATACATAATTGTAAAGTAATCGCAATTACTACTAATCTTGCAAAAGCTAAAAAGATATTTTGTTTAGGTAATCTAATAATCTTGTATTCGTTTAACATAAAAATCCCTCCTTGCTCAACATTGTGGGCAAGAAGTAGATACTTTATACATGAATTTCACAAAAAATCATTCGAGGCTTACCGTTTATATCTTTTTCTATCGAAACGGTTGCCTGTGGAAAACTATTTTTAAAGAATTGAGCGACCTGCTCCCCTTGTGTATAACCGATTTCAAGACCAATGAAGGCTGGTTTATTCATAAGAGGTGGAAGCTGTTCAGCCAATTTTCTATATAAAATAAGTCCATCTTCTTCTGCAAAAAGAGCACTATGTGGTTCATGCTCTAGCACGGTATTGGACATCTCTTTTGCTTCATCAAATGCAATATACGGTGGGTTCGATAAAACGATATCAAATTTCTCACCTGACAGAGGTTTCGTTAAATCCCCTAGTCGAAAATCAATATCCGCCGCTAATCTTTGTGCATTTTTTTGTGCTGTAGATAAAGCAGCTTCAGATAAATCAGTGGCTACGACTGTTAGCTCTGGACATTCTAACTTCATAGAAAGAGCAATTGCACCACTACCTGTACCAATATCTGCAAGCTTCAAGTTTTTGTTTTTAAATATTTTGTTCATACGATTGATAGTTCCAAGCACTAATTCCTCGGTCTCAGGTCTAGGAATAAGTACTGACTCATCGACAATAAATGAACGACCATAAAATTCTTCACTACCGATGCAATACTGTACAGGTCGTCCACTCGCATGCTCTTCGATAAGTTCTTTAAATTTCTCTTGTTGTTCAGCTGTTAATTCGTCTTGAAGGTGTAACATTACTTCTGAATAGCTAGTGCCAAGTATATGCTGCATGACAATACGTGCCGCTGTTTCCTCACAACCATTATCCACTAAAAAAGAAGAAGCCCATTGAAGGGCCCCCATTACATTATTATAGGTCATCATTTAATCGCTCTAGCTTCGATGCTTGCTCTTCTAAAATGAGCGTATCAATGATTTCGTCTAGTCTACCTTCGACGATTTGGTCTAGTTTTTGAATCGTTAAACCAATACGGTGGTCTGTTACTCGGTTTTGTGGATAATTGTATGTGCGAATACGCTCAGAGCGATCGCCTGAACCTACTGCTGATTTACGTGTAGCATCGATTTCCTTTTGCGCTTCACGCATATACATATCAGCAACACGAGCACGCAAAATTTTCATTGCCTTTTCACGGTTTTTAATTTGTGATCGTTCATCCTGCATCGATACAACAACACCTGTCGGTAAGTGAGTCATACGCACAGCTGACATCGTTGTATTTACCGATTGACCACCGGCACCAGAAGATGCAAATGTATCCACTCGGATATCTTTCTCATGAATTTCAACATCTACTTCTTCAACTTCAGGTAAGCAAGCTACTGTCGCTGTCGAAGTATGAATACGCCCTTGAGATTCTGTTGCAGGTACACGTTGTACACGGTGTGCGCCATTTTCAAATTTGAATTTTGAATATGCACCTTGACCGTTAATCATGAAAATAACTTCTTTATAGCCGCCCATTGGGTTTGGCGTCGCTTCCATTATGTCAATTTTCCAGCCTTGTGTTTCTGCATAACGAGAGTACATACGGAACAAATCACCCGCGAAAATATTCGCCTCGTCTCCACCAGCTGCCCCACGAATCTCCATAATAACGTTTTTATTATCATTAGGATCTTTTGGAATTAATAGAATACGTAAACGTTCTTCTAGCTCTTCTTGCTGTTCTTTTAGAAGGTTGAATTCTTCTTTCACCATCTCATGCATATCAGGATCTTTTTCATTATCTAACATCTCACGTGTATCAGCTAACTGCTCTTTTACACTTTTATATTCACGATAAGCATCTACAGTTTCCTGGATATCTGATTGTTCTTTGGAATATTCACGTAATTTTTTATTATCATTCACAATATCAGGATCACTTAAAAGCTCTGTTAACCTTTCGTAACGATCCTCCACTGCTTGTAATCGATCGAACATGGATTTCACCTCTATTTAGTTTTTTATGAAGTTTGCTCTGTTGTAACTGTCGCATCATTACTGAAAAAGAGAAACTCTAAATTAGAATTACGCTAAACGCGTAAGGATTTTTTATATACATTTATTATTTCCACTACTTAGTATAAGGAAATCTTCGCATGTATGCCACTTTTTCTTCATTCTATCAACTGGCATTTTGCCTTATAGCGACGGATGAGCGTGACATTTTCGACAAACTGGATAGTAGGAATCATTCCCGCCAATTTGAATTTGATCACCCGTATAAACAGGCTTCCCACTTTCATCAACGCGTAAATTCATTGTCGCTTTTTTATGACAGAACCAGCAAATCGTTTTCATTTCCTCAATTTTATCTGCATATGTAAGCATGTACTGACTGCCTTCAAAGAGCTCATTTTGGAAATCGTTTTTTAGACCGAAGCCCATAACTGGAATATCTAACTCATCGACGATATAGGCTAACTGCAAAACATGCTCTTTTTTTAGAAATTGTACTTCATCAACAAGTACACAGTATGGTTTTACAGCATTGTTTTTTACTAGCTCAAAAATATTTGTATCATCATTAACAGGAATGGCTTGTTGACGTAAGCCTACTCGACTTGAGATAAAGCCTACTTCATCTCGCGTATCTATGCCTGGTGTAAACATCATTACAGGTTTTTGTTGTTCTTCATAGTTATGCGCAACTTTTAAAATTTCTATAGATTTACCACTATTCATTGCACCGTGTTTAAAATATAGCTGTGCCATTTTGTCTTCTCCCTTTCTTCATGTCGATCTGGATACTGAAAAGACTCGCATCAGGTATTTCTTTAATATACTGAAAAAAATACCTGCCAAGCACATGCTTGGCAGGTATTAAACTAACATTAGTTTTTAAGACCGTATTTTTTGTTGAAACGATCCACGCGACCATCAGCAGACGCGAATTTTTGACGGCCAGTATAGAATGGGTGACAATCGTTGCAGAACTCGACAACGATGTTTTCTTTTACTGAACCAGTTTTGAAAGTGTTACCACAAGAGCAAGTTACTGTTGCTTCTTTGTAATCTGGATGAATTCCTTGTTTCATATTCGTTTTCTCCTCTCGCCCTGAACCATCTGGAACAGAGTATTATCGAACTGTACCTTACATAGCCCGAATATGTCGGCTACATATGTACACGTTGCATACTTATCAATAGTACCATATGAAATATATATTTGACAATAGTTTTGAGTGTATTAACAATTAGTTATTTATAACAAAAAATTAAGCACTTCTCCTATTCCAGAGTCTATCATAAATGAGAAAACAATCGAAGATAAAATAACTGTTACTACTAAATAGAAAATAAAACCGTAAAAACTATCAATGTTTTTAGATTTATTACTTAACAACTTAATCATAAAAAAACCACCATCGACTATCGCTAGTCCATGGTGATTCATGATTTATAGTAGGCCTTTACCTTTAGTAGCTTTTTTCATATCTTCATTTAACTTTTCAAAGAATTCTTCATTTGATTTTGTTGTACGTAATTTTTTCATGAAGCGCTCCGCAAAATCAGGTGCGTCCGAGAATGTTTTACGAATTGCCCACAGTTTTTCAAGTTGCTCAGGCTCAAGCAGAAGCTCTTCCTTACGTGTACCTGAACGGCGGATATCGAGCGCAGGGAAAATACGACGCTCGGCTAATTGGCGATCAAGATGAAGCTCTAGATTACCTGTTCCTTTAAATTCCTCATAAATGACCTCATCCATACGAGATCCTGTATCCACTAAAGCAGTCGCTAAAATTGTTAAACTACCGCCTTCTTCAATATTACGTGCTGAACCAAAGAATCGTTTTGGTCGATGGAACGCAGCAGGGTCAATACCACCTGAAAGCGTACGACCGCTCGGAGGAATAACTAAGTTATATGCACGTGCTAAACGTGTAATAGAATCCATTAAAATAATAACATCACGCTTATGCTCAACTAAGCGGCGTGCACGTTCTAACACGATTTCTGCAACTTTCACATGATTTTCTGGAACTTCATCGAAAGTCGAGCTCACTACATCTGCATTCACTGAACGTTCAATATCAGTTACTTCCTCAGGGCGTTCGTCAATAAGTAATACAATTAACTCTGCATCTGGATAATTAGTCGTAATAGAATTCGCGATTTCTTTTAATAATGATGTTTTCCCTGCTTTTGGTGGTGCAACGATCAATCCACGCTGCCCAAAACCTACAGGTGCCACTAAATCCATAATACGAGTCGATAAATTACGTTGTGTTGTTTCAAGCTTAATTTGTCGATCTGGATATAAAGGCGTTAATGCAGGAAAATGCACACGTTCCTTGGCTACTTCTGGGTCTTCGCCGTTAACAGCATCTACCTGTAGTAATCCATAATAGCGTTCATTTTCTTTAGGTGGACGTACTTTACCAGATACCTTGTCCCCATTTCGTAGGTCAAAGCGACGAATCTGAGAAGCAGAAATATAAATATCCTCTTTACTTGGAGAGTAGTTAATTGGACGAAGGAAGCCAAAGCCTTCTTGCGAAACAATTTCTAGTACACCTTCCATAAAGAAATAGCCTTCTTGCTCCGAACGTGTTTTCAAAATAGCAAATATTAATTCTTTTTTCGTTAGCTTGCTATAATATGAAATTTTATATTGGCGTGCAAGGGCATAAAGCTCCTTTAACGTCATGTTTTCTAATTGAGCGATTGTCAATGCAGACATATGCACAACTCCAGTCTTTTTCAAAATATAATTTTCATTTTTGGGGTTATCATAGAAGATTTTTGCGATAGGCTTATATCGCCTTGGCGTAAATGTTACACTTTGCTTACACTACAATAGCATTTTGCTAAAAGAAGATAAAGTTAATCTTTTCGTACCTGTCAGCATTTTCAGTTGTTCGTTAGAAATTAAGCATAGCGATAGATACTTCAAATTAACTAGGAAATACATTGAAGCATAACACAGCCTTATAAAACTATGGGATGGTTGAAAATTTAGAAGAAGTACCTAGTGCGAAAAGATGCACTAGGTATATTTTAGAAGAAAAATTTATTAATAGCTAGGTTTTTTATCAAGAGCGTGGCGACCTTCTACAAAACGCACTGTTCCAGACTTAGCTCGCATAACTACTGAATGTGTTAATGCGTAGGCTCCTTTATACTGAACACCTTTTAATAGCTCACAATCTGTTACAGCAGTCGCTGCAAAAATAGCATCGTCACCTTTAACTAGGTCATCTAAATAAAGAACTTTTTCTACGTCTACACCCATTTTTTCGCAGCGCGCTAACTGTTCATCGTCTTCTGGCACTAGCTTCGCTTGGAAGTCTCCACCTAGACATTTTAATGCAACAGCTGAAATAACACCCTCTGGTGCACCACCTGTACCAAACATAATATCAATGCCAGTTTCATCAAAAGCAGTATTAATAGCTGCTCCAACGTCACCGTCTTGAATAAATTTAATACGTGCTCCTGCTTCTCGAATTTCATCAACAATTGCTTGGTGACGTGGTCGATCTAAAAGTGTAGCTACTACGTCCGAAATATCTTTATTTTTAGCTTTTGCTACCTGTAATAAATTATACGTAACAGAAGCGTTAATATCTACCTTACCAGCCGCTTCTGGACCTACTGCAATTTTCTCCATGTACATATCAGGCGCGTTTAACAGATTACCTTTATCCGCAATAGCAAGAACTGTCATTGCACCATTTGTACCCTTCGCTACAATATTTGTACCTTCTAATGGGTCAACTGCGATATCTACTTGAGGACCACCATTGCGTAGGCCAAGCTCTTCACCAATATAAAGCATTGGTGCTTCATCCATCTCGCCTTCACCAATCACTACTGTAGCATGCATTGGAATTGTATCGAACATTACGCGCATCGCTGTCGTTGCTGCATCATCTGCCTCAATTTTTAAACCGCGGCCCATCCATTTCCCGGATGCGATTGCTGCTGCCTCTGTTACTCGTACTACTTCCATCGATAAACTACGTTCCATTGTCTTATTTGCCTCCCGTTATCGGCATATTTCTTCGCCGAAACATTCAAATTACCTCTATTGTAACATAGTTAGTTCAAAACTTTTAGCTCTCATTATTCCTTTGTCTCTGCTACGCGTGCCATTATTGTTTCACGTCGAATATCTGCGCCTAAATCACGTAATTTCTCAATAAGTGAGCTATACCCACGCTCAATATGATAGATATCGTGAATTTCTGTTTCGCCTTCAGCTAAAAGGCCTGCTAATACTAACGCTGCACCAGCACGAAGGTCTGTAGCCGTTACAGTTGAACCTTGTAATTTACTAGGACCTGTAATCATAGCTGTATTTCCTTCAACGCGTGCATTGGCATTCATACGACGAAGTTCATCAATATGCTTAAATCGAGCTGTATAAATTGTATCTGTTACCTTTGAGGAACCAAATGCTTGAGACATTAAAACAGAAAGTGGTTGCTGAATATCTGTTGGGAACCCAGGATACACTAATGTTTTTACATCAACGGCTTGCAATGTGGAAAGGTCCGTTTTTGGCACAAAAATACTTTCTTCACCGATTTCGATTTTGACGCCCATTTCACGAAGCTTTGCAGTAATCGCCTCTAAATGCAATGGAATAACATTATCAATAGTAATGCCTTCACCTAAAGCGGCAGCCATGATCATAAACGTAGCCGCTTCAATGCGATCTGGAATAATCGTATGCTCCGTACCATGAAGCTCCTCTACGCCTTCAATACGGATAACACTTGTACCCGCACCTTTAATATTAGCTCCCATGTTAGTGAGAAGAGTTGCTACATCAATAATCTCCGGTTCTTTTGCTGCATTTTCAATAACCGTACGTCCTTTTGCAAGAACAGCAGCTAACATAATGTTAATAGTTGCTCCCACACTGGCAACGTCTAAATATATTTTGGCACCAATTAATTCATCAGCACGTAAATAAATCGCTCCATGCTCATTTGTGATTTTCGCACCTAATGCCTCAAAGCCTTTAATATGTTGATCAATAGGACGCGGCCCTAAGAAACAGCCTCCCGGTAAACCAATCACAGCTTTTTTAAAGCGACCAAGCATTGCTCCCATTAAGTAATAGGAAGCACGAAGTTTTTTCACGTTGCCGTTCGGTAATGGCAACGCAATCATGTCTGTTGGATCAATTGTCATTACGCCATCCTCAAATGACACTTCTCCACCGATTTCCTCTAATAATGCCTTTAACGTCCACGCATCAGAAATTTCTGGTAACCCTCCAATTGTCACTGGAGAGTTCGCCAAAATTGATGCTGGAATCAAGGCGACTGCACTATTTTTTGCACCACTAACTTTTATTGTACCTTTTAGACGATTTTCGCCTGTAATTTTATAAACATCCATTTCGCGTTCTCCCTCATGATTGGAAAGTAATATTTTCTGCAATTGGCTCACTATATAATTTTATTATTCGCCTTTTCTCTTATTCCAATCCGCTAAAAATCCTTCAATTCCTTTTTCCGTTAATGGATGATTGAAAAGTTGCTTTAATACTTTAAAAGGAGTCGTCGAAATATGTGCACCAGCAAGTGCTGCAGCTGTTACATGTTGCGGATGACGAATAGATGCAGCGATAATTTGCGTATCGATATTATGAATTGTGAAAATATCTGCAATCGTTTCAATTAGTTCTACACCGTTTTGACCCATATCATCTAAACGACCGATAAATGGTGATACATATGTAGCACCTGCACGAGCAGCCATTAATGCTTGGTTAGCACTAAAGATTAATGTTACGTTCGTTTTAATACCTTTGTCTGCAAAGAAGCGACATGCCTCTAAGCCCGCTGGAGTCATTGGCAGTTTAACTGTAATATTCGGAGCAATCGCAGCCAATTCTAAGCCTTCTTTAATCATACCTTCTGCATCTAAAGCAATTACTTCCCCGCTCACTGAGCCATCTACAAGCTCTGTGATTTCACGAAGTCGATCATGGAAAGAAACATTCTCTTCTTTAGCAACTAACGATGGGTTTGTTGTAACACCTGATAAAATCCCCCATGCGTGTGCTTCTTTAATCTCTTCAAAGTTTGCTGTATCAATGAAAAATTTCATTATAGTTCCTCCTGATCACTGTTTTGGCTCATTACCCTAACGTAGGGTTGATTTCCGTTCCGGCTGGGCGCTTTCCTGGGGGCGTTCGATGAGCCGCTAATCCCCAAGGAGTCGCCCAGCCTTCACTCCAATCAACTTATTTACATAGTATACGTTTTTACAAATGTCATTCCTAACTTTTGGTGATGAACCTTATATTAGAATTTTCGCCAATAATTTTTTATTTCAAAAACAAGAGAAGGTCGATAACAACATCAACACTTCTCTTATTATGTGTATTCATCTCTGTTTTTTTAGCATATTAGATACTAAAATTATGCTTTTTGTGCACTACCAAATTCACGGATTTTCCCAATAACTGTCGCTTTAATCGCTTCACGTGCTGGAGCAAGGAATTTACGAGGATCATAAACAACTTTATCATTATCAAGAACTTCACGGATTACTTTTGTAGCAGCAATTTGATTTTCAGTATTGACGTTAATTTTTGCTGTACCTAATGAAATTGAGCGTTGAATATCTTTTGTTGGAATACCTGTACCACCATGTAATACTAATGGAAGTTCTGCTAAGTTTGAGATTTCTTCCATCTCTTTAAAGCCTAGGTTTGGTTCTCCTTTATAAGGACCATGTACAGAGCCAAGTGCTGGTGCTAAACAATCGATATCTGTTAGCTCAACCATTTTACGGCATTCTTCTGGATCAGCGTACATAATACCACCGATTACGCCATCCTCGTCACCACCTACTGTACCAAGCTCAGCTTCAACAGAAACACCTTTCGAATGAGCATACTCAACTACTTTTGAAGTAGTCGCAACATTTTCCTCGAATGGATGATGAGAAGCATCAATCATTACAGAAGTAAAGCCTGCATCAATTGCTTCTTTACATTTTTCAAAGCTTGAACCGTGGTCAAGGTGAATAGCTACAGGTACCGTAGTGCCATAAGATTCCATTAAACCTTTTACCATGTGTACAACGGAGATAAATCCGCCCATATATTTACCTGCACCTTCAGAAACGCCTAGAATAACTGGAGATTTTTCCTCTTCAGCTGCTTGTAAAATTGCTTGAGTCCACTCAAGGTTGTTGATGTTGAACTGACCAACCGCATAACCTTCTGCTTTTGCTTTAATTAACATCTCTTTCATAGATACTAATGCCATACTAAAAATCCTCCTCTTAGGACTATTCTTTCTACATAAATATGCTATTTAATCATAGCAAAAACAAAGTAACCTGAAAAGCATTTCAGGTTACTTTGTTTTCTGCACGAAAGCGAAGTGCAACGGAGCGGCAGTGTCAACCGGAGTGTAGTGCAACGAAACGAAGGTTAGCCCCTGAAAAGCAGGGGCTTTTATTTTCTACACGAAAGCGGAGTGCAACGGAGCGGCAGTGTCAACCGCAGTGTAGTGCAGCGAAACGAAGGTTACGCGAAAGTGAAGTGCAACGGAACGACAGCGTCTTGTTTTCTGCACGAAAGCGAAGTGCAACGGAGTGGCAGTGCCAACCGCAGTGTAGTGCAACGAAACGAAGGTTAGCCCCTGAAAAGCAGGGGCTTTTATTTTCTACACGAAAGCGGAGTGCAACGGAGCGGCAGTGTCAACCGCAGTGTAGTGCAACGAAACGAAGGTTACGCGAAAGCGGAGTGCAACGGAGCGGCAGTGTCAACCGCAGTGTAGTGCAACGAAACGAAGGTTACGCGAAAGTGAAGTGCAACGGAACGACAGCGTCTTGTTTTCTGCACGAAAGCGAAGTGCAACGGAGCGGCAGTGCCAACCGCAGTGTAGTGCAACGCGACGGAGGTTACGCGAAAGCGAAGTGCAATGAAGAGACGGCGTCTGGTTTTCTGCACGAAAGCGAATTGGACTTAGTAGCAATTTTAGCTTTTTTAAATATATTTGGCTAAACATCAAAAGTTGATGATATGCAATATGTAAAAACGATGCCATGTAAAAAGTTGATTGGAGTGGAGACTGGGCGACTCCTCGGGGATTAGCAATAGAGGAACGGAGGCTAAAAGCATCACATCCTGTGATAACGCCTACGCGACCAACCTCGTGTTGGCCCGAGACCCTGCAGCGCAGCGAAGCGGCAGCAACAAAGCGCCCAGTCGGAACGGAAATCAACCCCACGTTAGGATGAGCCATATATTTTGGAAGCAAAGTGAATATGAAACGATAGAACATTACTTCGAATCGAATAATAACCATAAAAAACAGGCGGTGTTGACCACTGCCTGTTTTTCTAAACGTTTAAAATTTTATTAACCTCATCACGCACTTCAAAAATATCAAAAGGCTTAGTAAAATATCGAATAGCTCCTAAATCTAATGCCTCCTGTACAACGTCCAATTCACCATATGCTGTCATCATGAAAACCGGAAGTTGCGGCCATCGCTCTTTTAAGTGCCTTAAAATTTCTATGCCATCCATTCCTGGGATTTTCATGTCTAGCAGGACACAATTTATTTCCTCCTCCTCAGCATACTTCAGTGCTTCCATACCATTTGCAGCTAAATATGTACCGTAACCTTCTTTTTTCAACACTTCATTTAAAAGTAAACGAATTCCTGGTTGATCATCGACAATTAGTACTCGTTTCACATTTCATTCCGCCCTTTTTTAGTTATTATTTTTACGTAAAATTCTCTCTATTATGTAATATTCTCCTTTAACCTATTAATACCTTCTATTATTATAAATTATCTACTTTTGCTTTATGCTCTTTTCAAACCTATAATATTGATTGAGGTGGGACCATGTCAAAAATATTAACAACACAACTAAGTGGTTTATTACAAAGAATAACACAAACTGAAGAGGAAGCAATTGAAGAAACAGCGCGATTACTTGCGCAAGCGGGTATTAGTGAAGGTAATGTCTATTTCGCATGCTTTGGCGAAATGCAAGTTGTCGAATTAAATGCATTTCAAGCTGTGGAACGTTTTACGAAGTTAGTCCCTTGGACAAAAGATACCGTGATCACAGAAGCGGATCGAGTATGCATTTTTACACGTAGCGCACACGATGAGGATGCATTAGCATTAGCACAGCAATTAAATAATCAGTTTATTCCATTTGCAGCCGTTGCTAGCGAAGTAGCTAATGCCGAAAATCCACTAGCAGATTTAGCGTATACGTATATTTCAACACGCATGCGAGGTGGTTTATTACCAAACGATTTAGGAAATCGCATAGTTGTGCCACACGCTATTGCTGCCCTTTTTGTTTATGAAGCCGTAAAAATTGCGTATGATGAAATGCTTGGCCTTGATGACGAAGAGTTATAAAGAATCTAACATTACAGAAATACTTTGAAGATTTATCGAAACGAAATCGCTCTTTATCGAAACTATTTGAGCTTTTATCGAAACAAAATCTTATTTTATCGAAACTTTTCGGGCTTTTATCGAGAAACAAGTTCTTTTTATCAAAAAAAGAGTTGTCTCAGCAAGTGAGACAACTCTTTTTTTTATTATTTAAATGTTGCTCCGATAAAATCACGGAACAATGGCTGTGGACGGTTTGGACGTGATACTAATTCTGGGTGGAATTGGCATGCTACGAAGAAATTATTTTCTGGTAACTCGATAATTTCCACTAATTTACCGTCAGGACTTGTACCTGAGAAGACAAGACCTTCTGCTTCCATCGCTTCACGATATTCATTGTTAAATTCATAACGATGACGGTGACGCTCATAAACAAGCTCTTGACCATACGCTTGGCTTGCCTTTGAGCCTTCTTTTAACTTACATGGATATAAACCTAAACGTAATGTACCACCGATATCTACACTGTCGTTTTGATCTGGTAAGAAGTCAATGATTGGGTATTGTGTTTGTGAATCTAGCTCTGTAGAATGCGCTCCTTGTAAACCAAGTACGTTACGAGCAAATTCTACTGTTGCAAGTTGCATACCTAGGCAAATACCTAAGAATGGTACATTATTTTCACGAGCATATTGTGTCGCTAAAATTTTACCTTCAACTCCACGATCACCGAAACCACCTGGAACTAAAATGGCGTCAGCACCTTTTAATAGCGTAGCAACATTGTCAGCCTCTACATGCTCTGCATTAATCCAGTCAATCTCAATATCAGAATTAAATGCATAGCCTGCATGTTTTAATGCCTCTACAACAGAAATGTAAGCATCTTGTAATTCTACATATTTACCTACTAATGCTACTTTTCGTTTATTTGGTAAGCTCTTCACTTTTGCTACTAGCTCGCGCCATTCTTCCATATCCGCCTCTGGTGCTTCAATGCCAAAATGGTCAAGCACGATATCATCAATATCTTGTGCATGAAGGTTTAAAGGTACTTCATATAAATGTTCTGCATCGCGAGATTCAATAATTTCGTGAGGCTGAACATCACAGAATAAAGCTAATTTTTCTTTCATATCCTGAGGCACTTCTTGCTCTGTGCGTACAACGATAATATTTGGTTGAATACCTAAAGAACGTAATTCTTTTACAGAATGCTGAGTTGGTTTTGTTTTTAGCTCACCCGCAGCTTTAATGTAAGGAATAAGCGTACAATGAACATACATCACGTTGTTATGACCTAAGTTCGTTTTCATTTGGCGAATTGCTTCAAGGAATGGTAATGACTCAATATCCCCAACTGTTCCGCCTACTTCAGTAATAACTACATCCGCATTTGTTTCGCGACCAGCGCGTTGAATACGATCTTTGATTTCATTTGTAATGTGAGGAATTACTTGTACTGTTCCACCGTTGTAATCACCACGGCGTTCTTTTTGTAATACAGACTGATAAACACGACCTGATGTTACTGTAGAATGTTTTCCTAGGTTAATATCAATAAAACGTTCGTAGTGACCTAAGTCTAAGTCAGCTTCTGCGCCATCATCTGTTACGAAAACTTCACCATGTTGATAAGGACTCATTGTACCTGGGTCAATATTGATATATGGGTCAAATTTTTGAATCGTTACTTCTAATCCGCGATTTTTTAATAAACGACCTAGAGAAGCTGCTACAATCCCTTTTCCAAGTGAAGACACAACCCCACCTGTTACAAAAATATACTTCGTCATGAAAAAATTCCTCCTTATGTTGTTCTAGAAATTGCAAGTAAGAAAAGTACATTCACGCCACATGCTGATTCTAAGCATTGATGCAAATATTTTGACAGGCTAAGAAAATAAATATTTCTCATCCCTAAAATAAGAAAAGCCGAGAATGCCTACAAATATATGTAGTCGATTCGAAGCTGTAATCGTTTCTATCTCTTTTCTACTTTCCTTTTAAAAAGTTTTTAACATATACTCAATCACCGCTTACTATACATCATGAATAATTTAGAGCATTACTATTCATTCCGTAGTTATAAACATGGGAGAACTTGACTGAATAAAGTTAAAAAATAAAAAAACGCTCCTCCTGCATAGGTTTGCAGGGGGAGCGTATTACATACACGGTCTTTCTCCTTTAATAAGGAGCCCAAGTAAAAGATTAAACGTAACCGTGATAGAAGTCAAGATTTTTTACTACAAGGATAAAAGAAAGAAAATTTCAAAGAGTAATTATCATCAATTATACCTCGGCATAATTGCGTCCGGAATCAGCTTTGCGCTTAGGCCTGCATGAGGGCCGACACGATGTCGGTCATTTCGGTAATGCCACAGGATGTGGCGTTCTTAGACTGAGTTCCTCTATTTCAGCGGATGTTTGCTGAAATAAGTTAGACTTCATCCTCTTCTTCAAATTCTTCTTCATCTTCATCTTCATCTTCATCGATAAAGTCCTCATCGATTTCTTCATCGATGTCCTCTATATCTTCTTCATCAAAGTCGATATCTTCTTTATCATCTGCTTCTTCTTCATCTTCTTCATCTTCTTCAACGAATTCTTCATAATCTTCATCAAAGTCAATATCTTCTTCTTCTAAATCTTCATCTAAATCTTCTTCATCCTCAAGGGCTGCTTTAGATTTTTTCTTATGAGTTTTAACAGATGGAGCTGTTTCTTCTTCAATCTGTTCAACTTTATACCATTCACGTAAGCCCCAGCCTGTTTCTTGATTAAATAAGAAGCGGCCTTCTACATTTAAATCTGTGTAAAATTGTAGTAGGCGGGCTTTCATTTCTTCATCACTATAGCCCACAAGCTCTTGCATTATTGTTAATAAATCATTAAAAGACACTGAGGCACGTTTTTCATTTAAAATTGCATAAGCTAAGTTAATTAACGATTCTTCCGCTAATTGTTCTTTTGTCATTTCACGAAAATTCATTCGTGCACTTCCTTTCTCTCATCACAATGGACGTTTTAAAATTCATATAGCTTTATTTTCGGAGCGCAGCAAAAAAAGGCCGCACAAAAGTAACTTCCCATCATAAGCATAATACCCATTATATACAAAGTATTATCCTCATTGCTAGCTTCAATTACTGTTTTTTATATCACGCATTTTTTTTATCCCCATGTAAAACAAATAGACAGATAATAATAGTAAAGGAACAGCGCCAATTTGCTTATCATACAGGAAAATAACTCCTACCACCAAAGCTAAAATAATGATGTAGTTAATTGCCGATTTCATCATCTGTTGCGCCTCCCCTTTTTTTTACATTTCTATTATAACGGAAATAAAAAGAAGTGCCTAATCCTAAGACTAGACACTTACAACTACACCAACATTTTGCACAAAATGGAATAATTGTTATACAGCAAGAAGATCATTACATATTACGACGATATTGTCCGCCTACCTCGTATAAAGCATTTGTGATTTGCCCTAAGCTAGCGACCTTTACAGTTTCCATAAGCTCCGCGAAAATATTACCGTTGTTTACAGCTACTTGTTGTAAACGAGCAAGAGCCGATGCGTTCTCTCCTTCATGTTGCTTCCAGAAGGCTTGTAAATTATGAATTTGCGTCTCTTTTTCTTCCGTCGATGCACGCGCAATTTCCATATTGTTAATGTCATCTTCAGAAGGCGGATTCGGATTTAAGTATGTGTTTACACCAATGATTGGTAACTCACCTGAATGCTTTAGCATCTCGTAGTGCATAGACTCCTCTTGAATCTTACCACGTTGATATTGTGTTTCCATTGCACCTAGTACGCCACCACGATCATTGATACGATCAAACTCTTCTAGTACCGCTTCTTCTACAAGGTCTGTTAACTCTTCTACGATATACGCTCCTTGTAATGGATTTTCGTTTTTCGCTAAGCCATGTTCCTTCGTAATAATCATTTGAATAGCCATCGCACGACGGACAGATTCTTCCGTAGGCGTTGTAATGGCCTCATCATATGCATTCGTATGCAATGAATTACAGTTATCTTGTAATGCCATTAACGCCTGTAACGTTGTACGGATATCATTAAAATCAATCTCCTGTGCATGCAAACTACGGCCGGATGTTTGGATATGATATTTTAATTTTTGCGCTCGTTCATTGGCACCGTACTTGTCACGCATGACAACCGCCCAAATACGGCGAGCTACGCGTCCAATAACTGTGTACTCTGGATCCAGTCCGTTAGAGAAGAAGAATGATAGATTTGGCGCAAAGTCGTCAATATTCATTCCACGACTTAAATAATATTCTACATACGTAAAGCCATTTGCTAATGTAAAGGCCAACTGTGATATTGGGTTCGCACCAGCTTCGGCAATATGGTAACCAGAAATAGATACGGAGTAATAATTACGAACTTTATGATCGATAAAGTATTGCTGAATATCCCCCATCATACGTAACGCAAACTCTGTTGAGAAGATACATGTATTTTGCCCTTGATCTTCCTTTAAAATATCAGCTTGCACGGTTCCACGTACAACCTGTAATGTTTTCTCGCGTGTTTCCGTAAACTCTTCAACTGTCAAAGGTCGATCCAGTTCTTTCTCACGTAGTTTCACTTGCTGATCAATAGCCGTATTCATGAACATTGCCAAAATAACCGGTGCTGGACCGTTAATTGTCATCGATACTGAAGTTGATGGTGCACATAAATCAAAGCCTGCATACAGCTTTTTCATATCCTCTAACGTACAAATGGAGACACCCGACTCTCCAACCTTCCCATAAATATCAGGTCGGTAATCTGGGTCCTCACCATATAGCGTTACTGAATCAAATGCTGTTGATAAACGTTTTGCATCATCATCTTTCGATAAATAATGGAATCGTTTATTTGTACGCTCAGGCGTTCCTTCGCCAGCAAATTGTCGCTTCGGATCTTCCCCTTCACGTTTAAATTGGAATACCCCAGCTGTATACGGGAATTCACCAGGTACATTTTCTTTATAAACCCAGCGTAAAATTTCACCATAATCTACGAATTTCGGCAAGGCAACTTTAGGAATTTTCGTACCAGAAAGACTTATTGTCTTTAAAATTGTTCGAATTTCCTTATCACGAACTTTCGTTACCAATTCATCTCCAGCATACGCTTCTTTTAAAGCATGCCAATTATCTAAAATACGTTTAGACTCAACCGTTAATTCATCTCTGACACCTTCCGCTAAAGATGTAAGAGACGCAACAAGTGCATCATTTGGCGCTTTTTCCTTAATCGCTTCAATAGCTCCCTCTAATTGGAATAGACGGCGAGCAAATTCCACCTGTTGCTCTGATTTTTTATGATAGCCACGCACAGTATCTGTAAGTTCTCGTAAGTAATAACGACGGTCGTTTGGAATGATAACATCTTGCTTTTGCGTTTTCGCAAATTGCTCATAGCCCGTTTCCCAATGACTTCCTGTCTTCGCATTAATGATATTTACTAATGCAGCAAATAAAGCATTCGTCCCTTTATCATTAAATTGACTGGCAATCGTACCGTACACAGGCATATTATCAAGTGATTCATCCCAAAGCTCTCGTGAACGTTGATATTGCTTCTGCACTTGACGTAATGCATCCTCAGAACCTTTGCGTTCAAATTTATTGATAGCGATCACATCCGCAAAATCAATCATGTCAATTTTCTCAAGCTGAGTTGGCGCACCAAACTCACTTGTCATGACATACATAGATAGATCAGTGTATTTTGTAATTTCCGCATCACCCTGACCAATACCACTTGTTTCTACAATAATTAAATCATAGCCTGCTACACGCGTTACATCTAGCACGTCCCCAATGGAAGCAGTAAGCTCTGTACGAGATCCACGAGTTGCTAAACTACGCATATATACGCGATTATTGAAAATCGCATTCATACGAATTCGGTCACCAAGTAAAGCCCCACCTGTCTTTTGCTTTGTCGGATCGACAGAAAGAATAGCTACGCGTTTATCCGGAAACTCTTTCAAGAAACGACGAATTAATTCATCTGTTAAAGAAGATTTACCAGCACCACCTGTTCCAGTAATACCTAAAACAGGTGTCCCTTTTGAGCGTTTACGAGCTTCCGCTAGCATCTCTTTCGTCTCTTCATCATCATTCGACTCAGCAGCAGTTAATAAATTCGCTAAAATTTCTGGCGTTTCTGTCGATAGAGCATCCAGCTTTTCTTGATAGCTACCTATAGCCGTCGGGAAATCAGTTCCTTTAATTTTCTCATTAATCATCCCTTGTAATCCTAAAACACGCCCATCCTCTGGTGAGAAAATCCCAGCAATCCCGTAAGCATGTAGCTCTTTAATTTCACGTGGTAAAATAACACCACCGCCACCACCATAAATTTTAATATGTGGCGCCCCTTTTTCACGCAGCAAATCATACATATATTTAAAGTATTCCATATGTCCGCCTTGATAAGATGATACCGCAATACCTTGAGCATCCTCTTGAATCGCAGCGTTTACGACTTCTTCCACGGAGCGGTTATGTCCTAAATGGATTACCTCTACACCGCTTGATTGTAAAATACGTCGTATAATGTTAACCGAAGCATCATGTCCATCAAAAAGACTCGATGCTGTAACAAAACGTACGTGATTTTTTGGACGATATACTTCTACCTTTGTCATATGAAATCCCCACTTTCTCCCCTTAATGTTCTTTATCGCCTCATCAGCATAACGTGGGGTTGATTTCCGTTCCGACCGGGCGCTTTCCTGGGGGCGTCCGATGAGCCGCTTCGCTTCGCTCCAGGGTCTCATCTGTGACGCTGATCCCCAAGGAGTCGCCCAGTCTCCACTCCAATCAACTTATTTACATGGCGTACGTTTTTAACAAATGCCATCCCCAACCTTTAGTGATGAGCCTTTTTATTCATAAAAAAATCGGTAATTGCAATGTCGCTTTATGCAATTACCGACAACCCCTTTACAGAACTTATTAGAACCCCTTTATGCCTGAAATGAACAAAGTAATTTGTATTTCAATAAATTCGTCAATAGAGTGCTGACGATGGAGCGCCCATTTACGGAATGCCCAGCTTTGCCCAGAAACGACTAAGTTATTTGCTGCCAAGTGAATTTGTTTATCTGTCATTGTTATTTCACCTGACTGCACACAGCGTTTTAGTAATCGCTCAAAAGTAGCAACCATTTCAAACTCTTTACTAAATACATAGCGTTGTGCTTCTTTCGACAGCGATTTAGTTTCCTGATACATGATTGTCAGCTCATCAACCAAACTATCAATTTGCAAGAAGTACTCTCGAATCATTTCCTTTAGCTCTTCAATCGTTCCTGCCTTAATCTCAAAACTTGAAAGTCGCCCCATCGCATGGTGATAAATACTATCACACACAAGGTAAAGGACATCTTCCTTCGTACGAATATATTCATATAATGTTCCGATACTAAAGCCTGCCGCTTTTGCGATTTCTCTCGTTGTGGCACGGTGAAACCCTTTTTCTCTAAATAATTTAATGGCTCCCTCTATCATCTGTTCTCGACGAATGGCGATGAGATTTTCATCTTTTACTGTTGACTGTACTTGGGGTCTTTGATCTCTTTCTGTCATACGTTATTTTGTCAACATACGAGAGATAACAAGTCGTTGAATCTCCTGTGTACCTTCGTAAATTTGTGTGATTTTCGCATCACGCATGAAGCGCTCAACTGGATAATCTTTCGTATAACCATATCCACCAAAGACTTGAACCGCCTCAGTCGTTACATTCATCGCCGTATCGCCAGCCATTAATTTTGCCATTGCAGACGCCTTACCATACGGTAGACCATTTGATTCCAACCAAGCCGCTTGGTATGTAAGCAGTCGAGATGCTTCAATTTGAGTTGCCATATCTGCTAGTTTAAAAGATACACCTTGGTTGGCAGTAATCGGCTTACCAAATTGCACACGTTCTTTACCGTATTCCACCGCTGCATCTAATGCTCCTTGTGCAATCCCTACAGCTTGTGCGGCAATACCATTACGTCCTCCATCAAGCGTTGTCATCGCAATTTTGAAGCCTTCTCCCTCAGCTCCAAGCATGTTTTCTTTCGGAACGCGACAGTTATCAAAAATAATTTCAGTTGTAGGAGATGAACGAATTCCTAGTTTTTTCTCCTTCTTCCCTACCGAGAAACCTTCAAAGCCAGCTTCAACGATAAAAGCAGTTGTGCCATTTTTAGCTTCTGGATCTGTTACTGCAAATACAACATATGTATCTGCCACTCCACCGTTCGTAATGAAAATCTTCGAACCGTTTAAAATATAATCGTCGCCATCACGTTTTGCATATGTTTTCATGCCACCAGCATCCGAACCTGATCCTGGCTCCGTTAAACCATATGCACCGATATGTTTACCTTCTGCCATTGGACGAAGGTATTTTTGTTTTTGTTCTTCATTACCAAATTTAAAGATCGGCCAACCAGCAAGTGACGTATGTGCTGATAAAGTTACCCCTGTTGAAGCACATACACGAGATAATTCCTCTACAGCAATGACATATGCTAGATAATCAAAGCCTGCACCGCCGTATTCTTCCGGCCATGGAATACCTGTTAAGCCTAGCTCCGCCATTTTATCGAAAATTGCGCGGTCAAACTCTTCGTTCTCGTCACGTTCAGCTGCTGTTGGTGCTACTTCATTAAGTGCAAAATCACGAATCATTTCACGTAATTGCTCATGCTCTTCTGTTAATTGAAAGTTCATTGTCCATTTCCCCTTTTTCGTTAGACTCAGTTTTGTTGATTTCTATATGTGATGATGTTTCGCGGGATTAACGGTCTTCCCTAAGCAATCGTCAATCATCCTTGAAAAATCAACTTCGCAACATAACATCCGACTTTATTTAAGTAAATGTTTACTAATGACTAGCTTTTGAATTTCACTTGTACCTTCGTATATTTCTGTCACCTTTGCATCTCGGAAATAACGCTCTACAGGATAGTCTTTTGTATAGCCATAGCCACCAAAAATTTGTATAGCGTCAATCGCTGTTTGCACGGCTGTACGAGAGGCAAAAAGTTTCGCCATCGAGGCCTCAGCTCCGCACGGCAATCCTTTTGAGCGTAAATCTGCTGCTCGATAGACTAGTAGTTTTGCTGATTCTACAGCCGTTGCCATATCAGCAAGCTTGAAGCCAACTCCTTGTTGCGCTGCAATAGGCTTTCCAAATTGAACACGTTCTTTTGCATACGCAGTAGCTGCCTCTAGTGCTGCTTCAGCAATGCCTAGAGCTTGAGCTGCGATTCCAATACGTCCAACATCTAAGTTAGCCATTGCAATTTTAAAGCCTTCCCCTTCCTCCCCAAGAAGGTTTGTGGCTGGAATACGACAGTTGTCGAATGTTAATTGAACTGTACGTGAACCGTGTAGGCCCATTTTATGTTCATCTTTACCTATGATTAAGCCCGGTGTTCCTTTTTCAACAATAAATGCTGAAATACCACGTGTTTTTTCAGCAGGATTCGTTGAGGCAAAGACAATATAAACATCAGCTTCTCCACCGTTTGTAATAAACACCTTGGAGCCGTTGATGACATATTCATCTCCATCTCGCACCGCTTTGGATTGTAAAGAGCCAGCATCAGAACCAGCGCTAGGCTCTGTTAAACAAAATGCCCCTAAATATTCACCAGCAGCAAGCTTTGGAACATAGCGTTTCTTCTGTTCATCGTTGCCGAAATAAATGATAGGGTTTGTTCCAACCGAAGTATGCACGGATAAAATAACACCCATTACTGCGCTAACCTTTGATAGTTCATTGATTGCAATTATGTACGATGTAAAATCCATCGCTGAGCCGCCTAATTCCTCAGGCGTCGTGATCCCCATTAAACCTAATTCGCCCATTTGCGCAAGGAGCTCACGTGGAAACTCTCCTGCTTCCATACGTTCTACCCACGGTTCAATTTTATCCTGAGCGAAATTACGAACCATATCTCGCATCATTATTTGTTCATCTGTAAATTGTAAATGCATCTATAATGTCACCCCTGTACGTTGTCCCGTAGCATTGCACTTCATTTGAATCGTCCCATCCCCATAGGATTATTCATAAACGTAAAAGCCTCTTCCAGATTTTTTACCTAGCCATCCTGCTGCCACATATTTACGAAGCAATGGACAAGGTCTATATTTACTATCACCTAAGCCCTCATGTAAAATCTCCATGATGGATAGACATGTATCAAGACCAATAAAGTCTGCCAATGTTAACGGACCCATAGGATGATTCATGCCGAGCTTCATCACATCGTCAATGGCTTCTTTCGATGCTACACCCTCATACAATGCGTAGATCGCTTCATTAATCATTGGTAATAAAATACGATTCGAAATAAAGCCTGGGAAGTCATTTACTTCCACTGGTGTTTTCGATAGTTTTACCGTCATGTCTTCAACTGCTTTGTAGACTTCATCACTAGTAGCTAACCCTCTAATAATTTCTACAAGCTTCATAACAGGTACAGGATTCATAAAGTGCATACCAATCACTTGCTCTGGACGATTTGTTACAGCTGCAATTTCTGTAATTGGTAAAGATGATGTATTCGTAGCTAAAATGGCATGTGCCGGTGCAATCTGATCAATTTGCTTAAAGATGGATTGCTTCACTTCCAAATTCTCCACAGCTGCCTCAATGACAATATCTACGTCACTAGCATCTTGTATATCTAGTGACATATTAATACGACCTAAAATGGCTGCCTTCTCATCCTCAGTTTTACGCCCCTTTTCGACATCACGTGTCAGATTTTTCGTAATGACGCCTAAACCGCGTTCGAAAAATTCTTGCTTCATGTCATTCAGTTTGACCTCATAGCCAGCTTGTGCACAAACTTGTGCAATGCCTGAGCCCATTTGTCCAGCACCAATAACCATTACTTTTTGAATTCCCATCATTCGTGTCCCCCTGTTTTCGGTACTTCAATCATAATGGCATCGCCTTGCCCTCCACCTGAGCAGATAGCAGCAATTCCGATACCACCGCCACGACGTTTTAATTCATGAGCAAGTGTTAAAATAATGCGTGCTCCAGATGCTCCGATTGGATGACCTAATGCAACTGCACCACCGTTAACATTGACCTTTTCAGCATCTAAATCCGCCAGCTGCTTGCTGACAAGAGCTACTGCTGCAAATGCTTCATTGATTTCGATCAAATCAATGTCAGCTAATGATTTCCCTGTCTTTTTAAGTAATTTGTTAATGACAAGCCCTGGTGTTTGCGGGAAATTCTCAGGCTCAATCGCAAGTTCTTCATGACCGATAATCACCGCAAGCGGCTCTCTGCCTTCACGCGCTGCACGTTCCTCACTCATTACTACTAAGGCACATGCACCATCGTTAACGCCAGGTGCATTACCTGCTGTAATCGTTCCATCCTTGTCAAAGGCTGGCTTGAGTTTTGCAAGTACCTCTATTGACGTACCAGCTCTTGGTGCCTCGTCCGTATCGACTTGAAGCGGCTCTCCCTTACGTTGTGGAATTTCCACAGGAACGATTTCTTCAGCAAAGTAACCTTTCTCAATTGCTGCAAGTGCACGTTCATGACTGCGAACAGACCAAGCATCCTGCTCCTCACGGCTTAACGAATATTCTTTAGCCGTTACATTACCGTAGCTTCCCATATGCGGCCTTGCCTTATCGAAGGCACATGTTAAGCCATCATATAGCATGCCATCTACCATTGTTGAGTCGCCCATGCGTAAGCCTGTTCGACCATTCTTTAGATAATACGGTGCATTCGACATGGATTCCATACCACCAGCGATCATTACTTCTTCGTCCCCTAATCGAATTAGCTGATCCGCTAGTGTTACAGCACGCATCCCTGACGCACAAACCTTGTTAATCGTTTCTGTTTTCACCGCTATTGGTAAACTTGCTTTGATCGCAGCCTGCCTTGAAGGAATTTGGCCCTGTCCCCCTTGTAAAACGGAGCCTAAAATTACTTCATCCACTTCATCAGGCGAAATATTCGCTTTCTCAAGTGCCCCTTTTATGGCGATTGCGCCTAAATCACTCGCGCTTAATGCTGATAGTGAACCTCCAAACTTTCCAAATGCAGTTCTTGCTCCTGCTAAAATTACTGCTCTATTCAAGTAAAACACCCCTTTTGTTTTACGTTCTAGAAGAAGTATAAGAGCATCAACGTTGACTGAACGCTCGCTCGACCTCTATCTATGAAAAATGGGAGTTTTAAGTTCAACTCCCATTTCCATTTAATCTTATTCTACAAAACAATTATTTATTGTGCAATTTATATTTTTCAGATAACTAAAATATTTCTGCAATAACCATCATTTTTCTGCGTTAGTCTCTGCTTTCTCGTCTTGTTCGACACTGTCCACTGAAGCTACTACTTCTTCAACCATTACATCCGCCGCTTCTTCAACAGATTCCTCGACAGCTTTCACTTTTTCACCAAATACAGAACGCTCCAATAGTTCTGCAACATCGAATGTTCCGATTGTATCCTCAACCTCTTTTGCCTTTGTACCATCCTCAAGCATCGTTAAGCAGTAAGGACATCCAGAAGAAATAACTGAAGCATTAGTTGCTAAAGCTTGTTCTGTTCTTGCTACGTTAATTCGGTTGCCGACATGCTCTTCCATCCACATTAAGCCGCCACCAGCACCACAGCACATTGCTTCCTCACGATTACGCTCCATTTCAACAAGCTTAATACCTGGAATTCCTCGTAAAATTTCACGTGGTGCATCATAAACATCGTTATAACGACCTAAATAACAAGAATCGTGGAACACAATCGTTTCATGAACTTCGTAATTTAACGCTAGACGATTTTCATCAATCAATTGATTCAATAGTTCAGTATGATGGTAGACCTCGCCCTTCCAGCCAAAGTCTTGGTATTCATTTTTAAAGATATTGTAAGCATGTGGGTCAATCGTAACGATTTTCTTCACGTCGTTTTTCTCAAATTCATCAATATTCGCTGTTGCCAGCTCTTGGAATAAAAATTCATTTCCTAATCGACGTGGAGTGTCACCTGAGTTTTTCTCTTTATTTCCTAAAATCGCAAACTTCACGCCTGCCTCGTTTAATAGACGACAGAATGCTAAGGCAATTTTTTGTGAGCGGTTATCAAACGCTCCCATTGAACCTACCCAGAATAAATATTCCATTTCTTCGCCTGATTTTTTCAGCTCTTTCACTGTTGGAATATGAATTGTTGGATCTAGGTCACGCCAATTTTCTTTTTCTTTACGGTTTAAGCCCCAAGGATTGCCTTGACGTTCGATATTTGTCATCGCGCGTTGTGCATCAGGGTTTACTTTTCCTTCAGTCATTGTTAAGTAACGACGTAAATCAATAATTTTATCGACATGCTCGTTCATAACAGGACATTGATCCTCACAGTTACGGCAAGTTGTACATGCCCAAATCTCTTCTTCTGTAATGACATCGCCGATTAAAGAAGGGCTGTAGATATCTTCGATGACTGCCCCCTCAGCACCAGCTGCCATCGCTAACTGATTCCCCTTTGTTTTAGCAAAGAATTGATAAGGTACCCAAGGCTTTTGCTTTGTCTCAACAGCACCTGTAAATGTTAAATGATCACGTAGCTTCACGATTAAATCCATCGGTGATAGCATTTTCCCTGTACCTGACGCTGGACACATATTTGTACAGCGCCCGCACTCTACACAGGAATATAAATCTAGCATTTGTTTTTGTGTGAAGTCTTGAATACGTCCAACACCAATTGCCGGAATATCCTCTTCATCTTCAGCATTTTCTAATGCTTCAAAATCGATCGGCGTTAAAGTACCTGTACGATCTAAACGGTTCATGTATACATTGATTGGGCTTACAATTAAGTGGAAGTGCTTCGATTGTGGTACATACACTAAGAATGTCAATAGAATCAATAAGTGCGACCACCACATTACATAGAAAACAACCCCCGCCGCTGATGCTGGTAAGAAGCTAAAAATAGCAGCAATGCCAGAAGCAACTGGCTCTGTATAAGTTAGTTCTTCACCATGCCAAATTATGCCCATACCATTTGCAAGCAATGTGGATACCATTAACCCGCCTATGAATATTAAGACAAGTCCATTTTTCCAGCCTCGTTTTAGACGTACTAACTTTTCTACATAACGACGGTAAAATGCCCACACAACCGCCACTAAAATCATTAATACTACAAGCTCTTGGAAGAATGTAAACACACTGTAGAAAATGCCAAGTGGCAAATGTGACCCAGGTGCTAACCCTTTCCAAATTAAATCAATGGCACCTAGCTGCACCATCAAAAATCCATAGAAGAACATAACGTGAATTAAACCACTCTTCGGATCTTTTAATAACTTATTTTGGCCAAGTACATTGACCATAAGATAACGAATTCGTTCTTGAACACTTTCATCAAACTCAACCTTTTTCCCCAATTGCACAAACTTATAGCGTGTTTTTAACAGATAGAAAAATAACCCTACTGCATAAAGCACAACCACGACTGTTAGAACAATGTTTGCAATTACTAATGGACTCATGGTTGGTCCCCCCTTTAGTTTGTCGTAAGTTTCTCTCTTTGTGGTAAATTTGCTAGTTCAATCATTATATTCCTATTCTAATAAATGAGTGAGCATTCAGTCAACATAAAACGGAAATATTTCTGATAATTTTATATTCTTACATTTTACAAGAAAAAAAGCCACCCTGAATTTTAAAAGCGGCCTCTTAACCACTAAAGAGATTTATTCATTTATATTACAATTTTGTCTTTTGATTGTATTTAGATACTCAAAAAGTCGATTTGCATCATGTTTTTGATGACAAATCGACTTTTTTTAAGTGCGCTAAATTTGTAAATAGGTTGATTGGAGTGGAGACTGGGCGACTCCTCGGGGATTAGCAATAGAGGAACGGAGGCTAAAACCATCACATCCTGTGATAACGCCTACGTGACCAACCTCGTGTTGGCCCGAGACCCTGCAGCGAAGCGAAGCGGCTCATCGGACGCCCCCAGGAAGCTTTGCTCTGTGCGAAAGCGAAGCGGCAGCAATTGTTTTATCTGTGCGAAAGCGTAGCGACAGCAACAACAAAGCGCCCAGTCGGAACGGAAATCAACCACTCGTTTTGCTAATGAGCGTAATTCCATAAATAAATTGCAAGTTATTTTTTAAAGACATTGGCGCTTCGAATATATTCAATATCCGCAACATTCAATCGGAAATTCACAACACGTGCAACCGCAAATAAATAATCGGATAGACGATTTAAATATTTTTGTACAATGGTCGGTACATCTTCGATTTCCTTCATCAGCGTTACCATTTGGCGCTCTGCTCGACGTGCTACTGTGCGGGCAATGTGTAAAGTTGCAGCTGCTGGTGCACCACCTGGTAGAATAAAGCGCTGTAATGGTGGTGCTTCATCTGACAATGCATCAATACGCGTTTCCAACACTTCAATTGGCTGCTCTGTAAGCTTATAATGACGCTCCTTCATGACATTAGCGAGGTCACCACCTGCATCAAAAAGCTCATGTTGAATCGTTTCTAAATCAATTAGAATATCCTTGAATAGCTCACGATCTAGTTCACTAATAGCCTTACCAATAAAAGAATTTAATTCATCGATAGCACCATATGTCTCTACGCGTAAGCTATCTTTGTCAACGCGTCCACCGATAAGACTTGTTTTCCCTGTATCGCCTGTTTTCGTGTAAAGCTTCATTTCTCTCATCTCCTAGAATTGTATTTTATCAATTTTCGCCTTGGCGTAATTGTAGCTGACGCTTTGCTTTTGCTACAGATAAACAATGCGTCCGGATTTTGAATTGTGCCTAGGCCTGCAGATGTCTTTTGTGCGAAAGCGTAGTGCTAACGTAGCGGCAGCAACAGGATGCAGGTCAGTTAGCCGTTTTCGCAGGATGCGAAGGTTTTAGGCTAACATCCTTATATTCATTCCTTTCAAAATCCGTGACATCCGCCGGAGGCTTCATTCAGTAGGTGTTTGGACACCAACTAAAAGGAAGCACATTAGCAATCATCTCACCACCTTCAGAGGTGAGAGTCATTTGTAGCTGTCGTTTCACTTTCGCTACAAAAAACTATCTGCTGAATGAAGATAATTTTTTATCGCCTGCACAGTTGTTTCAAAAACACCTTTACCGATGATCTTACCTACATCAGTAATGGGACCGCCGTACAGCATTTCTTCCCCTTTTTGTGTCGCTGCAATCAATAAACTATCTGTAGCAGTACCTGTCGCAATCGTACCACTAAGCTCATCACGAATATTTTCTGATTGCAATGCCTTTGTTTTCGCCTCAGTAGCTGTCATCATTGCTTGGAAAAACGCTTCCTCTGATAAACAGCCATTCACGATAACCCACGTATTTATAGTACCAATATATGGTTCATCTTGTCTTTCATGTGCACGAGACACATCAACGGCATTGCCAACTCCAGCGGTAACAGCCACAAGAACGCTACCAAAGGAAGCTTGAAACTCATTAATAGCTACAAGATTTGTTGGGACAGCTGTTAACATGACGACTGTACTTGTAGATGAAAAGTGCTCCTTTTGTAAAAAATCAGCAACCTCTCTCTTTACATCATTAATCACGTAATCTATTCGTACAGAGCGATTTAACAGACAATCATACCACCCGATACCCGGATTATGAACAGCTGAGGACACCGTTTTTAAAGGAAACTCTGATTGAAGCTGAATGTAATGATCTGTAACAATGAAATTTTCTTTTTTAATGACAGCACGTTGCTGATGTTCAACGGAGGCTGGCATCATTGTAATTTGAGGCTTTGGAATTTCTGGATGTGCATAAGTTGCCACTCGGGCATGATAGACGTCTTCGATTTGCGAAGCGATTAATACTTCATGTGGCGCCCCAAATGCCCGCATCCGTCCTTCCTCCATTAGTAATAATTCATCACAATAAAGAGAAGCTAAATTCATATCATGCAGTACCATAATAACGGTCAAACCACGTTCTATTGCTTCCTTTCGCACCATATCTAAAATTTGACGTTGATGTGCAATATCTAGATGGTTGGTCGGCTCATCTAGCAGCAATATTTCCGCAGTTTGTGCAAGAGCTTGGGCGACAAAAACTCTTTGCTGTTCACCGCCCGACAAAAATTCCATCGGTGTCTGTTCATAGCGTTTCACACCTGTTTGCAGCATTGCCTGTTGCACTGCTTGTTCATCACGATCAGTCCAGCTTGAAAAGAAGCCTGTTTGATGTGGATAACGTCCAAGCGATACCGCTTCCCTTACACTGTTTGAAAAAGCATTAGCATGTAATTGTGGCAGCACTGCCATCTTCTTTGCTAATGCACGAGCATTGTAAGAGCTACTATTTTCACCATCTACTAATACAGTGCCTGCTGTTGCTGGTAGTATGCCACTTATTACTTTTAACAGTGTAGATTTCCCACTACCATTCGGCCCTAAAATCCCTAGTATTTTACCTTTTTCAACGGAAAAACTTATATCCTGGACGATCGGTACGTCTTCATAGCCACCGGAAAGATGTTCAACAACAATCATGCCCGTACCCCCTTGCCTCTACGTTGTTTATAAAAAATATAGGAAAAAACGGGCGCCCCAATAAATGCAGTAATGACACCAATCGGCAGCTCTCTTGGCATAATAATTGTTCTTGCTATTAAATCACAAATAATTAGTAAAGTTGCCCCATTTAAAAATGATAATGGCAATAAATGACGATGATCTGAACCCCAAACCATTCTCGTCATATGAGGAATAACTAAACCAACAAAGCCAATCGTTCCAGAAACAGCTACCGCTGCTCCTGTCAACATGGATCCACCCACTAAAATAATATATTTACTACGCTTAACATTGACACCTAAATGCTTCGCACGTTCTTCTCCATACAACAGAACATTTAACTCGCGTCTTTGTGTCCAAAGCATAATGGAGCCAATGATAACAAACGGGATGATCATCTGAACGTAAGGCCAACCACGCATCGATACTGAGCCAAGCAGCCATCCAATCACTTGGCGTAACTCCTCACCCGATAAAGCAATCATTAATGAAATCAAAGAACCTAAAAATGAACTAAATATAACCCCAGTTAAAATAAGAGTTTCCATTTTTAGTGAACGGTCTACTATTCTAGCAAAGCCCATAACAGCTACCATCGTTAATATGGCTCCTATCATACTAAAGGTTGGCAATGTGAAATTGCCGATTACAGGTATTGAGACACTAAAGAAAATCGTCATTACTGCGCCCACTGATGCACCAGAGGAAACACCTAACGTATAAGGATCAGCCAAAGGGTTTTTTAATAAGCCTTGAAAAGCTGCCCCTGCAATAGCAAGTGATGCCCCTACAAGCCCTGCTAGCAGAACTCGAGGTAAACGAATCTTCCATAAAATATTGGCAGCTGTTTCATCAGCGGCCTTATTCCACAATACTTCTAATGGAATATGAACTGAGCCTATCGCCACACCACACCAGATGCTAATGATTAAAAGCGTAATCGCTGTTACATAGGCTACAATTGTTTTACTCATTTAAACGCCTCTGGGTAGACGGCCTTTGCTAATTCCTCAAGACCATCTGCTAAACGAGGACCTTGACGACTTGTCGTATTTTCATCCACTTGTACTATGGCTTTATTTTTCACGGCAGTAATTGTCTCAAAGCCTGGACGTTGTGGAATTTTCGTTAAAATATCAGGTACATAATTATATGCCACAACAATGACATCTGGATTTTTCGTGATAATTTGTTCAGCATCAATTTGATACCAGTCATTTACATCTGCTGCCACATTTTCAGCATGAATCATTTCTAGCATTTCATTCATAAATGTACCTTTACCAGCTGTATAAATCTGTGGTTCATCAGAAGATTCTACAAAGACTTTCTTTGGCTTAACATCCTCAAGTTTTGTTTCGACTTCTTCAACTTTTGCCTTCATGTTTGCGACTATTTTTTTAGCCTCTTCTAGTTTTCCTGTTACACGACCAAGCTGTTCAATCGTTGTGTAAGTTTCATTAAAGTTTTTCGCATCCGCTACAACAAATACTTTCACACCTGCAGACTCAAGCTGTTCAATTGCTCCTTTTGAATAACTCATACCCGATGCATGCGCAAGAACGATATCTGGCGATAAAGCAATAATTTGTTCAATATTATAATCCATACCGCCAACCTTTTCTTTTTTACTAGCCTCTGGTGGATAATCGTCATTATCTGTTACACCCACTATTTCATCATTTAAGCCAAGACTAAATAAAATTTCAGTGTTACTTGGAATGAGAGAAACTATTTTTTCAGGAGGTGCTTCTAGCGTAATATCTTTGCCAGTAGCATCCGTTATCGTCATTGGGAATGTTGCTTGATCTACTTTTGATGTCTCTTGCTGCTCAGCAGATGACGACTTGTCATTTGTCGCCTCTTTTGTGTTGCATGCTGCAAGCAAGCCAACAGCTAAAAATGCTGATAATCCTATTTTCCAAAATTTCTTCATGTGAATCCCCCTTAGTCTATCTGTGCATAAAGTTAGCGACTCGTTTTTCTGATTGATCGATACATTTTAGGTTTTTATCGCTCGAGGTTGTGGGTTTTTGCCTGACATTTTGGGTGTATCACCTAACATTGTGGATTTATCACCCAAAATTTTAGGTTTATCGCCCAACTTTTTGAGTTTATCACCCAACATTGTAGGTTTATCGCCCACTTTTTCAAATTTATCGATATTCATCTTCAAAACAAATACCCCTCATCATAAAAAAATGAGGGGGTCAAATTTGCACAATATACATATACAAAATCCACCATCCTATCCTCGTAGGCTACAACGTGTTTTCTATAAAGGCAGGTCTCCTGGCTCGTGCTTCATACGCTTTTTCAAGCCTTCCCGAAATTTTCAGTGGCGCAGATTGAAAAAACTCACACATACAGTGGCGGGACCGCATCGGATTTACACCGATTTCCCTTTTCACTTTACTTAAGTAAAGAACCTTTATAATATTCAGTTGATTTTATTATACATGAAAATCAAAGAAGTCGCCTCCATTCGAGACGACTCTAATTAAATCAATTATGCCTCGGCATAATTGCGTCCAGATTCGGCTTTGTGCTTGCACAAAGCACTCCTTTCCGAATCTGTGACATCCGCCGGAGGCTTTGGGCCAACGTGATGTTGGTCACTCAGTCGTCGCCACAGGACGTGGCGTTCTTAGACTGAGTTCCTCTATTTCAGCGGATATTTGGACATCCGCTGAAAAAGTTAAACTATATCTGAAAAATACTGTACCGTTTTCATTGGTGCACCCATTTCTCGTAATGACCATGTGTTATCTAAATAAATATCTGCTAGCTTCTCATATTTGCCGCCGAATCTTTGTGCCCATTCGACTGCTACCACACTTTCATATAAATGCGCCATTTTCTCTGCGACCTTTTTTGCCTCGAACGTTTTCGTTGCATCATCTAAACGGCTAAATGTTTGCAAAGTTGAATCTAGTTTTGCTAATTGATCCACGACAATTTCGACTAATGGATTGTCAGTTAGTTTTTCTAGACGTTCCTCCATGACACGCACAAACATTTCGTGCACATGAAACTTATCAACTAAACGAATGAGCTCTAAAGCTAAAATATTCGCAGTCCCCTCCCACACAGTAAGTACCTGTGCATCTCTTAATAACCGTGGTGTAACAAAATCTTCAATATAGCCGTTTCCGCCATGTAATTCAATAGCTTCACTAGCATAATGTACAGCTTGCTCTGCCGTTTCTTTTTTCATGATCGCAATATACAAGCGATTCAAAATAATGTCCTCTTTATTCCCCTGTCCACTAGTTACTTTATCGTACAGCTGAATAAGGTCAAAAACCGTAGCAACTTCTACATGAAGTTTGGCAGCAAATTTCCCTAGTGTATCCTGAATCATAGGGTATTGCGTTAAAGGTTTACCAAAGGCATGACGATTTGTCACATAATGCTTCGCCTCTAAATAGCCGCGGCGCATAATGCCGATTGAAGCAACCGCATTGCAAATTCTTGATAAATTAAGCGCCTCCAACATATAGTAAATTCCTTTATTTGGATCACCTACAACATACGCTAGCGCACCATCAAATTCCACCTCACCAGAAGGTACTGCTCTAACACCAAGTTTATCCTTTAAACGCCGAACGCGCAGATTATTAACTGTGCCATCATCATTTCTCCATGGAACTGCAAACAATGTTAAACCCTTTGAGCCTGCCTGAGCCCCTTCCATGCGTGCCAATACCATGGTTACTCCACACATTCCTGCGTTAGATGCAAAATATTTCTCACCATATAAACGATACTGCTTGCCGTCCTTTCTTGCCTCCACAACATTCGCCCCAACATCAGAGCCACCTTGGCGCTCCGTTAAAAATGTTGCCCCCTCATAGAGCTCTGTCTCTCCTGTTGCACAAACGTGTGGTAAAAAGCGCTCCTTCACCTCATCACTCGCATAATGATCAAGTAAATAAGCAGTTGCCATCGTTAACGTAACAGGACAGTAAAAGCCTGGTTCAGCATGTGATAGTATATAGCCTTGAGCAAAGCTATACACATAGTTGCCCTTTCTACCTAGTTGCGGAATATCCTTATGCACATAGCCAACAATGCCGGTATTGTACGTCTCTTCAATTGTTTTCTTATAGCCATCATTGACCCAAATCTCAGACACTTCTTCACCATAAGCATTATATCTTTGTAATCGAGGTTCACCCTCTCTATCCGTATGCTTGGCTCTCACATCAATATCTCCTGCACAAAGCTCACCGAAATCTGTTAGCTCACGTGTTGCATATTCCACAAACTCTTTATCTAGCATCATTTCTAAAACTTTATGAAGTGTATCATTCTCTTTAAAAAAGTTCGTTGTTTTCATTTCTTTCTGCTGTAAAACTTTCATGCTATCTCACCTCTTGTCCCTTCAAAGTTTGTTTTAGTATTTTGCCCGATGCATTTCGTGGTAGCGCTTCCACACGTTCAAAAATGCGTGGGATTTTATATTTAGCAAGATGCTCCTCTAAATAAGCTTTAAGTCTGTTCTCGTCAATATCTGTTTTAGCAGCATAAACGGCCTTCACCGTTTCTCCCCACTCCGGATGCGGCACACCTATTACAGCAACTTCAAATATCCCCTCATAGCTCAACATACGATCTTCAATTTCTTTCGGATAAATATTCACACCACCTGAAAAAATGACATCCTTCTTACGATCGACAATCCAAATATAGCCGTCCTCATCTAAACGAGCTAAGTCACCTGTTTTTAGCCAACCATCTATAAATGCAGCCTTTGTTGCGATATCATCCTTGTAATAGCCCTGCATATTGCCCTCACCGAATATCACAATTTCTCCTACTTCACCAACACTGACATCTTCTCCATTGTCGTTGATAATACGCAGCTCCGCTCCAAGTGGTGCACGCCGCCCAACGCTCCCCGCTTTCGTTGCATGCTCTTCACCAAACAATATTGAACCGTTAGGACCAGCCTCTGTTAAGCCATAGACACAGGTTAAATTTTCTGTTCTGAAAGCTTTTTGTAAATGCTGGACTTCGTTTTGTGATAACGGTGCGCCACCATATGCCCACCACTTCATCGATGATAAATCAGCTGTTTGCAATCTTGGCAGTTGGGCAGTTAACAAATATGCAACAGGTGCCCCAAAGAAATGCGTTGTCCGCTCCTGCTCCATTGAATCAATCAATAAATCAGGTGTAAACGTTGACGTTAGCACATTTGTCGAGCCTACAAGTACCCCTGCCATTAAAAATAAATGTAATGGAGCTGAATGCGTCAACGGCATCATAAGAAGGATTCGGCTTTCTGGCTTTACTTCCATTTCCACTGCAATCATTTGCGCCACAGTTAATATATTGCGATAGCTAAACAACACACCCTTTGGTTTTCCCGTTGTACCCGATGTATATAAAATCGTTGAGACATCATCTTCAGTCAACTGGCAATCAATTGGTTGAGTGCTTGCATGTTCAATAAGTGTTTCATAGTTTAGCCAGCCACCCTGCTCTTGGCCCGTTTTGATTTTTAAAGGGACTACCGTAATGTTTTCGACTGCTGCAAAAATTGCCTCATGTACTAGAATAGCTTTAGCATCAGCATGCAGTGCCACATACTCAACCTCTTGCAGCGTAAATTTCGCATTAACTGGAACGACAATAGCCCCGATGCGCTGAATAGCAAAATAGCTAACAACAAACTCTACAACATTTGGCATAAAAATGATTACTTTATCGCCTTGTCGCACACCCTGCTCTACTAAAGCATGACTAAGACGTGTCACTTGCTCATCTAAATCACGATAAGTCACTCGTTGATCCTGACAAACAACCGCTTCACTCATAGGGTACTTTCGCGCATTACGCGCTAACAAATTCGAACTATTCATCATGTATCTCTCCCTTTAAAGTCGCTAATTTTTCTATAAACATGCCTTGTAATTGCTGTAACTCGTTTTTCATCTGTATCAGCTCTGCTATTTTGCCATTAACTTCTTGAATTTTTTGCTCCCCATATTCGACCGTACGCTCCAACTGCTGAATACCCGAGCGATCATAATCAAACAGCAATACCATTTCCTTAATCTCCTCAAGTGAAAAACCGTACCGCTTTCCTCGGAAAATAAGCTTAAGCTTCGCTAATTCTTTTTTTGAAAAGGTTCGTTGATTAGTAGATGATCGATTGGGATGAAGCAGCCCTAGCTCCTCATAATAGCGAATAGTCCGTGTCGAAACATTAAACTGCTTAGCCACTTCTTGAATCGTCTTCAATATCATCTCCCCTTTCCCATTTTTCATCAGTATATCATTGACGCTAACGTAAACATCAACAAGAAATATGAAATTTACAGAAAATTATCGATTTAAGAAGATGAATCGATTAGTTCAGTGATTTTATCCGGCACTTCGATGATTCTATCCACGACTTCTGCGGGGCTATCCACGACTTTGACTGTTCTATCCACGACTTTGGTTGTTCTATCCACGACTTTGGCGGGGCTATCCACGACTTTGACTGTTCTATCCACGACTTTGGCGGGGCTATCCACGACTTTGACTGTTCTATCCACGACTTTGGCTAATCTATCCGTCACTTTGACTGTTCTTTCCGTCGCGTCCGATTCTTTCCGTCACTTCGACAGTTCTTTCCGTCGCTTTGACGCTTCCTTCCGTCACTTCGACAGTTCTTTCCGTCGCTTCAAATTCCTTCCGTCGCTTCGACTGTTCTTTCCTTCACCCTGGCTACTTCTTCCGTCGCTTCGGACTCTTTCCGTAGCTCTGGCGGTTCTTTCCGTCGCTTCGGTTACTCTTTCCGTAGCTTTAACCACCCCAGCTTCTAAGACATAAAAAACCCCCGGCACATGATCGTGCCGGGGGCTAGAAAGATGATTATTACATTTTTTCTGGTGCTGATACGCCGATTAAGCGTAGTGCGTTGGCAATTGTTGTACGCACAGCAGTGATAAGGGCTAAGCGAGCTTCTGTTAGCTCTTTATTTGAAGCATCTAACACTTTTTCAGCGTTATAGAAGCTGTGGAATGCAGCTGCTGTTTCTTGAATATAGTTGGCGATACGGTGTGGTGTGCGGTGCTTCGCAGCATCTGCTACCACTTTCGGGAAGTCGCCCACTTTTTTCAGTAAATCGATTTCTTTTTCAGCAGTTAGCAGGCTTAAATGATCTGTTGTTGCAGCAAAGCCTTGCTCATTTGCTGAGCGTAAAATTGAAGAAATACGTGCATGCGCATATTGTGCGTAATACACTGGGTTTTCGTTTGATTGCGATACAGCAAGGTCAAGGTCAAAGTCCATGTGAGAATCGCCTGCAGTTTTCACGAAGAAGTAACGAACTGCATCTAAGCCAACTTCTTCTACAAGCTCACGCATTGTAACAGCGTTCCCTGTACGTTTAGACATTTTGAATTTCTCACCGTTTTTATAAAGTTGAACCATTTGGATGATTTCTACTTCAAGTGTATCACGGTCGTAACCAAGCGCCTGAATAGCAGCCTTCATACGTGGGATATAGCCGTGGTGATCAGCGCCCCAAATATTAATTAATTTATCGAAGCCACGTACAATTTTATCTTCATGATATGCGATATCTGGAGTCAGATATGTGAAAGAGCCATCATTTTTAATTAACACGCGGTCTTTATCATCGCCAAATGTTGTCGAACGGAACCAAGTCGCACCGTCTTCTTCAAATACATGGCCATTCGCTTTCAGTTTATCTAACGCTACTTCGATTTTGCCGTTTTCGTATAGTGAAGTTTCTGAATACCACACATTAAAGTTTACACGGAAGTTTGCAAGGTCTGTTTTTAACTTGGCTAATTCTAACGCTAAACCATGTTGACGGAAGAATGCAAAACGCTCTTCTTCAGCTTTTGATAAAATTGCATCGCCATGCTCGCCTGCTAGTTTACCAGCGATTTCAATAATATCTGAACCGTGGTAGCCATCCGCTGGCATTTCAGCATCCAATCCTAAAGCTTGCTTGTAACGCGCTTCAAGTGAATAAGCTAAGTTATTAATTTGGTTACCCGCATCGTTAATGTAGTACTCACGAGATACTTCATAACCTGCCATATCTAACACATTACATAATGAATCCCCTACAGAAGCTCCACGTGCATGACCTAAATGAAGATCACCTGTTGGATTTGCAGATACGAATTCAACTTGAACTTTTTCTCCTGCGCCAGCATTAGAACGGCCATAATCAGCACCTTGCTCAAGCACTGCTTTTACTACACCTGATAGGAATTCTTTACGCACAGTAATATTCATGAAGCCAGGGCCAGCAATATCGATTTTTTCAATATCTGTACCTGCTGTGTCAATATTTTCTAAAATAGCTTCTGCAATCGCACGAGGTGGTTTTTTTGCTAACTTCGTTAATTGCATAGCAATGTTTGTTGCATAGTCACCATTTGCTTTATCCTTCGGTGTTTCTAGGTGAATATTTAACTCTGTGCCAGCTTCGACTAAGCCAGATTTTTCAACAGCCTGCGCAATTGCCACTTTAATGGCTTGTTGTACTTGTTCTACTGCGTTCATCATTGTACCTCCGTAAATGTAATGTCTAATGTATAATTGCCAACGGATTGCCCACCCATTAGTAAATCGTACTGTACATGGAAATCTCCGCTTACTGCCTGCTTTGTAAACGTCATTTCTTTCGTGTCTATGACGAGTGGCATTGAACCTAATTCACTTTCATAATGACCCATTTGTTGTTCAATTATGTTAAGTGGTAGTCGCATTTTTACTGCTCCATTACGCATAATTAATGCCTGTTCATTGCCTAGCTTCATAGTTGTGCGGATGGTTTTATCCTCCTGCACCTCTTCATATTTCAAATAGATGCTTCCTGCTTTTTCAAGTAGCTGCCCTGTCAGCAACATTTCATAACCTTCAGATTCCCCATCAATTGGGCGAATCGTAGAAATGAGCTTAATGTTCACCTGCGATCTTGCTTCGTTCGCCATTATGGACGCTCCCTTTTAATGTTTTTACTATAACCTTTTTATTATAGGATGAATACTCATAATTTTTCAAGATAGAAGTAAGTATTCTATGCGATGTGGCAGTAATTTGTTCATAATGACTTATTATTTAAGGATTGACATAAATCTCCTGTAAATCTACAGTTATGTTAAAGAATTTGAATTTTCAATTATTTTATCGAAATGAGGGTTGCTGTATGTTAACACTTGAACAGATTCATGATGCTAAACGAAGAATTTCCTCTTATCTATTTGAAACACCTATTATTCAATTAAACGGGCTCGATGATCTTTTAGGATGTCACGTCTACATAAAAGCCGAGAATATGCAAAAGACAAACTCCTTTAAGCTTCGAGGGGCTCTTAATAAAATGCTTTCCTTACCACTAGAACAATTACAAAAAGGCGTAGTTGCTGCTTCCTCTGGCAATCATGGCAAGGGTGTCGCCTATGCTGCCAAGCTATTAAATTGTAAGGCAACAATTGTTCTGCCAAATTCAGCACCTAGCGTGAAAGTGGAAGGAATACGTGCATTAGGTGCAGAGGTTGTCCAGTGTAAGCTGGCGGAAAGACATTCCCTAACAGAAAAACTCAGTCGTGATTATGGCTATTGCAACATACATCCCTATGATGATTACGATATTATGGCAGGACAAGGAACAGCAGGTTTGGAAATAATGGCACAGCTTCCTGATGTCGATACTATTGTTGTTCCTGTTGGCGGTGGTGGATTAATTAGTGGCGTTGCAACTGCTGTCAAACCCATAGCCCCTCATATCAAAATAATCGGTGTGGAGCCTGCTGTTGTTTCACGTTATACAAAAAGCTTAGCAGCTGGGGAAAGATTGCTTTTAGCGGAACAAAAATCTTTGGCAGATGCCCTACGAACTTTACAGCCTGGTGAACGGAACTTTCCAATTGTTCAACAGCTTGTCGATGAGGTTGTAAGTGTAGATGAGGCTTTGATCCAACGTGGGATGAAAACCTTACTCTCCGAGGGTAAAATTATTGCAGAGCCCTCCTCCTCTATCGGAATTGGCGCTGCCCTGCAAGGAGCTTTACCTATTCGTAAAAACGAAAAAGTATGTTTCTTCATTTCAGGAGGTAATGTAGGATTAGAGGCTTTAATTTAAGGAGACTAGCCCAAAAAGGCATCCACTCAAATGAATGAGTAGATGCCTTTTTGACATGTCGTGTTCAAACGTAGCTCTCAGGATTTTCTAATTTCATTGCAGCCTTCTTAGGAAATAAAACTCTCCAGAAATAAATGGCTAGACCCATTAACACTAGACAATGAAAGACATAAATCGAAATAGCAAGAACCGTTGGCTCACTTTTATCGGTCATGAACGCAATAAAATCATGCGAAGCGTGCCAGATAATCGGAAACATAATACTTTTTGTCTTTGCAACAATTTCAGCACAAACTAATCCAAAGAGGAATGCGAAAGTTATTTGTAGTAATGTCATTAAAAGATCAGCACCGGAAAATACATTTGCAAGATGTCCAATACCAAACAAAATAGAGGAGCCTATAATAGCCGTTTTAAGCCCGTTTGCTGATAAATATTTGAAAATTAAGCCTCGAAAAATAAACTCTTCACAAAGACCAACGGCAATAACAAATAGAAGCAAAATAAGTACATATTGTGCAGAAAGACCATCTTGATCTGTAATACCATTAAAAAATGCAACCAGCTCAAAAACAACGATAACAACCATCCAAGCCTCTGCTTTAAATCTTCTAAACCCGAAATCTTTGAAAGAGAATTTACTTTTTTTCATGATCCAAAGAGTAACTAGTACACCAACTGCAAAGGCAATAAATTGAATCAAACGTATAGAGCTTAAGCTACTTATATTTTTGACAGATATAATTACACCAGCTATGAAAGGAAATACAATTGCAAGTAAAGTAAATAGTATCGATAAAAGAATAGGTGAATTTTTCATTTTCATTTATTTTCTCCATTCAATAATTTTAGTTTAACGCCTTCAAAAACATCTATTAAAATACCTTCAATTTCCGAGCTGTCTAAATCGCAAGTATTCGTCGCACACATTGTCGCAATACCATGCGCAGTTAACCATATATCGATAAATAAAGATCTAGCAGAGGTTTGAGTTAATCCCGTTAATTTAGAAATTAGCGCTATAATTCCTTGGTTTTCTACTTCATTTATTAAATCCGAAAAGCTTGAGATTTTATATTTATTCGATAGGAATAACAGTTCAAATAACTTTTTTTCCTCACGAGCAAAATTAATATAAGCTAACCCCATTCCTAAAAAAGAGCTTTCTTGCAAACCTTGAAACATTCTTTCGTTATAAAGATTGCCGGCTCTTTCATATATGGCATACTTTAAATCGTCCATGCTCGAGAATAATCGAAAAATAGGCTTTGTCGAACAACCTAACTCTTTTGCTAAATCCCTTGCATTAATACTATCAATGCCACTTTTTCTAGCCATTTCAAATGCACAATCCAATAAAATCTCCTCGGTAAACCGTTCTTTTGGTGCCAAGAAAATTCGCCTCCTCCCATTAGGTAACGATTGTTACCTATAATGTAACAGTATTTTCCTATTAATGTCAATAAGACATTCAAAAAATTCCAAAGAAATAAAAAAAGCTCACTTTGTAAATGAGCCTCCTTTTTCAATAGCTATTGTGATAAACAAAGGTATCCTTGGAATGATTATGTTAGTTAAGCTTTAAAAGCAAGCGGGGCTAAAAGTGAGCTCATTACACTTCCTCACTTTTAGCCCCACACTAATCAATTATGCCTCGGCATAATTGCGTCCGGGGGCTTTAGGCCAACACGATGTTGGTTACTCAGTCGTTGCCACAGGACGTGGTGTTCTTAGACTGAGTTCCTCTATTTCCACAGGTGTTTGGACACCAGCTGAAGAAGTTAAATAAATTGTTTTATCTAGCCAAGTACCAGTTCTCTTAGCGGATTCCATTAAACGTAACTCTCAGGCTACCCATTGTTTATGATTATCGCTCCCGCCTTATCTTTCTTTGTAAATAAAGCTCTCCAGAAATAAATTGCGAGCCCTATTAACACTATACACTGAAAGACATAAATAGAAACCGCAAGGACATTCGGCTCACTTTTATCAGTCAAGAAAGCTATAAAATCGTGCGTTGCGTGCCAGACAATCGGTAAAATAATACTTTTTGTCTTTGCTACAATTTCTGCACAAACTAGCCCAAAGAGGAATGCAAAAATAATTTGTAGTAATGTCATTAAAAAATCCTGACCGGAAGCTAAATTTGCAAGATGTCCAATACCAAACAAAATTGAGGAACCTAGAATAGCCACTTTAAGCCCTTTTGCTGATAAATATTTAAAAATTAGACCTCGGAAAATAAGCTCTTCACAAAAACCAACTGCAATAACAAATAGAAGTAAAATAAATACATACTGCGTAGAAAAACCATTATTATCTGTAATACCATTTAAGAATTGAACCAGCTCAATAACAACGATAACAGCCATCCACGCCTCTGCTTTAAACTTTCTGAATCCGAAATCTTGGAAAGAGAATTTACTTTTTTTCATGATCCAAAGAGTAACTAGAACACCAGCTACAGTGGAGATAAATTGAATCAAAAATATTGAGCTTGAGCTACTTATATTTTTGATTGTTATAATTGCCCCAGCTATAGCAGGAAAAACAAGTGCAAGCACAGTAAATAATATTGATAAAAGAATAGGTGAATTTTTCATTTTCATTTATTTCCTCCATTCAATAATTTTTGTTTAACTCCTTCAAAAACGTCTTCCGAGCTATCTAAATCGCAGGTATTCGTCGCACACATTGTCGCAATACCATGCGTTGTTAACCATATATCTATAAATAAAGATCTAGCAGAGGTTTGAGTTAATCCTGTTAATTTAGAAATAATAATCGAAATATAGGCTTTGTCGAACAACCTAACTCTTTTGCTAAATCCCTTGCATTCACACTATCAATGCCACTCTTCCTAACCATTTCAAAAGCACAATCCAATAAAATTTCCTCTTTAAATCGCTCTTTTGGTGCCAAAAAAATTTGCCTCTTCCCAATAGGTAACGTACGTTACCTATAATGTAAAATTTTTTTCGGCTACGTCAATAAGATATGTGAATCTAATCAAAAAGTTTCCAAAAAAAAATAAAAAAGCTCACTTTGTAAATGAGCTTTTTTCCCAAGAAAGCATAGTAACTCCCCATATCTATTGAACCCTGTAATGATTATGTTAGCCAAATACAAGCGGGGCTAAAAGTGAACTCTTATACCTCCCCACTTTTAAATTCCCCTCATTCCAAATTTAACAAATTCGAAATAATTTCTGCACTTCCTGGTGAAAACATAAATATCGAGAATGAAATACATAATAATCCTACAAATACAATACCAATTTTCTTCATTAACAAAGATTGCTTTTTCGTAAATAGTCCTTTAAATATCAAAAACAGCCCTACAAATAAGATTAAGAAATACCAAACTCCCATTAGCTCACCCCTTTTAAAAAAAGACGTTACAGGTTACGAAAAGTTCAACCGTCTTAAGGGCATTAAAGTTAAAAACAACACCGACAACTTAAATCATCCTAAATGATCTCGTTATTGCTTTCTTGTTTAATTTGATCAATTCTTTTTTTGCCCCAATCATACATCATCTCAACGATTGGTAATAACGTCATCCCTAGTTCAGTCATTGAATATTCGACTTTTGGAGGAACTTCTGGAAACACTTCTCTATGAACAATCCCATCTTCCATCAGTTCACGTAATTGGTTTGATAATATCTTATGAGATATTTTCGGGAAAAGTCTTTGAAGCTCACTGAAGCGATGTGGTCCTTCGACGCCTAAATGCCACAGAATAACAACCTTCCATTTACCGCTAATGATTGATAATGTAAGTTCTTTTTCACAATGATAATCATTATTTACTATTCTCTGTTTTATCTCTTCTCTTAATTTATCTGACATAGAGCTAACTGACTCCTTTTCTTGTAAGTAACTTTTAGTAACCTCCGCACCAAAAAGTGCACTCTTCACAATGTAGAAAACCGTAGTAAAATGAAGTTAGTCTTAAAGACAAATCTTAATCTATTTTTTCATCTAAATAAAACGATCTCATCTAAAGGAGAGAAAAACATGCAAACAATCGCAGGAAAAGTGGCGTTAATTACAGGAGCAGGACGTGGAATTGGACGCGCAACAGCAGTAGCTTTTGCGCAAGAAGGTATTCACGTAGGTCTTGTTGGACGTACGCTTGAAAATTTACAACAAGTAGCAGAGGAACTAAAACAATATGATGTGAAGGTAGCCATCGCTGCGGCAAATGTAGCGGATTTAGACTCTATTACTACAGCCGTTGAATCTATTCGAGGTGAGCTTGGCGCGATCGATATTTTAGTAAACAATGCTGGTATTTCAAAATTCGGTGGCTTCATGGACTTAACGCCTGAAGAATGGACAAATATTATCGATGTCAACGTAAAAGGTGTGTATTACACAACGCGCGCTGTATTACCAGAGATGATCGAGCGCAATACAGGCGATATCATTAATATTTCCTCTACAGCGGGTCAAAAAGGTGCACCAATTACAAGCGCATACTCGGCTTCAAAAGCTGCAGTTATTGGACTAAGTGAGTCATTAATGCTTGAAGTGCGTAAGAAAAATATTCGCGTTACAACATTAACACCAAGTACAGTTGCTACAGATATGGCTGTTGAACTAAACTTAACAGACGGCAATCCAGAAAAAGTAATGCAAGCAGAAGATTTAGCAGATTTAATGGTTGCACAACTAAAGCTGCACCCACGTGTTGTCTTAAAACATGCTGGACTTTGGTCAACGAATCCTTAATAGAACTATTTGAAAGATCAAGGCGCTATCCGATGTATGTTGGATGGCGCCTTTCTTTTTTAATAATATGCTCCTATGAGATTCATACAGTTTATGGCTACTTTCTCTAGGAATTGGATGAGCAAATAGTTTCTGTAGTTAGAGCTTAAAGTTACCCCCACTCACCTGCTTCTTTTCGAAGACCCTACTCATTTTATCCAGCTTACGCAAAAGGTTCTATCGCAGTACTTTACTAGCACCTTCTTCTAGCACCACAATTAAAGAGAATTATTTCCTTAAGTTCTAACTCATTATTCATTAAATGTATAGCCTCTTTTTTCGCCTTCGTTTTAATTATCGATCTATACCTTCCAACTATTAAAAAAATTTTTTAACTATAACTAACTTTTCGCAGTTGGAAAGACGTCCAATAATTAGTAATTAAACCATTTAAACAAAAGGAGAAATAATTATGAAAAAAACAACTAAAAAATCTTGGATGATTGTATCAGCACTAACAATAGGAATGGCTGTCTTCACACCACATCAAGCTGAGGCAACAATAGCAAAAACAACAAACGAAATAACTGTTAAAGCTGAGCAACAAATTAAAGGAACTATTAAAAGCGTTTACGGAGATAGCATCACAATTAAAGGAAAAGACGGAAAAAACTATTATATTGGAATTCAGAAATTTTCAGATGAGCAATTAGAAAAAATGAACTTAGTAGAAGGTCAGGAAATCTCTGTAGAAGGTAGCTTAGTACAAGATTATTCAGACTTCTATACGTTTGACGTATATAAAAAAAGCTTACCTAAAGAAATAACAAAAAAAGACCTAGCAAAATTAGAAAAGTTGTTTAATCAAACGAAGAAGTTAGAAAAAGAAGAGAAATATGATGAAGTAGAGAAAGTTAATCTTGAAATGGATAAAATCACAAAGCCATATATTTTAGCTAGCTGGGTACCTGTATCCTTTGAAGAGTTCATTGAAGAGTATGGATTTAGTGAAAAAAATATAGTTATTAAAGAAAAAGATAAAAAACAACTGAAAGATATTTATCAACAGTGGATAAAACTAGAGAAATCTGGTAAAGAGGAAAACGCACAAGAAAAATTTGATGAATTCCAAAAGGTTCTTCAACCTTACTTAGATGCTCTAAATCCACCGTTAACATTTGAAGAATACATCTCAGATTTGGAATTAAATATCCCGGTTGAAGCTATGCCAAAACTAAAAACTATATACGATGATGCTAAAAAAGCTGACAAAGATAAAAATGATCAATTATCTGAAAAGCTATGGGGTGAATTCGATGAAATGATTAATCCTTATTTTAAGCCACTTAGCTTTGAAGATTACTTGTCTGACTTTGATTTCGAAATCAAGGCAAATGATCAAAAAGAATTAAAAAAGCTTTATGAAGAAGCAACAGCTCTTGATAAAAAAGGTGACTATGAAAAATCTAATGCAAAATGGGACGCTATCGACAAAATTTTAAATCCATATTTTGAAGCAAATAAAGAAATACTAATCTCAGCTTCTAAAGTAACGATAAACGGTAAAGTTTATACTTCAAAACATTAATATATATTTCGGGGTTATCTCAAAAGTCATTAAACAATGATTTAGGGATTAACCCCTTTCTTATCTCCTTATAGAATCGTCCTAGACGCTCATTGTGGGTATTCTCTCGCCATATTTCTGTGGGATTACGGCATTCACATGTTACGATTCTAATGAATAATGGTATCCCCGTTAAAGCGATTGCCGAACGATTCGGAAATACTCCCGAGATGATCCATACAGTTTATGGACACGTTCTCTAGGAAATGGTGGTGCAAATGTCAAAGTTTAAAGAAAAATGGGGTTAGCTTATTGCTAAACCCCACTCTAACCGCTTCATATCAACATTTAGAAAACTCTACTTATTTTACCCAGCCCAAAATCATTTCTCTCAATAACTTTGAAGCTGTATTCGCTGTCATTTCTGATGTGTCGTAGATTGGTGCTACTTCAACTAGGTCAAAGCCCACTACATTGACGTTACTTCCTGCAATCGCATGAATTGACGCTAGTAATTCTTTTGATGTAATGCCTCCGCAATCCACTGTTCCTGTACCTGGTGCATGTGCCGGATCAAGTACATCTATATCAATCGTAACGTAAACATTGCGACCCGCTAAAGACGGTAATACCTCTTTTAATGGCTCTAGCACTTCGAATTTTGAAATGTGCATGCCATTTTCCTTCGCCCATTCGAATTCTTCTTTCATACCTGAACGAATACCAAATGAATATACATTTTTCGGTCCGATATGTTCAGCAATTTTGCGAATAGGTGTTGAGTGTGAAAGAGGCTCCCCTTCATATTCTACACGTAAGTCTGTATGTGCATCGAAGTGGATAATTGCTAAGTCATCATATTTTGCTGATACAGCTTTCATTACAGGCCACGATACTAAATGTTCGCCACCCATACCTACAGGGATTTTACCATCTGCTAAAAGCGTCTCGATATATTTTTCAATTTCATCTAACGAGCGCTGTGCGTTGCCGAATGGTAACGGAATATCACCCGCATCAAAATATTTCACTTCTTCTAACTCACGGTCTAAATATGGGCTATATTCTTCTAGACCAATAGATACTTCACGAATACGCTGCGGACCAAAACGTGAGCCCGGACGGTAACTAACTGTCCAGTCCATTGGCATACCATAAATGACCGCCTGAGCATCCTCATACGTAGGATGACTTTTTATAAAAACATTTCCCGAATAAGCTTCATCAAATCTCATTACTAGACCTCCACTTTTAGAAATTAATCCTATTACATTCATTTTCATCAGTTCATCACTGAATTGATTTCCGTTCTGACTGAGGGCGTCCAATCTCCCCTCCCATCATTTTTCCACATGAAATCTGTTTTATAACTTTCGATGATGAACCTTTCACCATTACTCTATTAAGGGCTTACAGGAATGTAATGAAACCTCTTTCCCTGTATCCTCGTATACATTATTGGAACGTCTAGCAGAATTCGATTAAAATCTACAATGTGCTATTCTTTTGTCGAAAGCTAGCATTTCAAACAGTACAAAAAAAGTATAGATGTTTTTGAATAAAGTGCAATAGTTTTTACCAATAATTTCGATTAAATATGAATGTTCAAACACATACTATACGCAAGTGTGAGAAAACGAGGTGAAGTCGGATGAAGAGAAAAAGCTATCAACGTAAGCAACAACGTTCAAAGCGTACACGTAAAGCACTTACCTATTTTGTTGCCTTTACATCCGCAATTGTAGTAGCATTTATAGCTTTACGCGTCTATATTCAAGTGGCTGGTGCCCCGCCTTTAACCGTACCTAAAGCCTCTATTTTCTTAGATGAAAATGAGAACCAAATTGGGGATCACTTTACGAATGAACGACGTTACTGGGTTAGTCTGGATGAGATGTCTCCCTATTTAAAGCAAGCAGTAGTAGCTGTTGAGGATAAAGATTTTTATAAGCATGGCGGTTTAGATTTTTCTCGTATCGCTGGTGCATTATTAGTTGACCTTAAGGCTGGAAGTAAGGTTCAAGGAGCTAGTACAATTACACAACAATATGCTCGGAATCTATATCTTTCACATGAGAAATCGTGGACACGAAAATTAAATGAAGCACTGTATGCTTATAGATTAGAAGTTTTTTATGATAAGGATGAAATACTAGAAGGTTACTTAAATACTGTTTACTACGGCCATGGCATGTACGGCGTAGAAGCTGCAAGTCGATTTTATTATGGAAAATCTGCAAAAGATTTAACACTTGCGGAAGCAGCAATGTTAACTGGGGTTCCAAAAGGGCCAAGTATTTACTCCCCTATTGTCAATATAGATAAGGCAACTAATCGTCAACACGTTATTTTAAAACTGATGACCGATCAAGGTGCTATTACGCAAGATGAAAAAACACGTGCAGAAAGTGAAAAGCTTGTCTTAAAGAATGATAGCTGGGTAGCCACAAAATCTGTAGCACCATTTTTCCTTGACGTAGCATGGCAAGAGGCTAGTGAAATTTTGAAATCAAAAAATCTCGACATTAGTGAGGGTGGCTGGACTATCCAAACAACTCTTAATCTAGAACACCAAAAGGCAGCGGAAGAAGCTGTAGCTAAACATATGCCTGCTGATGATCTTCAAACTGCTTTTGTTAGTATGAAATCCAAAACAGGTTCCGTTACAGCATTAGTTGGAGGTCGTGACTATGCTGCAAGTTCATTTAACAGAGTTACACAGGCAAAACGTCAGCCAGGTTCGACCATTAAACCTATTTTATATGCGGCAGCTTTAGAGAATGGTTATACACCATTAACATTTTTAAATGTAGGTGAGACAACTTTCACTTATGATCATGGACGGGCCACATATTCACCTAAAAATGTGAACGGTCAATTTGCAAACCATGATATGTCAATGGCACAAGCTATCGCTATTTCTGATAATATTTACGCTGTTAAAACTTTAGAGGAGATTGGATTTAAACCATTTCACGAAATGGCTGATCGCTTCAACGTGACTATCGGTGCGAAGGACAATTTATCCATGGCGCTTGGAACGACTGAAACAACATTATATGAAATGACGAATGCTTATAATATTTTAGCATCGCAAGGTAAAGAAACTACGCCTACTACTATCGTTACTATTAAAAATGCTAACGGCGATACTATCTACGAAAATAAAGAAGTTAGTAAAGATGCTGAAACAGTTCTCTCAAAAGAAAATACGTATATCTTAACAGAAATGATGACGGGTATTTTCGATCCAGTCTTTAGCGATTATTCTCCCGCTACAGGGATTAGCATTCGCTCTCGTATGACGCATACGTATGCAGCAAAATCTGGCTCTACTAATAGCGATCAGTGGCTGATTGGATTTACACCTAGCTTAACCGCTGGCGTATGGAACGGCTATGATCAAGGAAAAAATCTAACAGCAAAAGAAGATACTGCTGCTACTAAGCAAATTTGGATCGACTTTATGGAGACTGTTAATAAAGGAACAAAGAACGAGGATTTCAAAAAACCGAAAGATGTTAAAGGTGTGGTCGTCGATGTTGAGTCAGGTAAATTAGCGACAAAAGCCTGCCCTCAACAACGTCTCGTCTATATGGATGCTAAAGATGTACCAACTGAAAAATGTTCAAACTTTGATATTCTCGATACCAATACGTGGGGAGAATTCTGGAATATGCTCCCATTCAACATTTTTAAAAATTAACAAATCGCGCGGAACCTTTATCAGCGATAAACGTTTTATAAGCGAAGGCTCTCGACAAAGTAACAGACATATACGAAAAAGAAAAGCTTTCTCTTCCCCGGAGCCGTGTCCGTGGGAACAGAAAGCTTTTCTTATTTTTATGGCTCGCGAAGTAGATGAGCATCATGGGGCATTTGGCTTGGGTTTGGGTTGTTCAAATGCCGCATAGCGCTCATCACATTCGCAGAACCAAGTGTCCTAGCTTACTAAAATGTAAGCTCTTTATCAAGTTTACTTTGTTTCAAACCCACTTTCAACCTTATATGAAAGCGATTATAAAATGTCACAGATTGTTCAATCATTGTAGGTCTATTAAACAAATAAATCTTGACGCAATTGCTCCTCACTACGTGCCCATAAATCCGGATTGAGCTCTTCTAGGAAAGAAGCTAACACTTTTTTAGACGGTGCATCCATATGTTCTACAATAATATGACGCTTCATAGATTTATCCATTTTATTCACATGATCAGCTAAAACTTTATAGCCACGACGTTTTTCTCGATTAACTACCATTTCACACGCAGTTACACCTGCATAGTAAGGTCCATCCGCTTTATGGTCGATTGTCACCCATACTAGCCAATACGCTTTCCCACCTTCTGAATCAGCGCGATCTGTCGTAAACTTAATACCTCGTTCCACATCACTGCGAGCATGCATAGCACCGATTTCAACCGATGCCGTCCCCTCTTCTATATCGATAATGACTGGCGATACGTTTTCAAGCGAAAGCGAACCGATACCAAATCCCTTATGTCCGTCTGTTGGGTCATTTTTAATAATAGTAAAGCCCATTTTTTGTTTTGGTTTTTCTTCATTTGCCATACTTTAACTACCTCCATTCTGCTATTATAAAAGTAAAGCATAGTTATGCGCATTAGCGTCGTAATAAAACACGACACTGGCATGGCGCAAAAAGAAGTATATACTTTCTTATAAACTAACTATACAACATTATTCAATAAAGGAGGCAATATTATGCCATACGTAACAGTGAAAATGCTTGAAGGTCGTACAGAAGAACAAAAACGTGCACTCGTAAAAGAAGTAACAGAAGCCGTTTCTCGTACAGTGAATGCGCCACCAGAAAATGTAACAGTCTTCATCGAAGAAATGTCTAAAAACCATTACGGTGTTGCAGGCGTACGCTTCAGCGATAAATAAAGATAAGAACGGGTAGAGCACATAAAGCTCTACCCATTTTTAACGTCTATAGCCTTCTAGTGCATTGCAGTGTTTAGAAGGCTGTCATTGCCCTTGTTACGGCGTTTTCTCGGTTCTGGCTACGGAATAGCCCGCTTCCAGCGAAACTGCTCTGTTGTACCGGCAACTCGTAATTTCAATACTAGGATGTGATTTATGAAATGAATAAATTTAAACTGCCACTACTCATTTGTATGCTCATCGTTGGCCTCTTACTTATTTTTATTAACCCCATTCAACATGCAATTATCGCCCATTTGAGTAAGCAATTAAATACGGCTGATTACAGTGCTGAGGAGATGGCAAAAAACAAAAATGCAGATGCTGATTTTGAATTTGAAGCCGTTCAATCCCTTTCCATAGCGGAAGTTTTAAAAGCCCAGACAACCGCCAATAAAATGCCTGTCATCGGTAGTATCGCAGTCCCTAGTGTGGAGATGAAACTTCCTATCGTTAAAGGTGTTGGGAACGCCTCTCTTGCCGTTGGAGCAGGCACGATGAAGCCTAATCAAAAACTTGGACAAGGAAACTACGCATTAGCAGGTCATTATTTTGAGGAAAAAGATATTTTATTTGGTCCCTTATACAAAGCTAGCATAGGAGCTACGATTTATTTAACGGATTTAACGAATATTTATGAATACAAAATAACAACTAAGGAAATCATCGCTGCAACGGATGTTTATGTTATTGATGATATCCCTGATAAAACCCTTTTAACTCTCGTTACATGCGCTGATGAGGGTACGAAACGACTTGCCGTTCAGGCAGAATTTGTCGAGCACTATCCATTCGACAAAGCACCTGCAAAACTATCAGAAACCTTCTAGCAAAAGAAAAACCCCAAGATTTTTACGATCTTGGGGTTTTCTTATTGAAAATTATTTTACTTCTGTATTGCGACGACGCAATAAGAATAATGCGCCTAGAACAAGAGCTACACCAATTAGTGTAAGAGCTGTTTGGTTTGCTCCATTTGTTTGTGGCAGTTTGCCTTGCGCATTTAATTGCGCTTCCAGTTCTTTAGCATCCGCTTTGATTTTATCAATATCAAGATATTTCTCAACTTCTGCCTGTTCCTCTTTAGATAATTCGTTGTATTTATCGAGGAAATCCTTATATTCATCTAATGTATCTTTATCTGTTGTAGAAGGATTGTATGGATTTAATTCTTTTCCTTGATCAATGACTTCTTCTACAGTTGGTTTTTCAGGGTTTGTTGGATCCGTTTGGTTACCTGAACCACCTGGAGTTGTTGGATGAACTGGCTTCCCTGGCTCTGGTGTTGGTTTTTCTGGTTTAACCGGCTTCTCTGGATCTGGAGTCGGTTTTTCTGGATTAACTGGTTTTTCCGGATCTGGTTTTGGTTTTTCTGGATCCACTGGTTTTTCTGGATCTGGGTCAACTGGTTTTCCTGGATCAACCGGTTTCCCTGGATCTGGATCTGGGTCAGGCGTCCAGCCACCGCCTCCTCCGCCGCCACCTGTTGATAAAGGTGGTTTTACTAATGCAGAGCAGTCAATTACATTAATTTCATCTAATCGCACATCGCCTTCGTACACAAGGTATTTACCTGGCTCAACTGTATAAGGGATTGTTGCTATCCCATTTTCATTTGTTTTACCAGTGGCAATAGTATTGTTATTTAAGTCTTTAATCGTAAATTCTACATTTGGACGATTTGCACCGTACTTATCTTGAATTGTTAATGTGAAGATTGGACAAGCGTTTGTCGGTGTTACAGAAATTTCTATAGGTTTAACAGTACATGGTCCATCTTCTTTTTCAGATATAGTAAATGAAATTGCTTCATCTGTAGGTAAATATCCTGTTGGTACTTTCACTTGAACAAGTTGATATTCACCAGGTGGTAATTTCGGTACGATGATTTTACCGTCTGAATCTGATTTTACACTTGCAACGACTGTAGTACCATCTTCATCAATCACTTTATATTCAGAAGAGGCTTTCACATCTTGATCGCCATCTTTATTGATGAAAGTCACTTCACATGTATTTGGTGTATGTGGAATTGGAGTTGGCACTGCCTGACATTCGTCTCCTGACTTATTAGTTACAGTAAAATCAACATCCTCTGCCTTTTCAAACCCTGCAGGTGCATTAGTTTGAACAAGAGTATAGTCACCAGGATTTAATTTAGGTAGAGTAACTTTACCATTTTCATCAGACTTAACTTCTTGAATAACAACTACTTCCGGATTATCTTTTTCTACTACTTGATAAGTTGATTCTGATTTAATCTCCTTGTCGTCAAAAGTAGTAACAAAAATAACTTCACACGTATTTGGTGTGTGTATTATTTTAATTGGTTCAACTGAGCAATCTCCCGAAGTTTTTTCAGTAACTACGAACTTTTGGTCCGCTGCTTTTTCAAATCCGTTAGGCTTCTCAGTTTGTACAAGTGTATATTCACCTGGAGGTAATGATGGGACAGTTACTTTACCTTCTTCATTAGAAGTAATACCTGTTATTACATCGTTACCATCTTCATCAACTACTTTGTAAGTAGCAGGATTTGTAATTGTGCTTTCACGATCTTTATTCACATTAATGAAAATTACCTCACAAGTGTTAGGAATTTTTTTATGTGGAATTTCTTTCGGAGCAGCAGAGCAATCTGTTGGATTTACAGTAAATTCAACCGTTTTGTCTCCTCCAAAGTTTGGATCGTCTTGACTATAATAACCTTCAGGACCTTCAATTTGAATTAATTGATAATCTCCTGCTGGCAATAAAGGCGTTGTAATTTTCCCACCATTCGAAGTGATTTCAGGGATAATTACTATTTTTTCATTTTCATTTATAACTTTTACAATTTGGTATTTACTGCTTGCTTCAATAACTTCATTAGTCTCTTCATCTGTATTGATAAACGTTACTTCACATGCTTTAGCCTTATCAATTGTGTTTTTAACTTTCACAACTGAGTATTGACCGTCTTTATCACTTTTAAATGTCACTTTTAGTTTCTTTGAATTAAGTTGATATCCTTCTGGAGCTTTAACTTCTTCTAATTGATAGTTCAAAGAAATATAGGAATTTTTAGTTACTATTTCTCCATTGTCATTAGTGACTAACCCTTTTTCTAATAAAACAGTTCCATTAGCATTCCATAAGTTAAATTCTGCTCCTGCTAAAGGTGCATTTGTTTCACTATCAACTTTTAAAATCTTTAATGGTTGTTTTTTCAGTGCAGCCGCTCCTCCAGAAGCTCCCCACTGAACTTGAAACTTTTCATTATCCTCACTATCAATTGCTTGTTTGCCTTCTCCAGCAAACTTCGCCTGATTACTAATGTATTCCCCATGGGCTTCGTTAATATATGAAGAATACTTTAATACATATTTAGAATTAATAGTATTGTCAAATACTAATGAAAAATTCTTTTCGTTGATTGTTAATGTAGCAATCTTTTCTCCGTCATTATCAATCGAGTACACATTATCTGAGCCCTCATTTAGAGTAATATTTAAAGGTTTCTCGCTCCAACTTTTACCTTCATCTGCAGATATCTCTTCAGATAACTCAAATGTATCTGGTAAATATTTTTGATCCCCCGTTAGCTCATCTGTTAAAGTAGGATTTCCGATTAACGACGATCTACTCGCATTCATCACAACTTTCCACTTAGCTAAATCACCATTTTGCTTACCTGTTTTATCAAGGAATTCTCCCCCATGATCAGGTTCAACTGTATACTCTCGATCAAAGTATTCCTTTGTTGCTCCATCTCCAGTTAATTTTGCATGATTGGAATATAGCTTATCAATTGTTTCTCCTTCTAAATCTAACGTTGTTTTATACGTTATTCGATAAGCATCTTTCATGTTTGGTGAAGCAGAATCTGTTTCTTTAACTAAATCACCTAACTTTAATTTAAAGCTGAATGAATCACCATCTATAGGTAATACTAGAGCACTGGCGTTATATAAATCTTCACCTATTGGTCTAACAGTTGTGTCATTAATTATTTCTAATTTTTGCACTTCAAATGAATCTTTAACCAACTTTTGATTACCTGTAAATGAATCTTCTAATATTGCATTAGTGATTGTTTGATAGTTGTAGTTAACGTCAACTGCCCAAGTAATCTCTCTAGTGTATTTATTGTATACTCCAGTTTTCTTACCATTGTTCTCTGTATATTCAGTTGGTTTCACAGATGCTTCTTGTTCTTTAACATTATTTAAACCATCCGCTTTAATAGTAGCTTTATTCACATAACCTTTTATTGAATCTGGCAGAGGTTTGGTTGAATCATATGAAGTAGTATACTGAATTATTTTTTCTTCAGTTAATTTGTTAAATGTAAGTTTAAAACCATTATTAGTTGTTGCATTATCTTTTGCGTTTGTCACATCTAAGTATTTGCCATCAGATTGCTTAAATTCAATTTTGTCGGCACCCGCATTTTTTAATTCAGAAAGTTTTAATGTAAGGTTTTGGCCATCAAAATCATCTGTCACAACAACATTTTTCATATTTTGGTTATCTGTATTGATTTTTAATTCCCATGTAATGTTTTTAGCTTTGTAATCCGTACCTATTACACTTTTCTTAAAAATTCCTTGCTGTACCCAAGTTGAAGCAGAAGCACCTAGCTCTGTGTTAGATATATGAACATTATTAGAAAAACTCTTCCACTCTTCTGATACACGTTCATCTAATTTCGTACTATACGTAATTAAATATGCTTCTGCATCATCCGGCCCTTTAAACACTACCTCATTTTTGTCAGTTGATTCTACGCTATAATTTGAGTCACCCTTAACATCCGATACCACTGTAGCATTGCCATCTGAGTCTACACTCATTTTTTCCCATGAAATTACCTCATGAAATTTGTGACCTTCTCCTATAGTATCTGTAAACCAAGTTGTGCCTCGCTTAGCTTGATCATAATTATATTTCACTTGCCAAGTTAATAATTTTTCCTTTGCATCATATGATACAAATTGTTTTTCAATAGGTTTGTTAAAGCTTACTTTTATCGAATTAGAAGTAAGTTGTTCAACCTGTTCATTATTTGCTGTCACTGAAATTTTATTGAAAAAACTTGGATCAGTTTCAGTTTCTAATTTTGATTTATCAATAATTGTTGTAAATGTAACACGTATCGGAGTTGTGATCTCACCGAGATTAATTTGGAAGTTACTCTCAGAGTCTACATTAATGTTTGATGGATCGACACTCTTTTCGTCTAATGGCGTTCCAGCTGTACCATCTAAGTTCACCGGTAAAATAGACCATTTTACAGAAGTTGGATCTACTTGTAATGCAGCATTATTTAAGACATCCTCTAACACAACATTTGTTAAATGCTTTCCTTCTTTGTTGAAGTCAACAGTCCACTCAATATGCGTTGAATTACGAGTTGATTCTTGATCCCCTCTGAAAGCTTTACCTGTTTTCGAACCTGTTACGTTCGAAGGTTTAAAATCTACTGGTATATTTGTAATTATCGTGTCTTGCCATTTGAATATTAATTCTTGAGATGTGGAATTCTCCATGTTATTTACATCAAATCCACCACCAACCCAAAAAGTTCCAGGTATTGAGCCATTTTCATCTAATGTGTTTAATAACATGAGTATCTCGACGTCATCTGTAATAGTAAAAGTAACATTACCATTAGAATCAATAATATAAGTACCTACTCCCCCACTAAGTGGTTTTGGAGTTGTTGATACATCAAAGCCTTTCATCTGCTGAGGCAATGTAAAAGTAAAAGTATCTCCAGCCGCATAGCCCTCAGTTCGATATGGTAAATTCCATCTCATAAAAATAAAAGCTTCACTATCTACATCAACATTACTCTTTAGTTCATTCCCCATCGGACGGTAATCTGTAATTACTCCGTTTTCATGAATAGCTTCTGGGGCTTTGTCATAAATTTTCACAGTATCCTGATTAATAATATTGACATTAATTTGAGCTGGCTCTCTATCTGGTATAGGCCCCTCTGGTACATTTGAAGTCTCTTCTTGAGGTTCGTCTTCTACTACTTCTTGTTCCTCTTCTTTAGTACCCTCAGTTGTAGTGGGATCACTTTCTGTTTCTTCTGTTTTTCCCTCATTAATAACTTCTTTATCACCTTCTGATGGTGCAGCTGGTTCAGATGTAACTTCTTTTCCTTCTGTTTCCTCACTACCATTTTCTTTTTCAGGAAGGTCTTGTACTTCAGGGGTTTCTGATGCATCAACGCCAGCATTATCATCTACTATTGCATCTGTTGCTCCATCTGAATCTGTTGCTCCATCTGAATCTGTTACTCCATCTTCAGAACTAGCTACCCTACTAAATTCATTGCTAGAACCCACGTCATTCGCAAACACTGAAATCGGCGATAGTACTGTTTGGAATACGAGTAGCGTTAAGATTATTGCTATGTTTAACTTTTTAAATTTTTGCATGTTTCTCTCCTTTTCTAAGTTCAGAAAGCTACCTGTTGGTATTTGCTGACGACGTTGCATCTTTCGTCATGGAAAAGTATGCCGCAAACAATAGGTTGTTCCCTCTTTCCTTCTATTCACTTGTCGTCTATATGAATACACTCAAATAAATACTCACGAATAGGCACTCACGATGACTTATGTATGTACGATGTACAATCAGAATATATCCATAGTGCTTTTGTGACACCTTTAATAATAGGTTTCACCCCATTAGGGTTTAAGACTCATAGTAAAAGATAATACTAAACAAATTCTAAACAATCCAGGACTTTTTATTTATAATATTCTAAAAACTTCTATATAGTTTCCACTTTTTTCATCTTTATACAACAACAAAAAAACAGCGAAAATAACTCATATAGAGTACTTTCACTGTTTTTCACTATAGGTATGTCGGAATACTATTAATTCCATTTATTTTTTATACACACAATTATACACAAAAATTTTTTTTATTATTTTTTCTCCTGACCTTGCAGCAAGGCTAATATTTGTTTCTTCACAGCAGGATGGATACTGTTGTCCTCCAGGAAATCTAGTGGGAAATATACTTTATGATCTCGCTTCATGCGGCCGGAAATAGAATCAACAATAATAGATTCACGTGATAGCTCTCGTAGCTCTCCATTTTTCATTTCTAAGAAAATAGGAACACGGACTTCTTCCTCTCCTGGTCGATAAAAGTCATACGGTAAATCTGCTGTCGTATCGTGGACAAGATAATATTCTGGATTTAAATCAGCTTGCTTAAAGAGCTCTTGTAGTTTTTGATATTTATCTAGCTCTACACCTGGATCTAAATCGATGTACTGAAATAACTTTCGGTTAACAAAGCGACGGCTTAAGTCACTTAATATAGCATCTTCTTCTTGCATCCAAAGTTGAAAATATGTAAAAAGAATACTCTCATCTAATGCAAGATAATCATCAAGTGTAATGGAGTTACGGAAAAATGCTAAAAAGTGTGTAGGCTCATGCTTAAATTTATAGCCTACCAAGCTTAGTTGCTTAGCTCTTTTTAAAATATTATTCAATACAACCTCTGCACTACGAGATACTGGGTGGAAATAAATTTGTAAGTACATTTGATAGCGGCTCATTATATAATCTTCTACCGCATGCATGCCCGTCGCCTTGATAACGACCTGATTTTTCCGTGGACGCATTACTCTTAAGATACGCTCCATATCAAAATGACCGTAGCTTACGCCAGTGAAATAAGCATCGCGCTGTAAGTAATCCATACGATCAGCGTCGATTTGACTCGATATTAAACTGACAACCTGCTTATTCGGATATGTTTTTTCAATAACCTGTGATACTTTCTCTGGGAAATCAGCCGATACTTTTTTTAATACGGCATTCACTTCTGTATCACCGAGCAAAATTTGTCTTGTATAAAATTCATGATCAAGCTCAAAAACATTTTCAAAGGCATGTGAAAATGGCCCATGCCCTAAATCGTGTAATAGGGCTGCACAAAGCACAAGCAGACGTTCATCTTCATCCCATTCTGGACGACCTGCAAATATATCATCTACTATGCGGCGTACAATTTCGTAAACGCCAAGTGAGTGACTAAAGCGACTATGCTCTGCTCCGTGGAATACTAAAAATGTTGTACCGAGCTGGCGAATTCGACGTAGTCGCTGAAATTCTTTCGTACCAACTAGATCCCAAATCACTTGATCCCGTACATGCACATAGCGATGCACTGGATCCTTGAATACTTTTTCCTCTTGTAATTTAGCTTTTGCATAATGTGTCAATTGTACAGCACCCCCGTTTCCTATTTGTTCTATTATATGCGATAAATACAGGACTAGCATACATATTGACTTTTAATTATAGAGACTATCAACCTAACTCACTGTATTCTCGTCTTATTTTAGGTTTCTATTGACCTAATTTCCATCTGATGAGGCGACGTGAACGTGAACCTTCCATCGTTTCGATGAATTAATCCGTCACTTCGATGGTTCTTTCCGTCGTTTCGATGGTTCCATCCATCGCTCTGGTAGTTCTATCCGTCGCCTCAATGGCTATCCGTCTCTCTGACTCTTCTTTCCATCACTCTGACTCTTCTATCCGTCGATATTAAAAATCCACACAAAAAACAAAAACTATCTCCAACTAGACTAGTGAAGATAGCGTTTTGCTTACTTATTTTTTTAACTTTGCTAAAACCTTTTCCATTAGTTCTTCTTCCGTTAATGCAGCAACAGGACGGCTATTTACAAAGGTAAATGTTTTTTTACGTCCTGGGCCACAATAGGAATGACAGCCAATTTCGATGGTTGCATCAGGATCGATTTCCTTTAATTTTGGAATTAACGTTTTTAAGTTAACGGCCTGACATTCATCGCAAACTTTAAATTCGTTTGCCATTTTGTCAACAACCCTTTCTATATAGTATTTTTTTAATCAAAAAATCAAAAATCGTTTCTATTGAACGTATGACTTTCACATATTTAAGTATGTAGCATACGTACAAACCTACATCGGGTATTGTATCGCATTATTCCCCTTGTATTCAAGCATAATTCCTTCCACATGGATGAATAAAAGGTTAAAAGATTGGTCATGCTAGTTGTAAATAAAAAGTTCCAAATAAAGGTGGGAGGATTTTAATATGAGTAAAGTCAGACAAGATGCTTGGTTAGATGAAAACGATGAATTATTAGCAGAGGCGGTCATTCGCCATGTGACAGAAGGTAGTACACAGTTAAATGCCTTTGAAGAAGCTGGTGATGCCTTGAATCGTACTGCTGCTGCATGTGGTTTTCGTTGGAATGCTGTTGTTCGTAAAGAATACGAGGAACAATTATCAGAAGCAAAAAAAGAAAGAAAAGAAAGAATGCGAGTGTTGGGAGCTCCGGCAAGACGCCGTGCTTCAAGTATGTTTACAGTCAATAGTAGTGCCGCAGAGGGTAAATCAATTCCTCTATCTGCATTAAATCTTGATATTGTCATAGCCTATTTATTACGTTTACAGCACTCTGGTGAAATAGGTAATGAGTCTACAAAATGGAGACAACTAGTACACGTAACATCTGAGAAAAATAAAAAACTAGAGAAAACCATTACACAGCTAGAAGAGGAAAATAGAGCTATTCGAAAAGATTACGAGCAATTTGTACAAATTATGAACCGTGCTAGACGACTAGTTACACTAGATGAAGAGGATGAACGAATTGCACCAGTTTTCAAAATGGAGAAAAACGGGAATCTTGTTGTAAGCAGCCCTTATACACAAGAAAATGGCGATGCGCTTAATTAGCAGCATCGCTTTTTTCTTTGCAACGATCTATCTCGCACGATATCTCACTGACATCCGCTGAAGGCTTTCACTTCATCACTTCGGTTCAAGCATTTTCGTATTTCGTTCAAAAATACGTTGTAAATAAAACGCATATAGTGTTATTTCTTCATCATGAAAAGATTCAACTCGAATTTCTTCTTCTGCCATATTGTTAAGAAGTTGCTGTAAGCGAATAACAACAGCTTCCACTGTTAATGATACGTCCATTAGTTCAGATAATGACGCCATCACATCAGGGACAATATTAGGATACGTAAATTTCGTTTCTTCTCCTTTTAGACTTTCCTCATAAAAGTCACGAATGAGTGCGGCTCGATTTGAACCGCTTCCTTCAACACATAAATAAATTTGCACTGCTACGCCTTGACGTAAACGTCTCTGAGAAATACCAGCAAATTTCTTTCCTTTAATACTTAAATCATAGGAGCCTGGACAATAGGAGCCTACAATTTCATAGGCTTCAATTTGATCTGCTACTTCAGGGAACAAGCTTTTTACTAAAGCTACCATTACATCATAGCCATCATTAATACTAAGCGCTTCCGTTTGTTCAGATAATACAATAGAAATATTCAGTACACCTTTATCGAGCACTACTGCTAATCCACCTGAATTGCGTACGATAGGTTGATAGCCTTGTGCTTTGAGCAAGTCCATGCCCTGCTGCACATATGGTAAACGATGATCCTGAATACCAAGCACAACAGATGCATCATGTACCCATGTACGTATAGTTGGCGGAGAGGCTAATTGTCCAACTAGCTGACATAACGTGTCGTCTGTAGCAAAGGATTCAAGTGGCGATCTTTGCTTCGCGCTAATGGATTGATCGTAAAAACGCCAAATCGGCTGTTGTAAAATACTTTTCATGATTGGAGCTCCTCTATTTACATCTCTTCTCTTTAGAATACATTATCTATGGAAGGTGTCAAATTCGTGAAATACAATCATGAACTTAGGGATTTTGTACAAACTATGATAAACTAAATTTCGAATGCTATTCACTTATAAAGGAGTGTTTTTAATAATGAATGAAGCAGCTATTACTTTAGATGGTTGGTACGCTTTACATGATTTCCGCTCAATCGATTGGGCTTCATGGAAATTAGTTTCTGCTGAAGAACGCCAAGCAGCAGTTGAAGAATTCCTTGCATATTTAGAAAAATTAAACGAAGCTGATATCGCTAAAACAGGTGCCCATGCATTTTACGCAATCGTTGGTCAAAAAGCTGACTTTATGATTATGACTTTACGTGAAACTATGGAAGAGCTACAAGAGCTTGAAGCTGATTTCAATAAATTAGCGATTGCTGATTTTACAATTCCTACATATTCATATGTATCTGTTGTAGAGCTTTCTAACTATTTAGCAGGTGATTCAGACGAAGATCCATACCAAAATCCACATGTGCGTGCCCGTCTATATCCTGAGCTTCCACGTGCTAAGCATGTATGCTTCTATCCAATGGATAAGCGTCGCCAAGGCAATGACAACTGGTATATGCTTTCAATGGATGATCGCAAATCGCTAATGCGTTCTCACGGTATGATTGGTCGTGGCTATGCTGGTAAAGTTAAACAAATCATTACTGGTTCTGTTGGCTTCGACGATCATGAATGGGGCGTTACACTATTCGCGGATGATGTACTACAATTCAAAAAATTAGTATATGAAATGCGTTTCGATGAAGTGTCAGCTCGCTACGGTGAGTTTGGTGCATTCTTCGTTGGTAACCTTCTTGATCAAGAAAAACTTGTGAAATTATTAACTGTCTAATTAAATATAAAAATGCGAGTCCACCAATCGGACTCGCATTTTTTAATATTCGCTTTCTTCGCTGTTCTCTGATTCCAATATTAAAATAATTGTATGAATAAAAAAACCGGCTAGAATCATCAGGAAAACTAAATACCAATTATACGGTTGCTGATAGTATTCTGCTATTCCAACGGCGATGAATGCACTTATGATAATTGCTACAAACGTACCAAAGGTATGCATTATAACACTCCTTCATGAAAGCAAAAAAATAATTTCCAACTTTAGTATGTCACCGTTTATTTTTAATATACTTGTCAAACATCAGATTCCACCTACACAATCAAAAAAAATAAGAAAGTGTCATCCATTACGATGACACTTTCTTATTTTCATATGGCTGCGCTGTGCTTCAAGACCTTTCATCTTTAACCTTCAAAATTAATATAATCGTATTGATGAAAAATCCCACTACGATTATTAGTATAAAGAGATACCAATGGAGTGGCTGTCCGAAAAAACTCCCCACTAAAAATGCCAGCACAGCACTCAACAAAATACCTACCCAAACACCAATCTCCATACCTTGTCACCTCACATGTATTCAATACACATGCAATGTCCTATCTCACGTTCCCCATTATATTTTCTATTCTCTATTTCCCCATTTTTATAAGCGTTATGGTCATGAATTTAAAACCTGGCCCTCTTATACAAACGACTCGTCATTATTAATATATGCTTAGCAATTTTAAATTGTGAATTTCTTTCAATCAATTATGCCTCGGCATAATTGCGTCTGGAATCGGCTTTGTGCTTAGGCCTGCACGAGGGCCGACACGATGTCGGTCATTTCGGTAATGCCACAGGACGTGGCGTTTTTACCGATGCAGGTCAGTTAGCCGTTATCGCACGGATGCGATGATTTTAGGCTAACATCCCCTATTAACTCCTTTCCGATACCGTGACATCCGCCGGAGGCTTTGGGCCAACACGACGTTGGTCACTCAGTCGTTGCCACAGGACGTGGCGTTCTTAGACTGAGTTCCACTATTTCAGCAGGTATTTGGACACCTACTGAAAAAATAACTTACCCCCCATTCATCTCACCGCCTATAGAGGTGGGAAACTTCTGTACCTGTCGCTACGCTTTCGGTACAAAAACACTTGCTGAAAAAAGTTAAAATTGAACATGTCTACGATACCATCATGCATATACTGTCTGCGAGGAGGAGTGAAAATCGCTGTAATAAAGACGAATGATGCACAAACAGCCATGCTAGCAAGGCGCGCGCCGAGGCAGAAGGTGAAGGGAACTTAGGTATGCTGATGGTCGGCAATGTTGGCGTCAATCGTGTACGAGCAGACTGTTTAGATTTTACGGATGTTCGTACAATTGAACAAATGGTTTATCAGCGTCCTGGGGGCTTTGAAGCGACAGTAAAAGGCTACTTTTATCAACGAGCACGTGATCAAGACCTTCGATTAGCAAGGAGGGTTATTCAAGGCGAAAGATTCCATCCAGCAACTCGTTCACTATGGTTTTTCAGACCTGAGGGAGATTGTCCAGCACAATGGTATGGTCAGTGGAACACGGGAAGATTCAAAGCGCATTGCTTCTTCTCGCCAACCGAAGAAGATTGTCCTCAAATCTAAAAGAAAGAAGGTTGATAACTTATGATGCCTTATTATTGGACACCGACAACGCAACAACAACAAATGCCTCAAGTGCCTCCACAGGTAATTCCCGGAGCACGACAACCTGGACGGGAGCAATCGTTTATTGAAAATATTTTTCGTTTGAATCGCGGAAAGCCTGGTACTTTCCATTTTTCTTTCGAACATGCGATTGAGCCAGGAAAAAACACGAAAATTGTGCGAGGCGTTGTAGAAGCTGCTGGTCGAGATCATGTTATTTTACGTGAACTCAAATCAAATCATCGTTTCCTATTCCCAATGATTTACTTTGATTTTGCTGAATACGATGAGGAAATGGCTTACTTTAACCAAAATCCATAATTGAAATGAACTATTCATAAGTTCGTATTTTCTAAATTCCACTCCTCAATAGCAAGGAGGACCGAGCAAAGGGGTGCTCCTTCGCACCTTGGAGGTAATTATCCTATTGTTTTGTCAATTTGAGTAAAAAATTGTTCTATTTGAATAAACTCGTATCTCCATGTTATATTCTTACTGAAGATGTATATAAAAAATATAAGACCATTCAGTGTGACAGCACCAAATGGTCTTAGTAACAAGACGAATCGCTTCAAAGGCGATTTGCAATGAGAAAAGAAGTAAACCTACTCACATGCTTGCGAGGCAGAGGCGGTTTACTTTTTTTGTGTAAAAGTAAATGGCAAGGCAATTACTGACACTATAAGAATTGCAAAATTAATAGTCAGCGTCATTGCTTCAAAAATAGTCATTGGCATCAACTCCTTTCCCTTCAATCACTTGAAGAAAATAGGTAGAAATTTGATCGCCAACCGCCTTGAAACCTCTATCTAGTTACCTCTTAATTATGGCAAATGTTTTAATGAGGAATTTACGCGGGCATTTATCATTAGATTGAAAAATTGGCATGGTAGGATTCCTCCTAGCATGCCAATTTTTTATTGAAAGCCCTAAAAGAGCTCCCTATTTATTTTCTTGTAAAAATTGCAATGTTGCTTTTCCTAAAGTTTTGGCAGCGATCAACATTGCACGCTCATCAAAATCAAAGCGTGCATGATGATGAGGATATGCCACTTCCCACTCTGGCTTTTTAGCGCCTGTGAAGAAAAAAGTACCTGGTACATTCTCTAAATAATACGCAAAATCCTCACCAATCATAAATGGTGGGCACGTTATTATATTTTCTACTCCTGGTATATCAGCTGCCAGTTGTGCAACAAATTCTGTTTCTTTCGCGTGGTTGTAAACAGGTGGATAGCCCCTCGTATAACGGTAATTATAGCTTGCACCAAAGGCCAAACAAGAGGCATTTAAAACGGCCTCAAGCTCTTGCTCCATTTGTTTGCGTACGGGCTCGTCAAAAGTTCGGACTGTTCCAGCTAACACTACTCGCTCTGCAATCACATTAAAAGGATTAATGGCCTCAAGATGACCAATTGTTAAAACGGCTGATTTTAATGGATCAATACGACGAGATATGAGCTGCTGCGCATTGACTACAAACTGTGACGCTAAAGTAACAGCATCAATAGAATGATGAGGCTCCGCACCGTGACCACCTTTACCTTGAATCGTAATTTCCACCTTATCCGCGGCAGCCATAATTGCCCCATCTCTCACCAATATATCGCCCAATGGCGTTGGTGCCCATAAATGTGTACCGAAAATAACATCTACCCCGTCTAGACAGCCATCTTCAATCATAGGTTTTGCTCCACCTGGCGCCATTTCTTCTGCATGCTGATGAATAAAAACTATATTGCCTGCAATGTCATCCTTCATTGCATGAAGCGCTTTAGCAAGCACTAGTAATGTCGCAGTATGACCATCATGTCCACATGCATGCATTTTACCATCCACTTTTGACTTATAAGGAATGTCATTTTCCTCCTGAATGGCTAGAGCATCAAAATCAGCGCGTAATGCCACTGTTTTACCTGGCTTTCCTCCATTTAAAGTTGCAACAACACCCCGTCCACCTACATGCTCACGAACCTCATGTCCTAACGCTCGATGAAAAGCAGCTACATATGCTGGTGTTTCCACTTCCTCAAAGGATAATTCCGGATATTCATGTAGATGACGGCGAATCGCTACCATTTCATCATAGTTATTATCTAGTAAAGTAAAAAGCTTCTCCATATCACAAAACCTCACTTCTTATTTGTCGAACTTATTTGATAATTATAGTGTACTATAAATCCTTACAAAAACAATAGGAATTAAAACTACCATTCTATAGAAATTATATTGTTGATCCGGAAGAAAAATTCTCTTGATCCTAGAGGTCTATAAAAAACAAAAACTCCCTCACACATAGTGTAAAGGAGTAACTTTGTAGGAACTGAATTTTATCGAGCATGTTTAAGCGCAGTTATTATAATTAGAACCCAGCCAGCTAAAAATAGAACACCACCAATTGGTGTGATCGCACCAAGAACTTTAACGCCGCTGATTGCCAGTACATATAAGCTTCCTGAAAAGAAGACAATACCTAGGTTAAAAAAGATTCCAGCTAAATTTAACTGCTTGACCGCACCTAGTAGTTTGGAGTTCATCAATATACCAATGATAAGGATAGCTGTAGCTTGAAACATCTGATACTGCACAGCTGTTTCCCAAATCCCGCGACTATAATCGTCTAGAACTTCTTTTAAAGCATGTGCACCGAATGCACCCAGTGCCACTGCTAAAAAGCCATGAAGTGCACCTGTCACGATAAATTTTTTCATATTGTTTACCCTGCCTTTAATGGTTAAAAGTCAAAAATTGAATCACCATTCGCTCCGTCTTCTTCTTCAATTTTTGCTGTATATAAACTTGTTTGCTTCGGCTCTGACACTAGCATTTGTGGCAGAGGTTTTGACTGTGCTTTAGAAATGCCGTCAGATGCGTCTAATACCACGTCGCATAATGCTCGGATTGCTGTTAAAGCTTCACGAATTTGTTGTTCGTCTCCAGCATTTTTGACACCGGATAATTGTTTTTCAAGTTGTTGAATAACGGCTTGATAAGGAATCATTGCATTCTCCCACTTTCTGCTTTTGGCACAAATTTCAGACAGTCCGTGCCAGAAGATTGTTTAACGACAACGGATGGTATTTGCTTTGTTTTAAAGCCATATGCTACACAGGCCCGTGGTGTTTGTGGGTCCCATGTTACTTTGAAATATTGACATTTGAAACAATTTACATTCATCGTTGTTACCCACTTTCTTCTATTATTAACTGTAACACGAAACGATAAGTGCATCAATTTCGCCTTGGCTTAATTGTTGCTGTCGCTTCGCTTTCGCACAGAAAACATTTTGTTGCTGTCGCTTCGCTTTCGGAAGATATAGACCACTAAGCTAGGCTCCAATCAATTGCTCGCTCTCCCCATTCCTCTAACTGTGCATTGATTTTCGAGTATGGTTTACTGCCAAAAAAACCTCGATAAGCACTTAGTGGACTTGGATGAGGCGCTTCTAAAATAAAATGTTGCGTTGAGTATTGACGAATTAATTGTTTTTTTCGTTGTGCTGGTCTACCCCAAAGTACAAAAATAATGGGTTTATCTCTTGAAGCTAATTTATCGATGACAGCATCCGTAAATTGCTCCCATCCTTGTTCTTTATGGGAATTCGCCTGGCCCGCTCGAACAGTTAATACAGTGTTCAATAACATTACACCTTGCCGTGCCCATCTTGTTAATGTTCCGTCCAAAGGGATTGGACAGCCAAGATCATCCTGTAACTCTTTTAGCATATTTCGTAAGCTTGGTGGATGCGGGATTCCTGGCATGACCGAAAAACTTAAGCCATGTGCTTGGTTTGGTCCATGATAAGGATCCTGACCTAAAATTACGACCTTCACATCTTGATAAGCTGTCGTATAAAATGCATTCATTATATCATTCATCGGTGGATAAATTGTTTGGGTTGAATATTCATGTTCTACAAATTGACATAGCTTTGTATAGTATGTTTTTTCTATTTCTTCTGCAAGTATTGCTTGCCAATCATTCGGAAATGCTTGTTTCATCTTAATATAAGCCCCTTTCTCTTCTTACAACGGTACAAAAAAATAATGTCGAATTCAAGCTTCAATTCAATTATGCCAAGGCATAATTGCGTCCAGAATCTACTTTTTTGTTTAGCCCTTCATGAAGACTGTATTGCTACTGCAGGTCAGTTATGGACGCGATGATGTTAGGCTAACACCCTATATGAACTCCTTTCCTATATAGAGGTAAGAGACTTCTACTAATAGAAGATAAACTGACCTTATAAAAATATATAATTCTGACTATTTTTATACACCCAGAATAAGACTATACTAGATGATAATTTTAAAAATTCCCTCTATAAAGGAGATCTTCCACATGGTTCTTAAAAAAACTTTAACGATTGCTGGTTCTGATACATCAGGTGGCGCAGGTATGCAAGCCGACCTTAAAACATTTCAAGAGCACGGCACATATGGCATGGTGGCATTAACAGTTGTCGTAACAATGGATCCAAACGGTTGGACTCATAACGTAACGCCATTACCGACAGAGCTTTTACAAAAACAAATCGATACAGCTCTTTCAACAGGTATTGACGCAATAAAAACTGGTATGCTGTCAACGGAAGAAATTATTCGTATCGCAGGTGATGCTATCGCAAAATCTGGTACGACAAATGTTGTTATTGACCCTGTAATGGTATGTAAGGGAGAAGATGAAGTATTGAACCCTGGTAACACAGATGCAATGATTCAACATCTTTTACCATTAGCTGCAGTTACAACACCTAACCTGTTTGAGGCTGGACAATTAGCAGGAACTGGCACACCAAAAACAATCGAGGACATGAAAACAACAGCTCGTAAAATCCACGAGCTTGGTGCTAAAGCTATTGTCATTAAAGGTGGAAAAGCGTTAGCTACCGAAAAAGCGACTGACTTATTCTTCGACGGTGAAAAATTCTACTTATTAGAATCTGAAAAAGTCGCTTCTACTTATAACCATGGGGCTGGCTGTACATTTGCTGCTTCAGTAACAGCAAACTTGGCAAACGGTCTTTCAGTAAAAGAGGCTGTCATTGAAGCAAAAGAATTCGTTTCAGCTGCAATCGCTCACGGTTGGGCATTAAATGACTATGTAGGACCAGTTATGCACGGTGCTAAATCTCGTTTTGGCGCACCACAAGTAACGGTAACTGAAATTTAACAACGAAAAAATTTAACAACGAAAAAATTTAACAACGAAAAAGGCATCTGTCTAGTGATCAGATGCCTTTTTTAGTTCTCCATCAATTCGAGCCGTTAATCCCATGGATTGTTTATTGAAATGAATTGGGCCAATGCCTTACTTTCCTTTTTACGCGCTGCACGTGCATTTGCTCGTACAGCTGCGGTTTCATGTAGCTTTGTCTCCTCTACTGTTTCCGGAATGACAGATGGCACTGGAGTTGGTTTATTATTTTCATCTAATGCAACAAAGGTTAATAATGCTGTTGCCGCTACCTTACGTTCACCCGTTTTCAATTTCTCAGAAATAACCTTTACGAAAACCTCCATTGAAGATATACCTGTCCACGATACATAAGATTCGAAATATACAGAATCAGTCGGGCGTATTGGATGCAAGAAGTCTACAGAATCCGTTGAGGCTGTCACGCAATCCCTACGACTATGCTTCGCAGCAGAAATTGAAGCTACTTGATCGATGTCACTCATTAATCGACCGCCAAACAGTGTATTATGATTGTTAATATCATTCGGAAAAACGCGACTTGTACGCATAACTCTTGATTCTTTACAATATTTAAAGTCTTTATTCACATTTATTCCCCCTAAAAACAACTGTTTGTTTTTACTATATTGCTCTATTTATCCATAAAAATCAATTTAATTATTAGAAAATTAGGAATTTTACCTTTAGAAGCGCAGGGATTATTGCTTCAAATGTAAAAAGCTTAGGACAAGATACGTTACTACTTCATATGCCATATATTAGCTGTATATGGGAGGGAGAAAAATGGCAAGACGTAAACAACAAAACACAAATGTTGATCCACCTAATCTAGGTGCCCAAGAAGCAGGTCTCCTAGGTGAAAATGCAGGTATCCAAAGTGGAGATATAACTTCTACTAAAGTAGAATTAATATCTTCAATGGTTTTGACAATAGGGTATTCCTTAGCAACCCTCTCCAACATTTTAGCATTACAGGAGGAAGAGGCAATGGAACAAACAAGAACATCCGACGCGCAAAATCAACATGTACTATATAGACAAATGCATAAGCATCTATCACATCTCAACAATCGTCTAGATTCCATTGAACGAAAACTCAACCGATATTAACAAATACATACTCCAAAAATCGTTAATTATAAAAAAGCCGCGATTCTCCGTCATAAAGAGAATCGCGGCTTTTTTTACTATACTATGATAATGAGCTTTCCGTCTTCTTCCCTTGCCATAGCCATACATAAAATGTTAAAGGAACGTCATCTATTGTACCAAGATAGAATTCGTTATTACCTAGTTTAAAATCCCCTTCAACACTATGTACTGCTTATCCGTCAATTAGGAAGAAATTATGGTCGCAGTATCTTTTCGTTTGTGAAATCGGATACAATACAAAACGACACATTTTGTACAAAATTGCTTCACACTTATTATATTGATATATTTCAAAATTTTTTTCAAGAATATTGCTCGATACATTTTCATAGATTAAAAGATGCATTCAATTATGCCTTGGTATAATTGCGTTTAGAGGCTTTAGGCTGCCAACAATTTTTTTTTTTGCGCGAAAGCGTAGATAAATTGCCACAGGACGTGGCGTTGTCAGACTGAGTTCCTTTATTCAGTGTGTGTTTGAACATCCTCTAAAAGCAGTTCAATTTGTGAATGAACAAGCCTTCTAGATACCTTTGAAGGAAAGTTATTGATGATGTTATGCTACGGAGGCATTCAATTTCCCTTTGTGAATTATTTTTACTATACTTAAAGGAGAAATAATCGAGAGGAGTGTTAAGATGCAAGAGGTACAAGTAAAGACGTTACAGGAATTATTGAATTCTTTCGCCAACAAAGACGTTTATATCCATCTTGAGACGACGAACGGTTCTTATGCAGCACACTTTGATGAGAAATTTTTTAATGCAGGTGCTTTTATTCGTAATGCTAAAATCAACTATGAACTTGCTAAAGTGGTAGATGATTCACCCCATCGTGTTGGCTTGAAAATGGCACATGGCTGGGTTTATGCACAAGGCATCACACATTTTGAATTAGATGATTTAGGCCGTTTATTAATGGCAGGACTAGATTACTCAGGTAAATTGGCGATTGCACTTGAAATTAGCGAAACGCCATTTACTTATTAAGGGGGACGACTTTTTGAATTTACAACCACAACGTCATATTTTAATTGTTTACCCTCACCCAGATGATGAGGCTTTTTCAATTGCTGGAACAATTGCCTACTATACGAAGAAAATGAATACACCTGTTACATATGCCTGTTTAACTTTAGGCGAGATGGGGCGTAATTTAGGAAATCCACCTTTTGCAACACGTGAATCATTGCCAGAAATTCGACGTAAGGAGCTTATTGCAGCAGCAGATGCTATGGGAATACAAGATTTACGTATGCTTGGTTTCCGTGATAAAACGATTGAATTTGAAGACGATGAAAAAATGGTAAAGCTTATGGAAGGTTTAATAGAGGAGTTAATGCCTTCTCTTATCTTTACATTCTTACCTGGTTTTGCTGTGCATCCTGACCATGAGGCAACAGCACGTGCCGTAGTAGAAGCTGTTCGTCGTATGCCAAAAGCTGCCCGTCCACAAGTGATGGGCTGTGCCTTTGCAAATGATACGATTGAAAAAAATGGAGAGCCACATGTTGTCGTCAATATAAGTGAAATGAAGGCGGATAAAATTAAAGCCTTACAAGCACACGCATCCCAAACTGCTTGGATGATGCAAGAAACAGAAAAACGTATCGATGATGGTGAACCAATGAGCGAAAGCTGGCTTAATATTGAAAAGTTCTACATTGTGAATCCTGATCATTATGTAAAATAAAAAAGCTTTAGTTTCGATACTAACAATAAAGCGGTTCTGTCCCCTTTCTAAATGGAGATCAGAACCGTTTTTATGTTAAGCGACCTTCATTTTTTTCAAGAAATGTATCATGAAGGTTATAGCAAATATAATAATTAACACAACAAAAAACATATAATGTGGAACGTGAATACCGATGACGCTAGCTAGCATTTTCAGTGCAATAATGCCAATAATAATAAATGCTGTTGCCTCTAATTCTGGTATTTTTTCAATAATGATTAAAAATAAGCCTGCAATCGTTCTCATCATTAAAATACCTAGCATTCCCCCGATTAGTAATATCCAAATTTGATTGGATATCGCAAATGCTGCAAAAATTGCATCAATTGAAAAGGCAATATCCATCAGCTCTACGGAAATAACTGTTGCCCAAAACGTTCCAAAAAGCCGAACCATCAATCCTGTTTTTTTCATTTCCTTGACACTATCCGCTTCCCCAATCTGTAAGAAATGCGCGACACATAGCCAACCCAAATACAGAGCTCCTAGCAATTTAATAAACCAGAATTCTACCAAATAAACGCCTATCCCAATAAATAAAAATCGGAAAAAATAAGCCCCCATCATTCCGTACATTAATGCTCGTTTGCGTTGCTTGTTTGGCAAATGCTTTACTAACACTGCTAATACAAGTGCGTTATCAGCCGAAAGTAAACCTTCTATTATAATGAGTGTTGATATTAACCCCCAAGATACAGGGTCAGTCAAAATTTCTTTCCACATTTCCCAATTGAAAAATTGAATGTATGTAGATAGAATTCCTTGAATGATTTCCAATTACATACCCTCCTACTTGTCCTAAGGTATTCTATTATATGCTTGACCATTTTCGTTATGAGGAAATGTGTGCATCCTTTATTTCTCCAAAAATTTCTCGAAGAAATCAATTTTGTATTAAATAGACACCGAAAATTTAGAATTTACTAAAAATTAGTGACAAAAAGCTTATAAAGTGTGCTATCATAGATAAATGTTTTATACGCATACGGAGGATGAATATTATGGAAGCTGCTGACACTAGAACCGTGCAAGTAGAAAATATCTTGATTGCACATCATTTTTTAAAAGACGTAGTGGTGCACACGCCGCTACAAAAAAATGACTATTTATCCGAGAAATACGGAGCTAATATTTATTTTAAACGCGAAGATTTACAGCATGTACGCTCATTTAAACTGCGCGGTGCCTATTATAAGATTAAAAAAATTGAAGAAGAGGCTCGTAAAGCTGGCGTTGTTTGCGCAAGTGCGGGCAATCATGCTCAAGGTGTTGCCTACGCCTGTGCACAATTGAAAATTCAAGCAAGTATTTTTATGCCTCAAACAACACCTAAGCAAAAAATTGACCAAGTGCGTATGTTTGGTCGTGATTATGTAGAAATTATTTTATCAGGCGATACCTTTGATGATTCTGCAGAAAGTGCTTTCGCTTACTGTGAAGAACACGATAAAATCTTTATTCACCCATTTGATGATTTTGATGTCATTGCTGGTCAAGGAACGGTCGCTGTTGAAATTATGAATGACATGGAGGAGCCAATTGACTACGTATTTGGTAGTATTGGTGGTGGTGGCTTAATGTCCGGTGTTTCTGCCTATGTGAAAAACCTTTCTCCTCATAGCAAAATTATCGGTGTAGAACCTGCTGGGGCAGGCAGTATGAAGGCTGCATTTGCGGAAGGCGGTGCAGTAGCACTTGATTGGATTGACAAATTCGTAGATGGTGCTGCGGTAAAATGCGTCGGTAATCACACATATGATGTTTGTCGTCGCTATTTAGACGACATCGTCCTAGTACCAGAAGGAAAAGTATGTACAACAATCTTAGATCTTTACAATAAACATGCCATAATCGCAGAGCCTGCTGGGGCATTATCAGTAGCAGCCCTCGATTCTTATAAAGAGGAAATTAAAGGCAAATCAGTCGTTATTATCATTAGTGGTGGTAATAATGACATCGGTCGTATGCAGGAAATTAAAGAAAAATCTTTAATTCACGAAGGCTTACTATACTACTTCATCGTAAGCTTCCCACAACGTGCAGGCGCGCTTCGCCAATTCCTAACTAGCGTTCTAGGACCAAATGACGACATTACAACTTTCGAATATACAAAGAAAAACAACAGAGAAAGTGGTCCAGCCTTAGTCGGTATCGAGCTCGGTAATCGTGAGGACTACGACGGCTTACTAGTACGCATGGATGAATTCGGCTTCAAATACAAAGAAGTAAACAACGACATTCAACTATTTGGCTTACTAGTCTAAAATAAAGAGTCACACTTGCTATGTGAGTGTGGCTTTTTTTTGCGGGAATGAGAGATTTTTATTGAGGAACTTTTTAGATTTATCGAGAACTTTTGATTGTTTATCGAGACTTTTTGAGGTTTATCGAGAACTTTTGATTGTTTATCGAGACTTTTTTGAGGTTTATCGAAACTTTTCTCTTGTCTATCGAAACTTTTCAGCGTTTATCGACATCTACCTTACAAGCGACACTATCTGACCGCACCGATAGTTTACGTCGCTTACATTTAATCTAACAATTTGGCAGGAATTATATATTTTCTATTTTTATTTTCACCTATCGCTTCAAATTTTAACTTTTTCAATAAATAATAAACCGCCTTCTCTGAGTCAATATCAAAAAAATTACGAAACTGAGCATTTGTAATATTGTTGCTCATCATTAATCGAAAATCATGTAATGCGACTAGCATCGATTGATTATCAATCGATTGGCAATTGCTACAACGCCATTTCCCATGAGTGTAACGTAGGACATGGTCAAAATGGCAATGCGAGCATAGTGCACCTTTCTTCAATTCATCCACTTTAATATCTATGGTCCATTGAATTGGTTTGTGCCTCGTTAAAATATGCGCTGATAATTCTCTCAAATCTTTTTCACTTAGACAGACTTGTTGATGCTGCTTGAACAGTTGATCTATCCTTTCTGCCAAACCACTTACATGAATAATTGGCTGGGACAAGAAAGTGGGCGTCATAATCATATTCGGATTTGCAGAAACGACTATATATTCAATAGGTATATGATGCCCGCTCATTTGAAATAGCCGACGCAAAAACCTAGCATGTCGCTTCACTTGATCAAAGGGATTTCTAAAGCCATCTACTCTGCCATCAGAAGTAATTCGAATAAATTGATGGTTATCTTCCATATATTCTACATGACCAACGATATTTTTAATTTCAACGATTAGCACAAAATGTTGGGACATAAATAATGTATCCATTTGATGTGTCCATCCACCAGTACTCTCAGCCTTAAGCTCTACATCATGCAATAAATAATACGCATGCTCCAAATAGATTTCCCGCCATTCTCGATCTACTCTTTGCTCACCAGCAATGCCAGCCTTTGTTCTTCCTAGCATTTCTTGAAAATAATCATACTTAGCGTGAGATTTCGGTAACCGCCTCTCAATCATTTCTAACATGCGTTGCTTCGATGAAACTCCCCGCTTTTTCAGTAGCATATGTTCACCTCCTTTAGCTAGATTATAATGCACTTTATCGAAAGAGTTTGCTTATTTATCGAGAACTTTTGATTGTTTATCGACCTACTTTTTTTAATTTATCACCCCACTTCTAAAAAATATCGACATCCAACAAAAAAAACGCCCACACTAAATGTATGAGCGTTTTATCATTTATTATCCTAGTAACGCACGGTCTGAGTTCATTTTCTCACCGCGGATACGTTCGAACTCTGCCATTAAATCTGGGATGGTTAATTCATGCTTGCGATCCTCGCCAACCTCTAAAATGATTTGACCTTTATCCATCATAATCAGTCGATTTCCTAAGTCTAATGCTTGTTGCATATTGTGCGTGACCATTAATGTCGTTAAGTTGTCTTTCTCAACTAAATATTTCGTAATACGTGTGATTAACTCTGCACGAGATGGGTCAAGTGCTGCCGTATGCTCATCTAGCAATAAAATCGAAGGCTTCGTAAAGGTTGCCATTAAAAGAGATAGCGCTTGACGCTCCCCTCCGGAAAGTAAGCCGACTTTTGCAGATAGACGGTTTTCCAAATTTAAACCTAACATCTGTAAAGATTCCTTAAAAAATTCCCGACGCTTTTTATCAACGCCGAAGCGCACGCCTCTACTCTTATTACGTGAATAAGCTAATGCTAAATTTTCCTCAATTGTCATTGTTGGTGCTGTACCAGCCATTGGATCCTGGAATACGCGTCCGATGTAGTGGGAGCGCTTATATTCTGGTAAAGTCGTAACTTCATTTCCATCAATTGAAACCGTGCCGAAGTCTGGTGTTAGTGCGCCAGAAATCATATTCATCACGGTCGATTTACCAGCTCCATTACTACCAATAATTGTGACAAAATCCCCTGGTTTTAAGTGTAAATTAATTTCTGCAAGTGCTATTTTTTCATCAGGCGTACCTTCATTGAAAACCTTATTAATATCTTTTAATTTAAGCAAGGCCCTTCCCTCCTTGCTCAACCGTCTTTACTCGTGTCTTCTCTGCTGCGCGCTTCACCTTGCGTTTGCGCTCCTTACTCTTATTGATAAATTGAGGTAAAATCAACGCGATAATAACAATGATAGCTGTGATTAATTTCATATCTCCTGAATCAAGGAAATCTACTCGTAATGCTAGTGCTAAAATAATGCGGTAAATGATAGCTCCAGCAATGACAGCGAAAGTTGTGCGCATAATCGTTTTTGTACCGAAGATTGCTTCCCCGATAATAACAGATGCCAGACCGATAACAATCATCCCAATTCCCATACTTACATCTGAGAACTTCGAATATTGCGCGATTAAAGCTCCGGAAAATGCGACAAGTGCATTAGAAAGTCCTAGCCCAAGAATAATAAGAGTATCTGTATTTGCCGAGAAGCTACGAATCATACGCTTATTATCACCAGTTGCTCGAATAGCGAGGCCGATCTCTGTTTTCAAGAACCAGTCTGCAATGAACTTAATTAAAATCGTGATGATTAATACTACGAAAATCGTGCTCCATGTTGAAGGTAATTGCGGAGCACCGAAGCTTTTTAGTAAGTTATTTAATGCTGTATCGATTCCTAAATTACTCCAAAATGCTTGAAACTTTGAAAATAAAGTCTCTGAATTTAATAGTGGAATATTCGGTCGACCTATCGTATTTTCTGCCGTTGATCCCATAATACGTAGATTAATAGAGTATAAAGCAATCATCATTAAAATCCCCGATAACAAAGGATTAATTTTCCCCTTTGTGTGAAGAATTCCTGTCATACATCCAGCGATAAATCCAGCAACCATGGCTACTAAAGTCGCTAAGATCGGGTGGTAGCCGAGCAGAATCATCGTCGCTGCTGTAGCGGCTCCTGTTACAAAGCTTCCGTCAACCGTTAAATCCGGAAAATCTAACACGCGGAATGTTAAATACACACCAAGTGCCATAATTGCATAGATGATTCCTTGCTCCATTGCGCCAAATATTGCCAAAAACATAATTGAATCATCTCCTCATATTTGATTTCAATTTTTACGCTTAAAGAAGATAAAGCGGAGGCAGTTTTAGTTCTCCCCCGCTTCGCTCCATAGATGATCATGTCAGGTCATTACTTTTCTAAAAGCTCTGCACCCCAAGAATCTTTAATGTCGATTCCTAAACCATCCGCTACTTTTTTATTGATTAATAGTTTTAGCTTTTGTGGATATTGAGCTGGAATATCAGCAGGAGTTGCTTCACCTTTTAGAATCTTCACAGCCATTTGCCCTGCTTCATAACCAATGTCATAATATTCAAAACCATATGCCGCTAAGCCACCACGTGCCACAGAGTCAAGCTCGCCTACAACTAGTGGTAGTTTATTAGCATTCGCTACATCAATAACAGACTCCAGTGCCGAAACTACTGTATTATCAGTAATGATATAGAATGCATCTGCTTTACCGATTAATGATTCAGCAGCTTGTTTTACTTCCGCAGAAGTTGCCGCAGATGCCTCAACCACTGTTAGGCCTTGTTCACCCATCACTTTTTTCACTTCTTTTACTTGTGCTACTGAGTTTTGTTCACCAGCGTTGTAAACCATACCTACTTTTTTCGCACCCAATTCCTTTAAGAATGCTACTGTTTTCGAAATAGTATCAGGATGTAAATCGATCGTTCCTGTTACATTTTTCCCTGGCTTCTCCATAGAGTCAATGAGCTGCGCACCAACAGCATCTGTTACAGAAGTGAAGACAATTGGAATATCACTAGTAGCTGTCGCCGCCGCTTGTGCAGATGGCGTAGAGTTCGCAAAGATTAAATCTACGTTGGCACTTACTAGATTGTTAGCAATCGTCGTGTTAAGACTGTTATCCCCTTGCGCTAGTTGTGAATCGTATTCTACTTTTAAGCCAGATTCTTCAATTGCTTTTTTGAAACCTTCAGTTGCAGCATTTAAAGATGGATGCTCTACAATTTGAGTAATCCCAATCTTATATGTTTTATCATCTGCAGTGTCGCTTCCACTTGCATTATTCGTTTCGTTCCCTTTCGAATCCGACGTACTAGAACCACTGCTACCACAAGCAGCTAGCAGTAAAACTAACCCAAATAACAGGAACGAAAGCTTTTTTAAATTACTTTTCACAAATAATCCCCCCGATTTTAATCTCTGATTTTTCTCACACTTTATCCAAGCGAAGTGTGAACGTATCGCTATAGTATCTTTAATAGCGACATTCGTCAACAACATTATGAATGTTCTGACTATTAGATTCAGTTAAATATTCTTTCTTTTCGCTCAATTTGTCGCTTTAAACCGCTAAACTGCGCTATTTTTACAAATTGATTTCTTTTTCTAACATAACAAAATTTTTTTCGACAATTTAGCGAAGTTATTTTTCTGACATCTAATTTAATCTAATATATGTAAAAACTGTACCTAACATTCCCCATTAACACGTATAATTCTCTCTTACTTTTTTAAGATATCTACTAACCATCTACTTTTGCGGTCACGGGATATCAGGGAAGCATACGTACGTTTGAGCAACACCTTGAATTGCAGAATAAAAACAACCCGCGAGTGCTTTAGAATCACCCTCTCGTACTACTCCCTTAACTTGACCCTCTTATACTAAACTTTCAATTCCCTCAGATGCAGCAAGATCCTTAGCAACTTGTTGAATCGTATCAGGTAAGTTACTTGCAATTTGCGTTTGAGCAACTAACATTAATAGTTTTGCCGATAGTGGATGCGTTTTAAAGGAGTCCAGTATTGAAGTAACGATCACATTTATATATTCTAACGGTTGTGCAAATTCCCCTTCAGAAATCCCAATAACAGACATACTAGCTTTAGCTCGATTTAAAAGTTCAGGGTATACCTCTTCCTTAGAGCCGAAATAATGAAACAGTAATCCTTGGCTAATTCCAACTGCGTCGCCGATTTCTTTAGTTGTAGTTCCTTGATAACCGTTTCTAATAAACAATCTAAGCCCGCGTTTAGAATTTGCTCCCGCACTATGTATAGTAAAAAGCCACACCTGATTAGATGTGATTTAACTTTTCTACAAAAATGTTCACTTTAGTCCCCCTTTTTACATTTAACGCATATGATGCAAATGAGGTTAGTGCTGTTCCCAAAAAGGAGGAATATCATGAATAATGATGATATCGATTTAAATCAGCCGTCTTATTCACAAGAGAAACAAAATGCAACAACTACAGGAAATATTGATACAATCATTTCTAATCTATGTGACAGTCTATTTGCTTTTGCTCTGGATTTCGCCTTAAATGCCTTAGAGTATACAAAAGAATTGGATGAGGAATTAGAATATACAGATGAATTCAAGCAACAAGTAGACGATTTAATTTTGGAAATAGAAGAAATTAGAAATATTTTAGAGGGGTAATTTCAAATCGGAAACAGGGTAGTGATATGTTTACGTACTACTTTCGCGCCAAGACATCCTCACTATAAATATAAAAAAGGAGAGGTGTCTAAAATGCAAAGCTTTCAAGATATGTGTACAAAATTTGCACAGATTGCGAACGGAAAAGCTTCTGTGGAACATGGCGTATGCTCAGTAAAACTTCCTCGAAACCTTCATGTGAAGATTCAAGGTCGCCCAAGTCGTAGTGCACTTCATGCTGGAATAACGTTCGAATCGCTTGATGTCTATGGAAATGCACTTAACTTAGGTGAAATAGTAGTACGCCAAGAGGAATTACAGCCATTTGTTAAGGCACTCGCAGAAAATAACTTAATTATAAGTGCTGTTCATAATCATTGGATATATTCGGATCCAACTATTTTGTACGTCCATTTTCAATCAATAGAGCCTCCATTAACCTTTGCTCAAAAATTTGCTCAAGCATTTAGTGTTTTACAAAACTATTGAAATGGTCACTTGTTAAAAGAACTAAGCAGTTCTTTTAACAAGTGACCCGATAGACACGACTTCTAACTTTCAAGGTTACTTATCATCTGCTATTTTTGTATAATTTTCTAGTAAGTGTACAAGTCCCTTTTCATAGATACATTGTCATTAAGGGGCTTTGAGCAAGATCTAACTATTATCGTATATTTTTTACCCTTTGCTATTTACAAATAAGCATGAACATTGATATGATTGCATTTGCTTTACGTGGTTCGTAACCATCCCACGCAAAAAAACTAAGGAGAAATAAATATGAAAATTAAATTTTTAGCTACGAGTGGCATTATTGCAGCGCTCTACATTGCTATAACATTGCTAGTCACACCATTTGGCTTTACCGAGGTGCAGTTCCGTATATCGGAAATGTTTAACCATCTAGTTGCGTTTAATCCGCGCTTTGCCGTTGGAATCATTATTGGTGTTTTTATCTCCAATATCTTTTCACCACTTGGCATTTACGATTTAGTTTTCGGTGTAGGCCATTCGATGATTACACTTGGGTTGTTCATTCTTATTTGTAAATTTGTCAAAAATATTTGGGCACGTTTAATCATCAATACATTGTTATTTACTTGCACAATGTTCATCATTGCTTTCGAATTGAACTTAGCTTTAGAATTACCATTCTTCTGGACATGGTTAACTGTTGCTGCAGGTGAATTTGTTGTTTTAGCGGTTGGTGCACCGATTATGTATCTATTGAATAAACGCTTAAACTTCAAAAATTTAATTTAACTGACGGATCTTATCGAGCCGTATTTAATGAAAAGAGGGACGGTTTCACCGTTCCTCTTTTTTGTTGTATTTAATCCTTTTCATTCTCATCGCCTAATTTTCCAACATAATCAATCAAAGCATGAAGAAGTATTAGAGGTATAATGGAGTTCAATGCGATCGCAAGCATCCCGAACACAAAGCCAATAATGGTTGTCCGAATGACACCAGATAAACTCTGATATGTATGCGCAAGACCAAATATTATTGAAGTACACAATAGAACGAACCAAATTGACCATTCTGGAAATAGTGCGTTAAATGCAAATATAAGAAATCCACGGTAAATAATTTCTTCTGTGATCCCCGCTGTCCATGCCACTAGATTCCAGATAACTTTGTCTTTCTTTGTAACAGGTAGTAACTCAGTAAACGCTTTATGCTTCATTTGTTTTTGCTTCATTAATATCATCTTACTTTTAACATTATTACTTATAAAATATCCAATCGCGTAATATAAAAGCAATATACTATATAATAGAGCTCCCACTATGACAATATATGTAACAATTGGTCCTAATGCTTCTGTGTTAATACTCGGCATTATTACGCGTAGTTCTTCTAAAGTAAGTTCAGAATTTGCCACTACTATTAAAATAATAAGTGTCGGTAACCACAAACCTAGCATAACAATCTTATAATAGTGTATTCTGCTTGCTGGATTAGTCCGAACACGTATTTTAAATCTTTGATATAACCAATAACCTATAATTGGTTCATATAAAAGAGTAAACCCAATGAATCCCCATAACAGTATGTTCATTTTGTTTTATACTCCTTTAGCATGTTCTCTATTTTTTCAATTAACCATTCTCCCTCTTGTTTACTAAATGGTGACGGAAATAACATGCTATCCAACTGTATCTCCATTAGTTTTGGTTCTGTTAGTAACCGATTAAATAGTTCATGTGGTACTTGAGAAAAAAGCCCTTCGAGAATAGTATGTACTTCGGTATCCGTAAATTGGTTCTTATAAGCTATTTTTAATTGATTTATAATGTTTATTAATTGTGTATCATAACGAACGTTGTGACCGTTTGATACAGCATAAATCTCATCTACAACTTCATTTGGTAAATAATCCTTTAACCATCGCTGTTGAGATTCCATATGTAAATTATTTTGAATTAATGCAATAAATATCTCTGGTTCGATTACCTGATTTGATTGCGCTAACGAAATTGTGTATTCAAGTAGTTCAATATTCTTTTTAATTTCCACCAATTTACGGAGCATTTCCCCCTTTTGGTACTTTAAAGACTCTGTTATGTCCCATTGTGATTGCCTCATTAGCTCTTGAATATCTTTTAACGAAAATCCTAACGTTTTTAATCCTGTTATTTTTTGCAGTGTAATTATATCTTCATTTTCATAAAATCTACGTCCCGTTTCCGAAATGTAAGATGGCTTTAGCAAATTCATTTCATCATAATAGCGAAGAGTACGGATCGAGACACCTGTTTTCTTTGAAAATTGACCAATCGAATACATTGATATTTCTCCTTTTCTTTTAATACATTCATTATAGTTTCTAACGTAACGGTAGAATCAATAGTGATTTTTACTTTTATTTATAAAGAATTAAAGAACTTTATTTTCAGTTAATAATTAATGCATTATATCCTTCTTAAAATAGCTTGCCTGTAAATTTCTTTCAGCGGAGTCGCACAATTATGCCGGGGATTAATTGATTTGATTTTGCACAGCACGCCTTGACAATATTCTGAAACTACCTTACAATTCATTTCAATAAATGCGAAGAAAAAGAATAGTAGCAAGCGGTAGTACTTAAAGAGAGCTGATGGTTGGTGCAAATCAGTAGTGCTTACTTGTGAATGGACTTTGGAGCAGCCTCATCAAATGTGAGGACGAAGTTACTCCCCGTTATCGGAGTACGAAAGCGCGCATTTTTTGCGAATGAAGGTGGCACCACGGTTACTCGTCCTTTTTACAGAAGGATTGTAGTGGCTTTTTTTTATGGAAAAATTAGATAGAGGAGTCGAGAGAAGATGAGTACAGTAGCAGAGAAAAAAGGATATTTCGGTGAATTTGGCGGTAGCTTTGTTCCCGATGAGCTTCAAAATGTTTTAAGTATTTTAGATGAAAACTTTCAAAAATATAAAGACGATGAAGACTTTAATAAAGAGCTAGATTATTATTTCCGTGAATACGTTGGGCGCAAATCTCCACTTTATTTTGCTGAAAATTTAACAAAACAATTAGGTGGCGCAAAAATTTATTTAAAGCGTGAAGATCTTAATCATACAGGTTCACATAAAATTAATAACGTTCTTGGACAGATTTTATTGGCCAAGCGCATGGGTGCTCATCGTGTTATCGCTGAAACAGGTGCAGGTCAACATGGTGTAGCAACAGCAACTGCTTGCGCAATGTTCGGGATGGATTGCACAATTTATATGGGCTTAGAAGATACTAAACGCCAAGCATTAAACGTCTTCCGTATGGAGCTTCTTGGTGCAAAGGTAGTAGCTGTTGATAAAGGTCAAGGGCGACTAAAGGATGCAGTGGATGAAGCATTTGCTGATTTAGTAGAAAACTATGAGACGACTTTCTATTTACTAGGTTCTGCTGTTGGGCCTCATCCGTTCCCTTCAATGGTGAAGCATTTCCAATCCGTCATTAGCCGTGAAAGTCGCGAACAAATTTTAGAAAAAGAAGGCAAGCTACCTGCAGCAGTACTTGCTTGTGTCGGCGGCGGTAGTAATGCAATCGGTGCATTTGCGGAATATATTGCAGATGAACAGGTTCGCCTCATCGGTATTGAACCAGATAAAGCTGCCACATTAAATGAAGGAACACCGGGTGAATTACATGGCTTCAAATGTTTAGTACTGCAAGATGCAGAGGGCAATCCATTACCAACCTATTCGATTGCCGCTGGACTAGATTATCCCGGAGCTGGTCCAGAGCATAGCTATTTAAAAACAATTGGTCGTGGGGAATATGTAACGGTGACGAATGAAGAGGTGCTTGATGCATTCCAAGTACTGTCAAAAGTTGAAGGTATTATTCCTGCACTTGAAAGCTCGCATGCAGTTGCTCATGCACTAAAGCTTGCGCCAACATTATCTCCAGAAGAGAGCATTATTATTAATATTTCTGGTCGTGGAGACAAAGACGTTGAACAAGTATTCCAAATGCTAAATAAATAAATAAATGAAAGAGCGACTTCCTTTGTGGAAATCGCTCTTTTAACTATACGAATGAACCTAATTTCGGATAAATTTCTGCTACATTATCTCGAAGCTTGGCTTTCAGAAACTTTCCGACTGATGTTTTTGGAATTTCATCTAAAAATACTACATCATCTGGTACCCACCATTTTGCAAACTGACTTTCTAAAAACGCAAGAAGCTCCTCTTCACTTGCTGACATTCCTTCCTTCAATACTACGCAAGCTAACGGGCGTTCTTGCCATTTGACATGCGGAATTGCAATAACTGCTGCTTCCAACACAGCGTCATGAGTCATTAATGTATTTTCTAAATCAACTGAGGATATCCACTCCCCACCTGATTTAATTAAATCCTTTGTACGATCTGTTATTTTGATAAAGCCATCCTCTGTTCGTACCGCAATATCCCCTGTATATAACCAACCGTCTCGATAGGCATCATTTGTACGTTCATCCCGATAATACTCGTGTGAAATCCATGGGCCTCGTAAACGTAACTCACCCATCGTCTCTCCATCCCATGGTACTTCCCCATGGTCGTTTATAATACTCGATTCAATACCAGCCATCGTCATCCCTTGCGTTGCTCGCGCTTCAATACGCTTTTCAATAGGCCATTCATCCATCCAAGACATATAATTTGATAGCGCCACAATCGGTGTTGTTTCCGTCATCCCATACACGACAATATACGGTATGCCATACTGCTCTTCAAATGTACGAATAAGTCGAGTAGGTGAAGCAGAGCCGCCACAACAAATGGCACGTAATGAACTTATATCTCGCTCACGCTTCTCCTGTTCTTGCAACGCACCAATCCAAATTGTCGGCACTCCAGCTGTTAATGTAACTTTCTCCTGCTCTACTAAATCCAAAATGATTGCCGATGTGAATTGCGGACCAGGCAATACCTGTGTAGCACCTACATTGACACTTGCAAATGGTAAGCCCCATGCATTTGCATGAAACATCGGTACAATCGGCATCACGACATCAGGCTCAGAAATGCCCATTGAATCAGACATACTCAGCATCGTACTATGTAGCACTAAACCTCGATGTGAATAAACCACCCCTTTTGGATTTCCCGTTGTAGCACTTGTATAACACATGCCAGCAGGCTCCTCTTCCCCTATATCCTCTGGGAACTGATAGTTTTCATCTGCTGCTGCTAATAAATCCTCATAGGATAATGCATTCGGTAATGTCGTTTCTGGCAAAGTATCCTCATCCGTCATTATAATATAATGTTTCACTGTCTTGAGCTCAGGCGCAATGTTTTCTATAACTGGCAGCATATCTACATCAATCATTAAAATCTCATCTTCTGCATGATTAATAATATAAGTTAAATGCTCTTCTGATAAACGAATATTCACCATGTGCAAAACGGCGCCTGAACATGGTACCGCAAAATAAGCCTCTAAGTGGCGATGCTGATTCCAGGCAAAGGAGCCAACCTTCATCCCTCTTGTCATTCCCAGCTTTGTGAGCGCATCCGCTAAGCGACGCGTCCTTTTCGCCCATTCTCCATATGTTAAACGGTGAATCTTCTGTGGACTCGTCCGTGAAACAATAGTCTTTCTAGCAAAATAAGTTTCTGCACGTTTAAAAAAGTTTGTTAATACTAACGGCGTCTGCATCATAAAAACCATCCATCCCTTCGTATTGTGAATTTCCTCTCTTACCCCTTGTGAAATATCAATAGAATTATAATTGAATACTATTAATATTCTGAATATGATTATATTGGAAAATTATAAATTAAGCTATAAATTCCAATAATTTTCTTTTTATTGTAAACTTTTTCTAAAATAACTCATCCACATAATGTGGGGTTGATTTCCGTTCCGACTGGGCGCTTTCCTGGGGGCGTCCGATGAGCCGCTTCGCTGCAGGGTCTCGGGCCAACACGATGTTGGTCACGAAGGCGTTATCACAGGATGTGATGGTTTTAGCCTTCGTTCCTCTATCGCTGATCCCCGAGGAGTCGCCCAGTCTCCACTCCAATCAACTTATTCGCATAGCATATATTTCAAAATGACACCTTAACCTTCCGATGATGAACCAGAATATATTAGAAAATCCACTTGTATGGCTCATCACCATAATGTGGGGTTGATTTCCGTTCCGGCAAGGCGCTTTGTTGCTGACGCTTCGCTTTCACACAGAGCAAAGCTTCTTGGGAGCGTTGGAGGGAAGATTGAGTAAAATTAATACTTGCATACTTCAATATAAGTTTACTTAAAGGAGAGAGAAATAATGGGGTTTGACGAATGTATAAACGAAGATTTTAGTGGGGTCATATCAGTCACTCAAAATGGTAAAAATGTATACCGTAAAGCCTTTGGATACGCAGATTTACCAAATAAAGTATCAAACAAGATTGATACGAAGTTTGCAACAGCCTCGGCAGGAAAAGTATTTGTTGCCATAGCCATTTTACAATTGATTGAACAAAGTCGATTATCTTTTGATAGTTGTATCGGGGACATCGTGAATTTTGATTTAAAGAATATTGATCCTCTTATCACCATCAGGCAGTTGCTTAATCATACATCGGGAATACCCGACTATTTTGATGAGTCTGTCATGGAAGATTACGACGAACTATGGATAGATTATCCCAATTATTAAATTCGTACATCAACGGATATCATTCCATTATTTATACATAAGCCGATGATGTATCCTACAGGAGATAGATTTCAATACAATAATACAGGATTTGTTGTTCTTGGTCTTATTATTGAGGCCATTACTGGCTCTTCATTTGATGTATATCTTAATGAACATGTTTTTATTCCTTGCGATATGTTGAATACGGGGTATTATGAACTGGACAGATTGCCTGCTCAATGTGCAAACGGGTATTTATATGATGACAGTAGGCAAGAGTTTTATACCAATATTTACAGTGTCGATGTAAAAGGAACAGGAGCAGGTGGAGCATTTACAACTGTAATAGATGTTGAAAAGTTCTGGGCCAGTCTGATGAAGGGTCAATTGATATCAAAGGAAATGTTAAAAGAAATGTTAACTCCTCAAGTGAAAGAAGAATGCTATGGGTATGGGATTTGGCTGGATAAAAAAGAAGAAGGCACGTTTGATTACCATTTTGAAGGCTGCGATCCTGGTATAAGTTTTTATAGTTCATATGACAAACAACAAGATTTGCTTATTACATTGGTAAGCAATTTTGGTTGTAACGTATGGAAGATTTCCAGAGATATCAAAGGTTTGATCAAACGGTAAATATCGGCTCTCTTTAAGATACATTCAACAATTAGGTACTATTTTTGAATAAAACTTAGATTTAACACGAGGTTGGTCCTCTGTGACGGTAATTCCCAAGGAGTCGCCTAGCACCCACTCCAATCAACTATTTTACATGGTATACGTTTAACTAATATCATGTAGTGATTGCCGTCAAAATTAAAAAAGACGAAGAAAACTCAATTGTTTTCTTCATCCGTTTTAATTTCATTTATGAACAAGCTTTTGTCTGTAGTTTAATTTTTAATTTTTCTAGCATATCAACTGTCATTTTTGCTAAGTCATACTGTGCTTTAAAGCCCCATTCTTTTTGTGCAGCTTCTACATTTATAGAATTTGGCCAGCTATCTGCTATCGCTTGACGTACTGGATCCACATTATAATCCATACGGAAATGTGGCAAATGCTTTTTAATTTCCGCCGCAATTTCAGATGGCTCGAAGCTCATTGCAGTAATATTAAAGGCATTGCGATGGATTAGTTTGCTACTATCGGCTTCCATTACATCTACAATAGCTTGCAATGCATCTGGCATGTACATCATGTCCATGTACGTACCTTCTTGAATATACGATGTGTACTTCCCTTGCTTAATCGCCTCGTAGAAGATCTCTACTGCATAGTCTGTCGTACCACCTCCTGGAGGAGTTACATATGAAATTAACCCTGGGAAGCGTACGCCTCGAGTATCTACGCCAAAACGATCGAAATAATAATCACATAATAGCTCACCAGCAACTTTATTTACCCCATACATTGTTGTTGGACGCTGTAATGTATCCTGTGGCGTATTATCCTTCGGTGTCGATGGGCCGAACGCGCCTATTGAGCTTGGTGTGAAAAATTGCAAGTTTAACTCACGTGAAACCTCTAACGCATTCATTAAACCACCCATATTTAAATTCCACGCTAGCAACGGATTTTTTTCCGCTGTTGCTGATAATAGCGCCGCTAAATGCATCATTGTATCTGCACCAAAATCCTTCGCTAAATCATGCATTCTTTGTCCATCCGTCACGTCCAATACTTCAAACGGACCCTTAGAATGCTCAAGCCTCCGAATATCTGTCGCTAATATGTTGTCCTCTCCATAAATACCACGAAGTTTTTCTACAAGCTCAGAACCTATTTGACCTAGTGCTCCTGTAACCATTATCTTTTTCATTTCTCCAAACCTCCACCTGTGAACAATTGTACTTTCAGAGAGTACAGTAATATATAAATAAACATTGATTTAACAACACTTCTGATGATTATCATTATAATTTGTTCACATTAAAAATACAACCATAATATTTAGAATTTTGAAAGATAGACCATAAAATCCTTTACTATCAGTATATGAGCCCTACAAAATATTGTGCTATCTAAACAAACAAAACACATATGTACATTCACAGAGTACAAATGTTCATTTTAGGCAGTATTTATTTTGCTCAATAAAATGATCCTGCATCTATTAGTCAAAAAAGAACCTCCCTTGTATTCAAAGAAAGGTCCGTTTGTTCTTATTAAATGGAGAAACGCTTTACGGCTATTTGTAAAACTTTTGATACCTTATGTAGCTCTTTAATATAATCATGGAATTGCTGCTGCGCGGTTAACTGATCAGCTGTTAAAGTAGCCACATGTTTAGTTGATGCTGCATTCGTATCCGAAATTGATGTTAACATCACTGCATCTTCACTAACCTTTTTCGTATGGCTGGCAATTTCTTGAACGGCTGCAGATACTTCCACTATATACGGCTTCATTGTATGTACTTTTTCTAAAATTTGATCAAAGCTTATTGCCGTATCTCCGGTAACTTGTACACCCTTGTCAGTTGCGACTAATACTCCCTCCATCATTTGCACAGCATAGCTAGAATCCAAATGAATGTTTTGTACGATGGACGTAATCGTTTGTGTTGAATGGACTGTCTGCTCCGCAAGCTTGCGTACTTCATTGGCTACAACCGCAAATCCCTTACCGTGCTCCCCTGCTCTAGCGGCCTCAATAGACGCATTTAAGGCTAGGAGGTTTGTTTGCGCCGTAATTTTTTCAATCACCTCAACCATTTGATCGATTGTAGCTGCTCGCTCTACAAGATTAAAAATGGCGGTATTCGATTTTTCAACTGCATGTTTAATAGCCTGTATTTGTGTTAAATTTGCCTGTACAATTTCCGTCCCACTTTCTGCATCCCGTGCAGTTTTATGAGCAAAGTTTTCTACGATCTGTACTTTTTCTAAAATCACTTTCACACCATCCAACACTTCCTCTAGAGATGCTGTATTGGAAGCTAATTTCTCAGTAGAAGCAGCAGTTGCATTTGAAATGGACTGCACATCCTTTGCAATTTTACGCGTCGTGTTAGATGATTGCTCGGAGGATTCCTGCAGTTTCCCTGTCATTTCTTCAACCTCATGTGCACTATTCGATACTGTGTGAAGCAGTCTTTTCACCTCTGTTACCATTTGATTGTAAGACAATACTACTTCGCCAAGCTCATCGTGTGCCACATAACTGGCATTCGCGGTGAAATCACCCTGCTCTGCACGCTTTAATAATGACTTCAATTGACGTGTTGGTATAATCACAGCTTTTGTTGCTATAAATCCTATACAGATGACTAACAAAACAACGAATAAACATACTCCTCCTAATAGCCAATAACCAAATTGCACATCTTTCTGATATGTCTGTTGCTGTTCCGTAGCCCTCTGAACCAAATAGCTTTGAATTTCTTCTAATAATGAATGACTTTGCTGGCTTACAGGTAAATACGACTGAGCATAAAATGGTTGTTGTTCATTGTGGCCCAATTGCTTATAGCGATCAATCAAGTCTACTTGCTGTGCTAGCAAGGTCTTCAATTTCTTCATCTGATGGTTCATCTTTTTATCGATTTCTATACTTTCTAAATGATTTAAAGACTGCTCGGCATTATTTAAACTGACAGACATTTCTTGATAAGCCCCAGCTGAACTCACTAAATAATCTAATTGTCGTTGTGATTCCTCAAGTTCATTTAACCTTCCGATCGGCACAAGTCCTTCTGTATAGCTTTCACTTGCATGCCATGACATTTTCCGCAAATAATCAACGCTAAAAATACCTAGCAATACATTCGATAGTACACAAACAATCATCAGTACAAGTAGCTTGTCCTTCACCATTATGTATTGAAAAAAACGCATCATCTTCGGCTCCTTCTCCAACTCTTACCAATAATAATAGTATGAAGATATAAAGCTAGTGTTTTGTTTTTGTAAAGATTGCACGAAGAGTTGTGAAATTCATCCCATTATCCCCGATATAATAGACGCATATCCCCCTCTCGGTAACGTGATATTAGTCCTCATCAATTCCCATTAGGAACACGCCTATTTTACTTAGAAATTACCTCCACTTTACGGTAAAGAGCCTCATTCCCCCTGCAACCTTCCATACTTACCAATCGTCGCCTATTAATAGTTGGTTTATCTTCATTCAGTAGAAGACTCCCCTTTCGAAAGGTAGTGAGATGAATGTAGATATGTTAAACCACAAATGGTTTCTGTAGCGAAAGCGAAGCGGCAGCTACAATGTTTGTCTGCGCGAAAGCGAAGCGGCAGCGGCAATTACGCCAAAGGATAAGTTGAACAAAAAGGGGGTGTTTGAATGTTACAGTTTAATAAATTAGATAAAAGTTTAGTCATTAGCTTGTCATTGCTCGGTATTATTAGTTGTCTCTTTGTCCATTCCAGTAGTACAGTGTTTGAGCAGTATACAAGCTCGTTCATTATAAAGCAGCTTTTTTATTACCTAATCGGGTTTTTCATTATGTATGGCGTAGCAACGCTTGATATTGAGCAACTTAAAAAAATAGGCTGGCCATTTTATTGGGCGATGGTCTTATTAACATTTGGTTTATTTATTGCACCCGAAAGTATAGCCCGAACTATAAATGAGGCGAAGCGTTGGTACCAGATTCCTGTGTTAGGATCCATTCAGCCGTCAGAGTTTTTAAAGTTCGCGTTTTTAATCGTGGTCAGTAAGGTTATTGTTGCACATCGAGAGAAATATGTGCGCCCTACCTTTTTAACGGATATGCGGCTACTCTTAATCATTGCTGTTATCACTCTTCCACCTACGCTTGCAGTTTACAAGCAACCTGATACGGGCATGGTCATGCTTTATATGTCGATGATTGTACCGATGCTTTTCTTTTCAGGTATACAAAAAAAATTGCTTATCATTTTTACAGCCATTCCGGTATCAATTTTCAGCGTTGTGGTTATTCTTTATGTACAATTCAATGATTTTTTTACAGAAAAAATTTTAAATAAATTATCAGGGCATCAAGTTTCTCGTATTTATGGCTGGTTGCAACCTAATGAATATCCGGACTCATCTTTTCAAACAAGGCAGGGATTTTCGGCTATTGGTTCAGGTCAGTTTACCGGAAAAGGTTACATGAAAAATGATGTCTATGTCGTGGAAAAGCATACAGATTTCATTTTTGCGAACATCGCTGAAGAGCTCGGGTTCATCGGAGGGGCATTTGTCATCACTCTTTTATTCTTTGTTATTTACCGTATTGTTCTTATTACAGTAGAAGCAAAGGACCCATTTATGACGCTGATGGGCGCAGGTATTGCCAGTTTATTAGCTTTCCAAATTACACAAAATATCGGTATGACCATTGGACTTTTACCGGTAACAGGTATGACATTGCCATTTTTAAGCTATGGCGGAAGTTCACTCATTTCCAATTTCATGTTAATGGGTATTGTGATGATTATCTATAATTCTTATAGCGACTACATGTTTAAAACAACAAAAGCGTAGGTGAAGGTGTGTATGAACGATACTTTAAAAAAGAGAATTTTATTATTGCTTTTACTAACAGGAGGAGCCTTGTTCATACTCCTACTGCGCCTAGCCTTTCTTATGCTATAAGACAAGCAAAAAGCTGTCTCTAAAGTGTTACTACGACTTTAGAGACAGCTTTACTTTTTGATTTTATATTATGCCTTCACTTTATGAATACTATCAATCACAACTTTTATGATTGTATCAAGATCCTCTTGTACAATATTAAGTGGTGGAGATAGTGTTAATACGTTATTAAAGCCTGCAACAGTTGCACCATTTTTACCCACAATAACACCCTGCTCCTTACATGCGGCAATAACAGCATTTACTTTATCTACTGGTAAAGGCTCCTTCGACGTTTTATCTGCAACTAACTCGATACCCATTAATAAGCCTTTACCTCGGACATCCCCAACATGCGGGTGATTACCCAATGCTTGCTGAAGTGTTTGAAGGGTAGTAGCTCCAACCTTACTAGATCTTTCAAATAATGCTTCTTGCTGAAGAATCTCAATATTTTTTAATGCAACCGCACATGCGACTGGTGATCCGCCAAATGTATTGACATGGCGGAAATAGCCGTACGCATCAGAGCCAGTGAATGCCTCATAAATTTCCCGTTTTACCGCTGTAGCTGATAATGGTAAATAGGCACTTGTAATCCCTTTGGCCATTGTAATAATATCTGGTTTCACACCGTAGTTCATGAATCCAAATGGCTTACCTGTTCGACCGAAGCCACAAATTACTTCGTCTACAATCATTAATGCTCCGTGTTTTTTACATACTTCCTCTATGCCCTTTAAGTAGTTCTCCGGAGGCATAATGACGCCCCCACCTGTAATAATTGGCTCTAAAATCATCGCAGCTATTGTTTCACTTAGCTCCCATGTCATCGTCTTATCGACAGCCTTTACGCTTGCTAAATCTGTTGGAGCAAGTGCATCACTTTCGTGTTCTCGATATTGATCAGGTGGTGCTACATGAATAAAGCCGGGAGATAATGGTTCATATTTATATTTTCGTTCCGCTTGCCCTGTCGCAGCCAATGCGCCAAAAGAACTTCCGTGATAGGCACGGTAGCGAGAAACGATTTTATAGCGAGAGCTTTCTCCTTTTTGTTGATGATACTGACGTGCAATTTTAAACGCTGTTTCGTTAGCCTCTGACCCACTATTAGAGAAGAAAATAACATAATCTCCACCAAGCATTTCATTGATTTTTTCAGCCAGTTCAACTGCCGGTAAATGTCCCTGCGATAAAGGAGCATAGGCGTTTTTCATCATTTGCTCATGGGCAACATCTGCTAATTCCTTGCGTCCATAGCCTACATTTACACACCATAATCCTGCCATTGCGTCGATGTATTCAACGCCATCTGTATCAACAATCCTCGCACCATTTGATTTTTCTACTACATAGGTTGCTTGTGGATTGTAGGGTTTCATTGAATGCCATACATATTGTTCATCTTTCTTTAAAATATCACTTTTAAGATTTACTTGAACCATATCTACACACCCCTTTATGTTATTTTCACTTATTCACATCGTTATTGCTTGGAAACGCAAATGAACTCGTCGTATCCTCTGTTTCATCAGGCCAGCGTTCAGAAATCGTTTTCGCTTTCGTAAAGAATCTTGCTTGATCTGGTCCAAACATATGCCCTTCACCAAACTTAGAACGCTTCCATCCTCCAAAGTTGTGATAACCAACTGGAATCGGAATCGGAACATTAACGCCTACCATTCCTACTTCAATTTCTTCCTGGAATTTACGCGCCGCCGAACCGCTACTCGTAAACATCGTGACACCATTCCCAAGTTCGTGGTCATTAATTAAATCAATCGCTTCTTGTAAGGTTTCAACACCTACAACAATACGCGCTGGGCCAAAAACTTCCTCTTTAAAAATAGTCATTTCGGGCGTTACGTTATTTAACAATGTCGGACCAAGGTAAAAGCCTTTAGACGTTTCGCATATTTTCGGATTTCGGCCGTCCGTTACAAAGTTAGCCCCTTCTTCAACAGCACCATCGATATATCGAAGAATCGTATCTTTTGATTGTTGCGTAATAACAGGGCCAAAATCTACTTCGCCGTCTGTATATGGACCAACCTTTAATTTCAAAATTTTCTCCTTTAGTATCTCTGTAAAGCGTTGCTCCGTATCTTTCCCAACGACGATCGCTCCTGAAATAGCCATACAACGCTGGGACGCTGCTCCATATGCCGCACCTAAAAAGCCATTAGCTGTTTGCTCTAGGTTCGCATCTGGCATGACAATCATAAAGTTCTTTCCGCCACCAAATGCAGCGACACGTTTATTATGCTTCGTCCCTGTTTGATAAATATATTCCGCAACAGGTGTGGATCCAACAAATGAAATCGCTTGTATCTCTTTATTTTCAAGCAGTTCATTCACCGCTTCTTTATCCCCATTAACGACTGTCCAAATTCCATCTGGCAGTCCTGCCTCTTTCCATAGCTTACTTAAATATAATGCCGAGATTGGCACACGCTCAGAAGGCTTTAAAATCACTGCATTCCCTACCGCAACCGCCATACTTGTAATCGCCAATGGCACCATAACAGGGAAATTAAATGGAGCAATTGTTGCCACAACTCCAAGTGGGGCTTTTGCAGAGAAGGCATTAATATCGCCACCTACATTTACCGAGTATTCTCCCTTCAGCATTTGCGGGGCACTTATGGCCATATCTACGGATTCAATACCACGAACAATTTCGCCCTTAGCATCTTCCTTCGTTTTTCCACTTTCCTCACAAATAACTTCAATGAGCTCATCCTGTCTTTCTACTAATAACTGACGGAAACGATGCAAAACCTCGACCCGTTTGCCAATCGATGTTTTTTTCCATGTAGGGAATGCTGCCTTCGCTAGCTTGATAGCTTCCTTCACTTCATCTTTAGTCGCTAACGGAACTTGCGCAATGACCTCACCTGTTGTTGGATTATAAACTTCTGAGTAACGACCACTAGTACCTGCTGTTTCAACACCATTAATAAAATGTGATAACGTTTTCGCTTTTTGCTGAACTGTCATAATTTCCCCACTCCTCGTTTATCGTTATTCAAAATCCAACCTTAGTAGCCATAAAGGTATCCGATCATATCAATATTGAATGTTAACCTTCTCTGAAAGTGCGTTTGTTGCTCCATATTCAGCTCATCTCTTTTATTAGATTGGATTACCGCTTACAAAAATTTTACATGTTCCATAGAAATGAAGGTATAGACAAACTGTAAAATTCTATACATTTGTTTTAAACATAATGTAAAATAGACTAAACATTCTTACAATATGATATCCAAGCTTATTTAAGTAAAAATAACACATCGATGAGAAAACAAGAGAAGGTATATGTTAAAAGAGAGGAGGATAAAATGAGTCAATTTAAGCTTCAAGTGAAGGATGTATTAGAAAACACACACTTCCAAAGTGCGGAGGTCGTAGCTGGTGAGGATGGCTTATTACGCATTGTAAAGTGGGCCCATGTCATTGAAATTATACAAGTAGATAATTTCCTAGCTGGTGATGAATTAGTTTTAACAACAGGGATCAGCCTTCAGCACAGCATAGAAAACTTTATCTTTTTCGTAGAATCTTTAATCCAAAAAAATTGCGCGGCATTGTGCATTGAATACGGGACTTCCATACAAGCCATCCCTGAAGTGATTGTAGCGCTTGCTAACCGTCACAGCTTCCCTATTATCGTTTTTCATGACACAGTTCCTTTTGTTCGTATTACACAAGATTTACATAGTCAAATTATCAATCAACAATATTTAATGATTTCTACTTTAGAATCCTACTCTCAAACATTAAATAAAAATGCGCTATTAGGGCAAACCGCAGAAGAGATATTACAAAATATGTATCAAGAATTAAAGACACAAATTATCTTTTCTATTAAAGGTCGAGAGCCTATCTTTTTTCCAAATATGCCGCAGAATAAGCGCCAACAACTAGTTACGATGAAAAAATCAGCACCCGTATTTAAAAATGAGCCCATCTTTATTTTTGACCAGCATTATGCAGATGTAACGCTCTATAGAGAGGATGGCCTATTCTCAGAGTTCGAATTACTTATTTTAGACCGTACAGCTACTGCCTTGGCACAGCTGTTAATGAGAGAATTTTATATTGAAGAGAAAAGGGACATTGAGGATGCCTCTATTTTAGGGGATTGGATCGATCAAAAACTATCGAAAGAGGAAATTTATAAATTTATCGTCACCTATCATTCTAACTATAAGCTTTCTAGCGGGGCTGTTTTTATGTTAGCAACGCCTAATTCCGTTTCTAAAGTACAAGAGGATATTGTCTACAGTAAGCTCTACTATCGAAACCTTTTTGAGCAAAATGGATTTATCCCATTTTTATATGAACGAAAAAGCTATGTCATTTTTATTTTACTCCATAAGAAAGATAGTAAATCGAGTCGCGAATTATTAAATACATTAGTTTCTTCCGTTCAGAAAACCGATTTTTATAAAAAACAACTGGTTCAAGGGTATCAAGTAGCCATTGGCAAAGTCGTTGCAGACGTAGAGGAAATACCAAAAAGCTATCAAACTGCACTCGAAACATTGTATATTTGCAGTAAAGTACAAACGACCTCTTATTTTTATGATGATTTACATTTGTATCACCTCATCTATAAATTACAAATGCAAGTCAATTTACAGGAAGTAATTCAAGATTATTTACAGCCCGTTATTGAATACGACAAAAAATATAACAGTAAGCTATTAGAAACCTTGCAAGTATACTTACAAACAAACGGCTCCAAGCAACAAACTGCCAACCAATTGTTCATCGTACGTCAAACACTCTACCATCGTTTAAAAAAGCTTGAAAGTCTCTTAGGGGAAAATTTTATGAAGGGGCATAATCGGATTACGCTTGAATTTATGTTGCTCGCCAATTCTATAATTGAGGATAAAAACTAACTGCTTGGTTATGATTGATCAGCGATGTTGCATGACTAGCACGCTCAAAGTCGTTTTGTTCCTTGAGCGTGCTATCAAATTTTAATTTTTAGTAACTACTCCACTATATAATGCTGGTCTTCGGTCATCATAAACCGGAATTCTGCCGCGTACTTCATCGACAATCGAAAAGTCCACGTCAATGACAGCGACTTCTTCGTCCTCTGCACCAACCCAAAGTACTTCGCCCCATGGTTGAATAATCATTGATTGACCATTGAAGTTTTCTACTTTTCTCGATATACGATTCACAGCGATCACGAAGCATTGATTTTCGATGGCACGTGCTTGCAGCAATGTATTCCAATGATCGATACGTGGCGTCGGCCATTGTGCCGGCACGAATAACACCTTTGCGCCCTCCAAGGCGTGAGCACGTAGCCATTCTGGGAAGCGAATATCATAACAAATTACACCTGCAGCCTCGATATCTCCTAGGGCAAAGCGATTCATTTCATCCCCAGCTTCTAAATATAAATGCTCGTCCATCAAACGGAAAAGATGTGCCTTGTTATATTCACCTACTAACTCACCATTGTTATCAAACGTATACATCGTGTTGTAAAATTTATCGCCCTTCTTCGTTGAAACAGAGCCTCCAACAATATGTACACCAAGCTCTTTCGCTAAGTTTGATAAAAATGCTTTCGAACGTTCTCCATTCACATCTGCCAGCTCTGCTAATTTTTCAAGCGCATAGCCTGTATTCCACATTTCAGGTAGCACAATAATTTCTGCACCTTGTTGTGCCGCTTCACGAATCTTGTCCTCCGCACGAGCAAAATTTTCTTCTACTTTGCCAAAACCAACATTTAGCTGGATACACCCAATTTTCATCTCGATTCCTCCCTATTCCCAAAAGTATTTATTTTACTGCATTTGTGCTTTTCTTTGTTTCATTATACTACAAATGAAAATGAGATCGCTGTTGTCAGAGCTAAGAGCAGCTTTGGAACATATACAAAAAGACCAGGATCTCAGCAATGAAGTGAGCCCTGGTCTTTTCGCGAAAGTGAATCTTACTAATCATTTTTGCTCTTAGTTTTAGATTCTATTAATAAGTACGATTAAGTCTAATAAAAGTTACAGTAATTAAAAAAAAAAATTAAATATTTTTTTAATGGCTTAAAAGTAATGCCTAAACCTATGTTTTATGGGCATTGTTAAGATGCCTCAGATGTTGTTACAATGCCAAGGCATAATTATGTCCGGAATCGACTTTGTGCTTAGGCCTGCAAGCTCTCCGCTTGCATTTCGTACGTCCATCTTTGTAAATAAAGACTCTAGACAATTAGTAAAAAAAGTAATAGTATTTGCATCAATTATTATTTTCTAAAAAGGAGAACATGCATGGAATTCTCAAAAAAACTACAGCAACTCCCGACTCAATTTTTTGCAGCCTTGGTGCAAAAAGTGAATAGTGCTTTAGCAGAAGGGCGCGATGTTATTAATCTCGGTCAAGGCAATCCCGATCAGCCCACTCCCCAACACATTATAAAAGCGTTACAGGAGGCTGCTGAAAACCCTCAACATCATAAATATTCTCCATTCCGTGGCATAGTGGAATTACGTCAAGCAGCCGCAGACTTCTACAAACGTGAATACAATGTTGACATTGACCCTGAAACAGAGGTAGCTATCCTTGGTGGTACAAAAATTGGTCTTGTTGAGCTACCGTTAGCGGTTTTAAACCCCGGTGATACAATGTTATTACCTGATCCTGGCTATCCTGATTACTTATCTGGTGTCGTATTAGGTGATGTTAATTTTGAAGTCATGCCACTTTTTGCAGAGAATAATTTCCTGCCTGATTATAATGCTTTATCCAATGAAGTAAAAGAAAAGGCTAAGCTTCTTTACTTAAATTACCCGAACAACCCAACTGGTGGTACTGCAACACTTGAATTTTTCGAGAAAACGGTGCGCTTTGCTAAAGAGCACAACATAATCGTCTCACATGATTTCGCTTACGGAGCCATTGGATTTGACGGCAAAAAACCTATTAGCTTCCTACAAGCGGAAGGTGCCAAAGAGGTCGGCATCGAAATGTATACATTATCTAAAACATTTAATATGGCAGGCTGGCGTATTGGATTCGCAGTTGGTAACGCTGATATTATTGCGGCTATTAATCTTATTCAAGATCATCTATTTTGTAGTCAATTCCCCGCTGTGCAACAAGCAGCAGCGGTTGCCCTTACAGCATCTCAGGATTGCGCGGATGAACTAAGAGCGACTTATGAGCGTCGGCGAAATGTTCTTATCGAAGAAGCACAACGAATTGGTTGGCAAGTAACCGCCCCGAAGGGTTCTTTCTTTGCATGGCTCCCTGTTCCATTAGGTTATACAAGCGAGCAGTTTGCTGATGTATTGCTCGACAAAGCTGATATCGCAGTAGCTGCAGGCAATGGCTTCGGTCAATATGGTGAAGGCTATGTGCGTGTAGGTTTACTTGTAAGTGAAGATCGCTTACGTGAAGCAGTCAGCCGAATTGAAAAATTAAACTTATTTAACTCATAAGCATTTGAACTTCCTCTATCAAAAAACTGTCCCATTAGCTCACATTTGCTATGGGACAGTTTTTTCACCTCACTATCTTCTTTGGTAGCTCTAACCCTTCTTCTAGCGGATAAAATTGGACCTACCCTATTTCTTCATGCGGACACAACACCCCTCTGATCGCTCATAGAGCCATGAAAATGCGTTTCATATCTCCCATTTCTCGCTGACATTCCCATCCATCTTCCTAAATGGAATATTATAATAAAATAAAAAATTTTAAAAATTCCATTGACTTCCTATACCCTTTAATTTATATTAGTCCTATCGGATTTACAAAAAAATATTATAAATCTCTTATCAAGAGTAGCTGAGGGACTGGCCCTATGAAGCTCGGCAACCTCCTTTTTTAAGGAAGGTGCCAAATCCAGCAAACGATCATCGTTTGAAAGATAAGAGAGGACGTTTTCATGGACCTCTCTTAATTTTTTTAAGAGAGTTTTTTTTATCTTCATTTACATGAAGATAAAAGCCTCCGGCGGATGTCACGGATTTTGAAAGGAATGAATATAAGGATGTTAGCCTAAAACTTCGCATCCTGCGAAAACGGCTAACTGACCTGCATCCTGCAGGCCTAAGCACAATTCAAAATCCGGACGGCAATTACGCCAAGGCGAAATTGATTTTAAAACCGATAAAACAACTTTGGAGGTATGTTTCATGAAAAAGAAAAACAAAATTTTACTAGGTTTAGCAAGTCTCACATTGGTAGCAGCATTAGTAGGTTGCGGTACTAAAGAAGATAAAGGTAGTCAGGCTATTAATGAAAATAAAATTGTAGTTGGTGTAACTTCTGGTCCGCACGAACAAATTACAGAGGTTGTTGCAAAAGTTGCCAAAGAAAAAGGCTTAGAGGTTGAACTAAAAACTTTCTCTGATTATGTTTTACCAAATACATCGTTAGCCGAGGGTGATCTTGATGTAAACAGCTATCAACACAAGCCATTCCTCGACGCATTTAACAAAGATCACAAAACAGATTTAGTGCCAGTAGGAAAAACAATTTTAAATCCTATGGGCATATACTCTGAGAAATATAAATCATTCGATGAGGTTCCTGATGGTGCAACATTCGGATTACCAAATGATCCAACGAACGGGGCTCGTGCTCTATTTGTCCTTCAAGAGGCAGGCATCATTAAATTAAAAGAAGGTGCAGACTTAACAGCATCTATTCGCGATGTGGAAGAAAACAAAAAGAATTTTAAATTCATTGAATTAGAGGCTGCACAAATTCCGAAGCAGCTCAGTGAAGTAGATGTGGCAGCTATTAATACGAACTTCGCTCTTGATGCTGGTATTAATCCTAAAAAAGATTCCATCCTTTTAGAATCTACTGACTCTCCTTATGTAAATTACATTGCAGTCCGTGCTGAAAACGAAGATGACCCAACGATAAAGAAATTTATTGAAGCTTACCATTCTGATGAAGTACGCAAATTTATTGAAGAAGAGTTCAAAGGTTCCGTTATTCCGGGCTGGTAAGTGACGATTAAGGACCTTTCATACAATCGAGAATCTGCGAAAACTAGCAGATTCTTGCTTTATAGAAGGGCTTAGAAAGGAGATATCACAGTATGATTCAATTAGAAAATATAACAAAAGAATTTAAAACTAAAAAAGGTATCGTCAAAGCAGTAGATGGTATTAACTTGCATGTCAAAAAAGGTGAAATCCATGGGGTTATTGGCTACAGTGGTGCAGGAAAAAGTACTCTTATCCGCTGTGTTAATTTATTAGAGCGTCCGACAACAGGAAAAGTATTGATCGACAATGTAGATATTACTTCCCTTTCTTTAAACGACCTTCGCGAAACACGTCAAAAAATCGGCATGATCTTCCAGCATTTTAATCTCTTAAAAACAGCGACCGTTTACAACAATATCTCGGTACCATTAAAGCTTCTAGGCTATAACGACTCTGAAGTGAAAAAACGCGTTGCAAAATATGCAGAAATCGTTGGCCTAACAGAGAAATTAGATAGCTACCCTAGCCAACTTTCAGGTGGTCAAAAGCAACGTGTCGCTATTGCACGTGCCCTCGCCCAAGAGCCTGAGATTTTACTCAGTGATGAAGCGACAAGTGCTCTCGATCCTGAAACAACTGACGCTATTCTTGAGCTTCTCTTGAAAATTAATCGTGAGCTGGGCATCACTATTTTACTCATTACACATGAAATGAACGTTATTCAAAAAATTTGCGATGATGTATCCGTTCTTGAATCAGGGACGGTTGTAGAATATGGCTCTGCTATAGAACTATTTTCGAAGCCTCAGCATTTAACGACACGTAAGTTTTTAAATACCATTTCTCAACGCAATTTATCGCCTTCCCTTATCGAGCAATTAAATCTTTCAGGAAGTGTGATTCGTTTAACATTCCTTGGTGAAAGTACCGGGAAGCCATTACTTGCAGAAGTGAGCAAAGTTTATGATGTACAACCAAATATTTTAACAGCCAATATCATTGAATTAAAAAACGGCATTGTCGGTAATATTGTCGTCCATCTACACGGTAAGGCGCATATCGTAGAAAAGGCACTTACGTATTTTATAGAAAACGGGGTAGGCGTTGAGGAATTAGGAGGCGAATTAAATGAATAGCATTCAAAGCTTCTTTGCAGACTGGTCAGATGTTATTGGGCAATCCATTATAGAAACCTTTCAAATGGTCGGGATTTCATTATTCTTTTCTATTTTAATTGGGATTCCTTTAGGGCTTTTAATCGTTTTAACTCGCCCGGGGCAATCATTTGAAAATAAATTTCTTTATCAATTTTTCAATTTATTTATTAATATTATTCGCTCTGTACCGTTCATCATTTTACTATTCTTCATTTTACCGTTCACAAAGATAATCGTTGGCACAACTATTGGTGTAAAAGGTGTTATTGTGCCGCTTGTTGTTTATACAGCGCCTTATATTGCGCGACTTATGGAAACGGCACTTTTGGAAGTTGATCCAGGTGTTGTGGAAGCTTATACAGCAATGGGTATTAAACGTCGTCACATCATTTGGAATGTCTTACTACGTGAGGCTCGTCCATCCATTATTTTAGGCTTAACAATTGCCACAATCGGTCTGATAGGAGCAACAGCAATGGCAGGAATGGTTGGTGCTGGTGGTTTAGGTGATCTCGCTTATCGTTACGGCCATTTACGCTATGAAGTCGATGTGATGTATGCGACAGTGTTTATCTTAATCATCCTCGTTCAGATTATTCAATCAATGGGTAACCGCTTTGCTGCGAAACTAAAGAAAGATTAGTAGGAGGATGAGGATGACGATGACAAAGACAACACATGGCGATCTACTGTTAAAAAATATAAATGCACAAACCCCCTTCCCTATTTGCTTTGCAGATTTAGAAAAGGCTGTTGCAGAAAAAATGGAAGCTGGTCCGTTTGGCTACATCCGTTCAGGTGCTGGGGGTGAGCAAACATTACGAAATAACCGCGCAGTCTTTGAAAAATACTCTATTATTCCACGCTTTTTACAGGATGTTTCAAGTATTGATACATCGATTGAGCTGTTCGGAAAAGTACATCCAACTCCGCTCTTATTTGCTCCTGTTGGCATGAACAAAATGGCACATAACGAGGGAGAGCTTGCCGTTGCACGCGCAGCTGATCAGTTAAAAATCCCTTATATTCAAAGTACAGTTTCAAGCTATGCACTTGAGGATGTGGCACAAACGGCCCCCACTGCTACTAAATGGTTTCAATTATATTGGTCAACAAATGAGGAAATTGCATATAGCATGGCCGCCCGAGCCGAGGCTGCTGGTTTTGAGGCTATTGTTTTAACTGTAGATACCGTCATGCTTGGCTGGCGCGAAGAAGATGTTCGCAATCAATTTTCACCTTTAAAACTTGGGTATGCACGAGGAAACTATATGAATGATCCTGTTTTTACTGCTTCCTTACCAGATGATTCATTCGAGTCATATGTACAAGGCGTTTTGCAAAATGTGTTCCATCCAACATTAAATTGGGAGAATGTACGTGAATTAAAGCGCCGTTCTAATCTCCCTATTTTACTGAAGGGAATCTTACATCCTGAAGACGCAAAACTAGCTATAGAAAACGGCATTGACGGTATTATCGTATCAAACCATGGTGGTCGCCAATTGGATGGGGTAATTGGTTCACTTGATGCCCTTCCTGACATTGTGAAAACTGTAAAAGGACGAATTCCTGTTATTTTAGATAGCGGTGTGTATCGTGGGATGGATGCTCTTAAAGCACTCGCTTTAGGAGCAGATGCTGTTGCCATTGGTCGTCCCTTCGTCTACGGACTAGCATTAGAAGGACAGCAAGGAGTCGAAAAAGTAATGACGAATTTATATGATGAATTAAAAGTTTCTATCGCATTAGCAGGGGCAATATCTATAAAGGGACTACGTGATATTACATTGGTGAAAAAGGATGGAGCCGAATGTAAATGAGTTACTACTGACTTACGCTAAAAGCAGCGTAAGTCTTCACTCAAAATAAAGCAGTCCTGTATTTCGGGGCGGGGCTTTCCGTCACTTCGGGGTTGCTTTCCGTCACTTTGGCGGTTCTATCCGTCACTTCGGCTCTTCTTTCCGTCGCTCTGTCTGTTCTATCCGTCACCTCGGCTCTTTTATCCGTCGCTTCGTTGGTTCTATCCGTCGCTCTGTCTTCTATCCATCATTTCGGGGTTACTTTTCGTAACTTTGACGCTTCTTTCCACCACTCTGTCGGGGCTATCCACGATTTTGACGATTCTATCCACGATTTCGGCTGCTCTATCCACGACTTTGACGATTCTATCCGCCGCTTTGACGTTTCTATCCATCACTTCGCTGGTTCTATCCGTCACTCTTCCTTCTATCCATCACTTCGACCTTACTATCCGTCTGAATTTTAAAAAGGGCTACCTCACAATTGAGGCAGCCCAATATTTTATTGAATAACGCCTAGCTCACGACCAACTTTTTCATAGATTGCTAGAGCGTCGTCCAGCATTTCTTTTGTATGTGCCGCTATAGGCATGTTACGAACACGTCCTGTGCCTTTTGGAACCGTTGGGAAAACGATTGATTTAGCGTAGACGCCTTCTTCAAATAGGCGACGAGAAAATTCCTGTGTAAGCTTTTCATCACCAATAATACATGGTGTAATTGGCGTTTCAGATTCGCCGATATTAAAGCCTAATTTTGCAAGACCCGCTTTTAGATAGTCGCCATTTTCCCAAAGCTTATCGTGTAGCTCTGTTGAGTCAATTAGCATTTGCACTGCCGCTGTAATCGCAGCAACATCACCTGGTGGTAATGCTGTTGAAAATAAAAATGGACGAGAACGCACTTTCAGCCAGTCAATTAAATTTTTCTTACCGGCTACATATCCACCAACAACACCAATTGCTTTAGAAAGTGTACCAATTTGGAAGTCGATTTCTTTTTCTAAACCGAAATGCTTCACAGTACCCTTTCCTTTACCTGTTACCCCTGATCCGTGCGCATCATCTACATATGTTATTAAGTCAAACTCTTTCGCGATCTCAACAATTTCTGGTAATTTTGCAATATCACCGTCCATTGAGAATACGCCATCCGTAATGACCATGATTTTATTGTATAAGCCTGATTCTGTTGCTTCCTTAGCCTTTGCACGTAAATCATCCATATCGGAGTGATTATAGGCAATGATTTTCGCACGTGATAAACGACAGCCATCGATAATCGATGCATGGTTTAATTGGTCCGAAAGAATCGCATCATTTTTATCCATCACAGCTGAAATAGCTGCCATATTACAGTTAAAACCAGATTGGTAAGAGATCGCTGCCTCTGTTCCTTTAAATTCAGCAAGCTTTTCCTCTAATTTTATGTGTAAATCCAGTGTGCCGTTAATCGTACGGACTGCCCCAGCTCCCACACCGTAAGTCTCAATTGTTTCTTTGGCAATACGCTTTAATTCCTCATTCGTTGCTAAGCCAAGATAGTTGTTTGAGGATAGATTAATTAGATGTTTGCCACGTACCTGAATAATCGGTCCGTTTGCTCCCTCTACTGGATCAATTTCATTGTATAAGCCTTGTTCATGTAAGTCTTGTAGGTTTTCATCTAAAAATGCATTCAATACTTTTGACAAGCGTATCATCCTTTCCTAGGAAAACTGTTTCTAGCTCCTAGTGTAGCACAAGCCTGTTAGTAGAAAAATCACTTTGTTAATCTTTCGAATAGTGGGGCAGTTTTTTCTCGCCAAAGAGATGACGACAGACAATTATCTATTAATCGACGAACTGTATACTCCGCTTCCGCATAACGTTTCGAATACCCCATTGCATCCTGCATTGCTTCTTTATACTTTGCTCGAATATCTTCAATTTGCACTTCAGCTTCCTGTGAAATTGCGCAATGTTTCCCTATATCGAAAATTTCATCCCCTAGTCTGCCGGCCTGTGGATCAAAGATATGAGGGTCCGTACTATCAAAGATGCAGAAATTTAATTCCGGGATAATGACCATATCAACAGAGTTTGCATCTAAGCCACACCAAATAATTTGCGCATCGAGCCCTCTCGCATTTGCTTCATCTGCTAAACCTTTCATTAACGAAGATTTACCTGTACCCGGCTTTCCTTTGATCATCAATCTCCGAGATACATTTTTCGTTATACTCTCTACTGTATTTTCGGCCCCCCTCGGTGTTAACGTTCCGAGTAAGCGATGCGTGCGCATACCTGTTTTGTTTAAGACCATCGATTGGAAAACCTCTGTCTTTAAATGTTCAACCTGGTCATTTAATGCCTCCCAGTTCATACAGCTCTGTGTGACTACTTCCCAATCATCATGAATTTTTATAGCTTTAGTAAGCGACGAAATACACTTCTCCCGCCATGACTCTCGTTCGGCCATCGTACTAGCGAGCTGTTCACCAACTTTTTCAAGTTGGATTTCTTCTAAGCACTCATAAAATGACATCACCCGATGCTTGGTGCCAAGAAAAGTCGGTTCAATCCCCCACTCCGATGACCATACAAATAACCGATTACAGCCTTGCACATATACTGCCTCTACAACATCCTCCAACAAAGCATGCTTAAACCACTCCACCGCAAAACCTTGCTTCACATAAAAATACCCAAGCTCTTTCAGAAGCTCAGATCCTTTAAATGTCGGTGCCCCCTGCAAAATATAAACTAATTCTGCCTCATCCATCAGTTCTTTATATAAATGTTTAATTCCTTGCCCAGTCAGTGCGTGTCCATAATAATAGGTCACATTTCCGTTCAATTTCGATCCCCCTTTATCTTATGCCTTGCATTATATGAAGGAACCTTAAAAAAAATGAAGAGCTACAGAGGGTGAAAAAAATATAGCCTTCTCTTTTTAGCAACAACATTCACTAAAAGAGAAGGCTACGAATTGCTCTTAACTCATTAAACCTTTAATCAGTCGAGCTGAGACATAACAAACTTCACCATTATCTAAAAAAATAATTCTTTCCTTAGAATCTATATTTTTAATTTTGCTTTTATTTACAATAAAAGATTTGTGACAGCGATAAAAATCTTCATATAAACCTTCATAATCCTTTAATCGACCGTAAAATTCAATATGTTCATTTTCTAAATGTAAAATAATTTTATGTGAGCCTGGAGAAGCTTCGAAAAAATAAACATTTTGAAAATCAATATTATGGGTACGCCCTGTTGTTTTAATTTGAAATTTTTGAATGTTATCTTGTTCCCCTATTTTTAAATAACGTCGATGTGCTTCTTTTAAAGTAGATAATAATTTATCTTTTAACGTATCTGGGTGATCTTTAATGATAAAATCTAACGCAGCCAGTTTATAAATAAATGTAAGATAACTCATTTCAGCATGTGTTGTAATATATACTAGGCTAGCAATAGGGTCTTTTTCTCGAATCTTAGTCCCTAAGGCAATACCTGTAATTTCATGACTTAAATCTATATCTAAAAAGTAACAATCAGCTTTATCATTTTCTAAAAATGCTAGAACATCATCGGGATTTGTAGTGGCCAGCACAATTTTCATCCCATTGTCTTCAATCATAGCGTAGTTTTCGATTATTTTTTTTGCTCTTTCTAATTGAGCTATATCATCTTCACAAATAATAATATCCATCTTATCTACTCCTTTTGAAACTCAATTTCTTGAATAAAATAAGGGGAACTAATTTTCGTGTTCAAATTGACGTTATGTAAATCATTTGTCATTTGACGTAAATTGGCTAAGCCTAGACCTCGATTTTCTCCCTTTGTTGAAAAGCCTTCTTGATAAATTTCGTGTACCTTTAAAGCTATTTTCTTATCAAATATGTTACTCACAACTAATAAGACAACCTCATCCATGCGGATAAACGCCATGCGGACTTCGCCATTTTCAACCCCTCGTGCAGCTTCAATTGCATTATCTAGCAGAATGCCAACCATGCGATTTAAAAGAATTGGGTCTACATCAATATCAGTAATCTCCTCAACAATTTCAATATAAAACGGTACATGATGGGATTGGGCTTGTAAAATTTTCGTTGTTACTAACCCTTTTAAACTATTTATTTTTAAGTTATTTAGCATCATCATCGCTTGTTGATTTAATTGTTGTTCGTCTTGATTCGCTTCTAAAATATGATCATAGAAGTATGTATATAGACCTTCGTAATTTTTATCATCAATAAATGTACGCAATGTAGATAAAATATTAATGTAGTCATGTTTAAATTTGCGCATATCTTGGTTAATTTGTTCAATTGATGCAACATAGGATTCGAAGTTTTTCATTTCTTGTTCACGTTGCTTCATTTTATATTGTTTAAATGCTAAATATAGAACGACAAATATACTAATTGAGAGTAATACAAAATAAATTAGGAACATCGATAAATTATTTTGAACACTTTCGTAGAAATTGTCTTGGTCTATTGCCATGATATTGATGTAAATAAAGATGACCGTTATAATACTAAGAAATGCTAAAATATATGAAATACTCTTAGATCCCCAGCGTTTACTCAAATATTTCACAACTCGTTTATAACAAAAGGCGAATATTATGGCAAATACTATTATAAATAAGAAATAGCAGATTATAATTAGCTGTTCATTTCCTATTTCATTAAGTAAACGAAAAGCAATTATATACGATATGTTATCGCTAATTACTAAAAAAATAAGCGCCATAAACACATGAAGAATGCTCATAATAAATTTTGTTTCTCGATAAACCATAATTGCTAATATTAATACATAGTATAAGGTAGATATTGGTCCAATAAATTGAAATAATATACCTGTTGGTAAAAAAATAATTAGTATAATAAATAGAAATTGTTTTTTTGAAAAAATTAAGTCTAATACATATTTACAGAAAAATAGCATTATAAAATATTGAATAAAGACTAGTAAAATTTCAATTGTTAGATTTCCCATGTTGCACTCCTTTAACAATTTTTACTATATAATCATTATACAATATTTTTCCAGAATTTTCGTTTTTATTTCATCAACTTCCATTAACTCCCAATCTATAATAAAAAAACCATTATTATTAAAGTTCTGTATTTTTCATTTCTTCCGGTAATTCAATTTCTTCCCAAGCTCCAAGACACATCATATTGATACTACTCTCTGCAATTCTAATAAATACTGTTGCACTAAGCATTGTGAAATATTTTAACATTGAATTTCCTCCTTTGATTTTAGCCATGAATATATAATAGTAAATGTTTCAAGTAACATGCCTGCTACTATAAATTTAGAAATGGTTAAGGGTAATACTATAATTACTATCATAGTTATAAAAAATCTTTTATACATTTTTTTTCGTAAATAACTAATATGCTTAGCACTTCTTATTTTGTTTTTTTGCGAACTAATAGGTGCTAATAATGAAAGTACCCCTACACAAGCTAAAAAAATGACCCAAATAAAAATTGGTGTAAAATTAATTATATTAAGGAAGAGATATGTAAAACTGAGAAATAAAATAGCACTTGTTACTAAACATGTTTTAAAAGAAGTACAATGTAATCCAAAAGCTACTTGTCTAAAATAGAAAAATCCAATGTGGACTAAAGCTAATTGCCATGCTATCCCTAGAATAAAAGCCAGTGAGTAAATAATAACGAACTTCTTAAAATCCATAAGAAAAATACGTAATCCATGAATTAATTTAATTTCATCCAGCTCTGAAATATCTACAAATTTTTTATAATGGCCTAGTATTGTTTGTTCTTTTAACGTGTATACCATTTTATTCCCCCCTGTTCTAATTACATTTTAATAAACCAAAACAGAATATTCATATTCTTCCCACATAAAACCATTTTTCTATAATATACGTATTACTTTTGGAATCATTATTCCCTGAACGTATTATTTTTCATCTTCAACGTAAAGAAGCCTTGGAAATTAATCCAAAGCTTCTGCTAATCCTAGCGTTAAAATTGAAGGTACCTCATCTGGGTTATTCATTCTTAATAGTTGATAACCAATTCCGGCTACGCCATTAAACAACCCTTTTGCCTCAAAGTCAAATACATTTTCTACTCCATAACTAGATTTCTCAAAAATATTGTTTAAACTTTCATTCACTAAAGATAAAGCTTTATCTTTCAATTGATCATCTTCTAATTTCTGACCGGCTAACAAGTACAATTCACTATCGCCTAAATTACCATCTTTCAGGGAATTGTTTTGTTTTTTCGTTTGTGCTTCTAACACGGTGAACGCATTTTGGACAACATCCGTATATTTTTTGTTATCATTTAATACATGAGCGATTCCTATGCCTGTCGTTCCGTGTGTCCAAGCATGCTTGTATTGTAGAGTTTTGGTTCTTAAATCTTTCCAACCTTTTCCTTGAACAAATAACTCTTTTTCGTACTCTAAAGCTTCATGTGAAAATTCAATTAAACTTTGATCGTTTAAGGCTTTTCCAGCTGCATATAATGCTAATCCAATCCCAGAAGTTCCGTGTGATAGACCGCCTAATCTTGTATTTACATGTCTATTTATCCATACTCTTTTACCATCTTTTATTTCTGAATTAGATAGTAAATGTTGAACGTATACCTTGATAATTTCTTTGTAAATTTCCTCTTTAGTTTCCTCATATAACGTCGATGCCAAACTAATAATCCCAGCTGAACCACTTAAAAAATCTAATTCTGCATCATTTTTTACTTCTTCTAGTAGCTTAGTTTGAATTTTTTTAATCTTTTCTTCATATTTTGGGTTTGGATCGATTTCCTTCATTTTGTGTAGTGCGTACAATAAGGAACAATCTCCAAAGAATGCTGAAATTAATCCTTGTGGTTGTTTAAAAGTTTCAAATGTTGATTCGATCGCTGCCTGAGCTACAACTTTATATTTTTCTTGTTGTGTTTCTTTATAAAGCTGTGAAAAGAATAACGCGACTCCTCCCAAACCATCATATAAATTCACACTCATTGGAAGGACATTCCAACTATTTTCGTGATTTTGAATAGTCAACCATGATACTGTCTTTTTATCTTCAGACCAAGTAGCGTCATCAATCAAATAATCTCCTATTTGACATGCAAAGTCTTTCAATGAAGGTTTTTGAGCGCTAGATTGGATTGAATTTTCTCCAGATGTTTTAACTTCTTGTGCATCCATTCCTATAGCGAGGATAAGCCATCTTTTTTGATTTTGAATTTCTTTTTCAGATAAGTTGCTAATTTTTTCGGTCACTATTTCTAGCCCTGTTTTCTTAAAGTAATTAGGAATACTATTATGATGACTTGTATATAGGTTTTTGCTATCTACCGTCGTGTAAAAATATGGAACATCTCTTTGTAATAAATCTTTTAATTCATGAGATATTACTCGACTATCTTTAAATGGATATAGCCACATACGTTCAAACATTTGCTCTAATGCTACTGCTTTTCCTGAATAATCAGGATGTGTAGCCTCCATTAAAAAATTAGAGTAGTGTTGCGTAGCTCTTAAGATTATTCGAATTTTGCTATTTGCAAAGTTTTGAATAGGCCCTTCAATAAGTTCCTTCTTAAACTTTAAAATGAATTGCATCATTTGTTCATATCCATCAATAATATGAGATAAATAAGTTTGAGCATCTACTCTTTGACCATTTAAATATGGAATGTTTTCGGCACCTTGGCAAAAAGCTTCTTGCATCTTATACACCATTTCATCCGTGTTTGCTTGCTCTATTTGTAATACTGAAAACGGTAATTTTTGAACTTTCCCATTTAACGCACTTAGATCAACACCTTTACCATCTGCATTTTGGAATAATGACTGCGGTAATAGCCCTGTTCCTATTACAGATTCACTTTGAACATATTTCAACTTTATTTCAGCTGTATCTGGGAAATCTAATTCCGGATACTGGTGGAAAATAGTCTCTAGATCAATTAAATATGGATATTCTCCGTTAGCAATAATATTTTCATAATGCATATCTGCACCGCTAATCATGTGCATTAATCCGACTAACTGTCCAAAGCGATTGTAATATCTTCTAACTTCTTCTTCCGAATTACATTCTTTTTGAATAATACATTCTTCAAATCCATATTCTTCACGATCTAGTACCTTATAAGTTGGCAAGCTAATCGTAATATTATGTTTATTAATCCAACGAATCAATTCATTATATTTTTCAACGATGTCTAAAGATTTTGGTTTATACATAATAGATTTTTCATTTGAATATTCTAGTTTAGCAACAGTTTGTCCTTTTTGATGGGTATCTCCTAATCCAATTTTAATATCCAGTAATTTAGCGCCCATTAAGTTGAATTTTTGGTTTAAATCCATCCAGCTTTCATTTAATCTTTTAAATAAAGTTGAAATATTGTTAATGAAAAGTTCTGTACGTTCTAAACAAGTTCGCGTTAATACAGGATACTCTTCATAGAACTCATATAAATGCTCTAAATCTCTAGAGCGTTTAATAATAAACGATTCAAATCTTTCCTCAGGTGTTTCTCCTTCTAAATTTTCTCGTAACTTCTCAATTTGCAACTCTAATGTGACAGTTTTTGAAATAAGGCCTACCAACTCTGTAGCAATGGCGTCAGCTAGAGTTTGTTTGATGTTATTCCAATCGTATCGATCTAGTGTTTGATCCACCTGAATATCTTCTTCAACTTGTTTAATAGCATATAGGACAAAAGGATAAATAAATTCTACTAAAGTTGGCTTGTCTAAATTTTGCTGTAATTCGCTATATAACTTCATACCTTCATCAATCATATTTAAGTCCAACTTCTTAGTCATATAATGTTTAAATTTTCCATGAGATTCAACGTTAGCAATTCTCAAAAATTCTTCTTTATTATATCCCTCTGCTTCTAATCTTTTTTCAAATAGAGATGGATTATTTGTATATACAGCTGGTGCCCATTCATTTTTTAATATAGTTGATTGCTCAGTTGGATCTATTAATAAACGCTTTTCAGATGTGTAAATTGCTGCTTGTAATTTATTAGTGTTAGTCATTTGTTTTAACAATGGAATCACTCTCTTTCATAATTTAGTAAAAAATAATCACGAACTACTTATCTTTTAAATAGGCCCTGATTATTTTTAAAGCGGGGAGGGGAAACCCCGCTTTAAAAGTTAATGTGTTAATTGTAGCTAGGAGATTAGCACATTTTAATGGATGCAGTTAAGCCGATGATAACTCCTACACATAATGGCGTTGTTTCTGGTTTTACATCTGAGGCACCTTGAATTTGT
>NZ_JBNNSS010000007.1:0-45894 GCF_050277945.1 Lysinibacillus sp. NPDC097214
TTTTGCGCGAAAGCGTGAGTGCAACGTAGCGGCAGCAGCACGATGTTGGTCACGAAGGCGTTATCACAGGATGTGATGGTTTTAGCCTTCGTTCCCCTATCGCTAATCCCCTAGGAGTCGCCCAGCCTCCACTCCAATCAACCAATTCACTTAGCGTGTATCTTCTGGCATGACACTCTAATTTAAATAAAGTTTCAGAAAGATGTGTTTTGTACGAAAGCAAAGTGTTAACGTAGCGTCGGAAACAAATGTTTTCTGCGCGACAGCGAAGCGACAGCGGCAACAAATGTACAATGGCGTTTGTTATAAGACTATTCGATTATTTGAATAGCCCTAACGTTCTCTTTTAACATGAAAAAAATTTATTAAAGTTCTACGTTATTTTTTGATTGGAGTGGAAGGCTACTCGACTCCCTTGGGAAAGCGAGACAGACGAGACCCTGCACGGAGCGAATGTTTTCGTGCGAAAGCGTAGTGCTAACGTAGCGGCAGCAACGTAGCGAAGGAAGCGGCTCGTCACTCGCCCACAGGAAGCTCTGCTCTGCGCGAAAGCGAAGCGTCAGCGACAAAGCGAGTAGCCTGGAACGGAAATCACCAACTTTTAAAGCATCACATCATTCACTAAGATTGCCTTGATCATTTGTTTTTTAAAAACAAGAAGAGCCAACTTCATATAGAAGTTGGCTCTTCCTTATGTCGAGGATACTTATTTACCACATGTAATGCATGAATAATCTCTTTATTGATTCGTTCAATATTTTCAGGAGTATTCATCATTTTAAATGCTTCATCTCGGGATTCCATAGATGTAACATACTTGCTAGGCAATGCATTCAGTGTAAGTGCCACTGCGTCAAGTTCACAGATTTCACATTTACAAAATGTTTGATATTCCGGTCCTCGTAGTAGAAAACTTACTAAACCACGCACAATTTCCTCTGTAACATTTACTAAAATAGGATCTGACATATTCAAACCTTCGCCTCATTTATATTTAATTGTTACATTATTCCTGAAACCATAATAGCGTTAACAAAGTCTTTTTTCAAGAATCGCTAGTAACATCTATATCATTAATATCACTAGCTCCTCAGAATGACTTTTTTTCTACACTCTTCCACCGGATTAAATCCTTTTTACCATTTCTCGGACTTAATTAATCGTAATGAGTTCAACACAACTAGTAATGTAGCACCCATATCTGCAAAGATGGCAATCCATAATGTTAGCCAGCCTGGGATAACAAGTAACAGGGCAATTAATTTTAGGGCTAGGGCAAATATAATGTTCTCTTTAATGATACGTAATGTTTTTCTACTTAAGCCAATTGTATACGGCAGCTTCGTTAAATCGTCGCTCATTAATGCGATATCCGCAGTTTCTAGTGCTGCATCCGTGCCAGCGCCTCCCATTGCAATACCAACATCGGCTGCGGCAAGTGCAGGTGCATCATTGACACCATCTCCTACCATCGCCACTGCACCAAACTGTGCACGTAAATCTTTAATAGCCATTAATTTTTCTGCTGGTAATAAACTTGCTCTTACATCTGTCATATTTAAAGAAGTTGCAATGGCCTGTGCTGTTGGTTCTGCATCACCTGTTAGCATAACTTTATGCTTCACTTTTAAACCATTTAATTTATTTAAAACATCTTTACTTTCTTGACGTAATTGATCAGCGATACCAATCATCCCAATAAACCGATCATTACTAACAGCTGCTACAACTGTTTTCCCCTGTTGTTGAAGTTTATGAACCTGTTCTTTTATCATTTCATCAACAGTCGTTAATGTAGCTATCCATTTTAAGCTTCCTACATAGATTGTTTGATCGTCAACCGTTGCATAGGCACCCTTGCCTGTTACGGATTGAAAGTCTGTTGGTATAAACTCTGTCAAATTTTTTTCATGCAAAGCCTGCAAAATAGCTTTAGCTAATGGATGCTGTGATTGTTTTTCAACAGCCGCTACTAGCTGTAAAACATAATCCTCAGACATTTCCTGCGATGTTAAAATATCCGTTACAGCAGGTTGACCTTTTGTAAGTGTGCCAGTTTTATCAAATGCTATTGCTTCAATATGACCAAGCTGCTCTAAATGAATACCGCCTTTAATAAGAACACCTTGTCTAGCAGCGTTCCCAATTGCTGTAACAATAGCAACTGGTGTAGAAACGACTAATGCACATGGACAACCTACAACAAGGACCGCCAATCCTTGGTAAATCCAATGTTGCCAATCACCTATAAATAAAGGTGGTAGAACCGCTACAAGTAAAGCAACAAGCATAATTGTAGGTGTGTAGTATTTCGCAAAGCGATCAACGAACTGCTGTGAAGGTGCTTTTTCTGCCTGTGCTTCTTCAACAAGATGAATGATTTTGGCAATTGTTGTGTCCTCTACTCGCTTGGTCACACGAACCTCTAAGGCCCCTTCTTCATTCAGAGTTCCTGCAAATACTTCGTCATCGATTGTTTTGCTGACCGGAATAGATTCACCTGTAATCGCTGCCTGATTCACCGCTGATAGTCCACTAACGACAATTCCGTCCATAGCAATTTTCTGACCAGGTTTAACGATTAAAATGTCACCAATTTCAATCTCCTCAGTTGGAAGCTCCATCTCATGGAAATGCTCGCCATGTGCACGTTTTATCGTCGCCGTTGGAGGAGCTATATCCATGAGCTGACGAATCGATTGGCGCGCTTTATCCATTGAATACGCCTCAAGCGCTTCACTTACTGCGAATAAAAAGACAACAACAGCCGCTTCTTCCCATTCCCCAATAATAGCTGCACCTATTACTGCAATAGTCATCAGCGTCTTCATATCAAATTCAAAGCGTGCTAAATTGCGGAAGCCTGTTTTAAAAATTCCAATTCCCCCAACTAGAATTGCGATAATAAACATCCCAATAGTTAGCGGATCCGTTTCACCACGCATTGTTCCAAACATATATCCAAGCACTACGAATAACAAAGAGATTCCAGCTAATATATTTTCTATTTTTCGATAAAAAGGTGTTGATTTTTCAATTGTTCTTGCCGTTGATTGGGATACTTTTATGCCGTCGAAGGCACCAGCTTCTTCAAGTTGATCAACGTCAATATCACCAATAACCGTTATTTTAGAAGCACCAAAATTCACTTGTGCATCCTGAACCTCTGGAATAGCCTTCACGTTTTTTTCGAACTTTGCTGCACAGCTGGCACAGGATAAGTTTTGCAACCTATATTCTTGTTTAGTTGGTGTTGCTGCCATTTGCAATCCCCTCTTTCACATGTTCGTAAGCAATCGTTACAATTTGATACACATGTTCATCAGCTAAAGAGTAATACATTTGCTTTCCTTTTCGATATGACTTCGCTAAATTATTATCTTTTAAATATCGTAAATGATGCGATGCTGTTGCTACTGACGAACCGATAATGGAGGCCACATCGCAAACACATAATTCATCTTCGACCGTTAAGGCATACGCAATTTTAAGTCTTGTTTCATCAGATAATGCCTTTAAAAATTTAGCTACTCCTGATAGATCTGGCATTTGCTGTTGCACCATAATGACAGCTTCTTCATGAACATGTGTTATCTCACATACTTCTTTTGGCATTTCCTCACCTCATTCAAATGTTTGTTTGATTGTTTTCAATATAGCATAATATTCCATCATATTCAAATGAATATTTGAATGTAAATGATTTATATCACAAATTTAAAAATACATTTATTTAAATTGATACCTTATAAATATAAACGTAAAAAAGCCATCACTTCAATGTGATAGCTTTGCATGTTGTTGTGTTAATGAAATTATGGTGACATATTAAACAAAGTTGAGATTAATAAAGCATGCTAAGAGGTTGATCTTCGTTACGACTGAGCGACTCCTTGGGGATCAGCGATAGAGGAACGAAGGCTAAAACCATCACATCCTGTGATAACGCCTTCGTGACCAACATCCTGCTGCTGCCGCTACGTTGCACTGCGCTTTCGCACAAAAAACACCTGTTGCCCCGACGCCCCCAGGAAGCTCTGCTCTGCGCGAAAGCGAAGCGTCAGCAGCAAATGTTTTATCTGTGCGAAAGCGGAGCGGCAGCAATTGTTTTATCTGTGCGAAAGCGGAGCGGCAGCAATTGTTTTATCTGTGCGAAAGCGGAGCGGCAGCAATTGTTTTATCTGTGCGAAAGCGGAGCGACAGCAACAACAAAGCGCCCAGCCGGAACGGAAATCAACCCCCTCGTTTTGCCGAAGAGTCATACTTTAATTGATCATTTTATGGTTCATAAACCCTTATTAAGCTGTAATTCAATCGGACAATGATCGCTGCCCATAATTTGTGAATGAATATTTGCCACATTAATGTTGTTCTTTAGTCTCTCCGACACAATAAAGTAGTCAATACGCCATCCAATATTGCGCTCGCGTACTTTATTCATATAAGACCACCATGTATAGTGGTCTGTTGTATCTGGATACATATAGCGGAATGAATCTACAAAACCACTTGCCAATAGCTCCGTCATTTGTGCACGTTCTTCATATGTAAAACCTGAATTACCAACATTCGATTTTGCATTTTTTAAGTCAATTTCCATATGTGCGACATTTAAATCGCCACAGTAAATTATAGGTTTCTTGGAATCTAGCTCTTTTAAATAAAGCGCTAATCGATCCTCCCATTCTAAACGAAGAGGTAATCTAGCTAAATCACGTTGTGAATTTGGGGTATAAACATTCACTAAGTAAAAATCTTCATACTCAAGTGTAATAATTCTCCCCTCTTCCTGTGATTCATCCTCACCAACGCCATAACGTACTGAAAGCGGCGTATGCTTTGTAAAAATAGCTGTACCTGAATAGCCTTTCTTCTGTGCATAATTCCAATATTGCTCATATCCCTCAAGTAAAATCTCCACTTGTTCTGCCTGACATTTTGTTTCTTGAATACAGAAAAAATCTGCATCTACATAATTGAAGAAATCTAAAAACCCTTTACCTAAGCAGGCTCGAATTCCATTAACATTCCATGATATAAACTTCATTTCTGTTTTCACTCCTCAAAAAACGCCCTCCACCATTAGCGAAGGGCGTAGTATCCTATAAGTCGTCACCAACGATTTTTACTTCTGTTTCTAAATCGATGCCAAACTTTTCTTTAACTTCTCGTTGTACCATTTGAATTGTTGCAATATACTCAGTAGCCGTTGCATTACCTTTATTAACAATAAAGCCTGCATGCTTCGTTGATACCTCTGCATCACCAATGCCTTTTCCTTGTAAGCCACTATCTTGAATAAGCTTACCAGCAAAGTGACCAGGTGGGCGCTTAAAAACACTCCCTGCAGATGGATATTCTAACGGCTGCTTAGATTCTCGCTGAAACGTTAAATCAGCAATTTTTGCATCAATTTCTTCCTGCACACCTTTTGCTAATTGAAATTCGGATGATAATACATAGTATCCCTTCTTGGCAATGATACTTTGACGATAACCAAGTTCAAGATCTTCTTTAGATAGTATTAAAATTTCGCCTTCTCTTGTTAACACTTTCGATGAAATAATAATATCCTTAATTTCACCGCCATATGCACCGGCATTCATTGCCATAGCTCCACCAACTGAGCCAGGGATGCCACAAGCAAATTCAAAACCTGTTAAAGAGGCTGTTGCTGCCAGTTTCGATACATCTTTTATAAGTGCACCGCTTTGTGCATAAACATGGTCACCATTAATGCGAATTTCATCTAAAAACGAAAATGTAACAACGATCCCTCGATGACCGCCATCACGAACGACCATATTAGATCCGTTACCTAACATTAATAAAGGTATATTATTTTTGTGAGCATAGCGAATAACCGTTGCTGCCTCTTCCTCAGTTTCAACGAGAACGAAAACATCCGCTTTACCACCTAATTTTGTCATAGTATATTGCTGTAATGATTCATTTAACTTAATATTGGCTGGATTAACACTCTGTGCTAAATCCGCCGCCCATTGTTCTTTTGTCATGAGAGCTAATTCCTTTCTAACGTCCTTCTTACTCTACACTAGTATGGATTTAGAACCCTAATTTGACAAGTAAAAATGCAGGGTAATTTTTTATCTCGCCTTAACGTCCGTGCAGAGATGATGAATAGGATAAAGAAAAATAATGGTCATTAGTATTACATATGTCCAATGTTTATCTATCCATCAGAGATTTCGAGATAGACTTCACACTTTTACAGCCAACTCGTTGCCCACGATTCGATATTGCGAATTGCTCCTTCTAGTGCCCAACCTTTATCCGTCAAAGAATACTCAACACGCACTGGTACCTCTGAATATACTTTTCTTTTAACAAGCCCTTCTTTTTCTAGCTCTTTTAAACGTTCGGATAGTAAACGGCCACTTACAGGTAATGCAGTTTCAATCTCATTAAAGCGCTGTGGTCCATCTAATAATTGATATAAAATCAGCCCTGTCCAGCGTTTTCCGATTAAATCCATTGCTTTAGCTAAACGAGGACATAAATTTGACTCACTCATTTTTTTCACCTCTTATGTACTCTATTGTAACGATTATTTTTAAAAAAGTAAATTTGAAGTAACTTATTTACCACTAGTAATCTATTTACCATTTTTCATTTGATTACTAAATGTAACTTATAGTGTTTTTTCATTTTTAGCATTAGCCTTTGATTCAACACCGTATAAAAGCTAATGATGGCATAAAAAATTAGCCATGGCCGCCCAATCAGAGAGTAGTCATGGTAGCCTACTATTTAAGAAAAAATGGCCACTTACTTCTATAATAGATGCATATGATTTTATTATTATGACTACTTCTATTGTTGCACCCCTTTGTAGAAGACAAGTTACCGTACTGTAATGACGTTATATTGACAAACCTGACTTTCAAGGAGCCTATTTTTTATATTTACTTTAAACATTCATAAAATAAACTTTCGCTGGCGTAATATTTTACCATTTTTTCTAAAAACGCATTGAAAACCTGAATTGTTTAATTTATTATTCGTGTAAGATACGGTTTTTAAGGGGCTTTTCCATGAAAAAGTATGCGATTGATTTCATTCAAAATCGCTGTTGCTAGTGTTTCAAACGAAAAACTTTGATCATGATATGCATCTTGTATCTTCGATTTTTTTGACGCTGACATTTATCCAAAAATTTTATTTACGTCTACATATATTGAAAAATTATAAGATAAGAAGTTTGCTTTACATGGAAATTTGACTATTAAGGATATAACAAAGCCTATCGTTTTTACAACAGTGTATACAGGGAACAGTGTAAATACATGGGCGCAATCAGAATGGATTCCTGATGAAGGAACAGTTTATAACACTCTCTTAGAAACAGGTGGTGTATTGTCGTAGTTGATATTGTAGTGGATCTTGAAGTATATATATCCTTTATAACAACTTCAAGCACAATATTTCGTAGAACGGAGGACTTTTATGGTTGGGTTTGATGAACTCTCTTTTGCACATACTTTTATTTCAATGATGTTTTTTATCGTATTCGGTGTTATCGCATTTTCTATTATAAAAAGTATTTTACAATGGTCAAAAAACAACAATGAACCATTACTAACTGTACCCGCTAAAGTCGTTACAAAACGGTCTAATACTAGTGGAGGTTCTGGTAACCCTAGTGCTCATACATCGTACTATGTCACATTCGAAGTACAAAGTGGGGATCGGCTAGAGATCAATTATGCCTCGGCATAATTGCGTCCGGAATCGGCTTTGTGCTTGCACAAAGAACTCCTTTCCGATTCCTTGACATCCGCCGGAGGCTTTAACTTATTTCAGCGGACGTTTGGACAACCGCTGAAATAAGTTAAAAATGAACGGTCGTGATTATGGACAGCTTGCAGATGGTGACTTTGGTTTATTATCGTTTCAAGGAACACGTTATCATGCATTTGAACGACAAAAAAAGGAGAGTAGCGTTTAACCAACGCACTCTCCTTTTTTACATTTCAGTATTACTTAATTAAATATTTACCAAAGCCGCCTTCTGTATCGGCTAAATATTCAATATTGCTGCCTGCAGGAATGACTTTTTGTGCATCCTTTGCAGAATTGTAAATAACTTTTGTATTTGCTGGGAATGGTGCAAATGACCAATTGTTATCCGCAGCAGGATTAATTGTTTTGTTTGTCATAATGTAGTCAATTACAGCTTGGCGATTTTCATAAGCATAGTTTCTTAAGTTAGAGCCATCTGCCTTTTTAAATGTAGCACCATAAGAACCACCCACGCGGTAATTGTTCGAAATGATGATAAATTCTTGTTTTAGATCGATTGGTTTACCGTTGTATTGCACGTTTTTAATACGATTCGCTTTTTCGTCTAGTAGAATACCTCGACTATCATATTTCGCTGGTGATGTTACATCGATTTGATAAGTTAAGCCATCTAATACATCAAAATTGTAAGAACGTGCCTCTGGGTCAATAATATTTTGTTCTTTAGTTTGATTTGGATCAATTGTTGCAAAAACACCAGCAGCCATTTCTAACCATTCAATAGCTTGCGCACCAGTTACTTTAATCGTTGCAAGCGTATTATCATAAAAATAAATGTCTGCCATATTTTTAATCGCAAGCGGACCTACAGGAATGTTTGTGTAATCTGCAGGATTATTTCGAGATCCCGCTTTGAAAGGTGCACCAGCTGAAAGAAGCGGTGTGTTTTCATCAGCAGTACCTTTTAATTCTTTTTCAATAAACCATTTTTGAGCTTGTGTCACAATTTGAATAGAAGGATCGTCTTGAACCATTGAGAAGTAGCTATGGATTGGTGCAGTTGTCTCACCAACAGGCTGACGAATATACTTTAACGTACCTTCATGCGCTTCTTTAATTGCATTTAAAACTGTTTTAGATGGTTTTAGGCCTTCTTGTTTGATAGAACGAATAGAACCTTGTCCATCCTTTACAATCCATTTAGAGCCTTTTTGTTCTAGTTGTAAATCAATGACTCCAAGATAGCTACCATAGCTTCCTGCCATTACAGTAGGTACACCGTTAATTGTCCCTTTTTCTTGATCGACATTTTTCAGATTTTTATAGTCGCCTGGGAATGTTAAATGAGAGTGACCTGTAATTAAAGCGTCGACACCTTTAATCTCAGAGATTTGGTACCCAACGTTTTCGTTACCTTTTTCATATTTATCCTCACCAATACCTGAATGTGAAAGTACTACAATTACGTCTGCACCTGCTTTTTGCATTTCTGGTACAACTTCTTTTACCGCTTCAACTGGTTCTTGCATTTCTACTTTGCCTGCTAAATGAATAGCATCCCATTCAACGATTTTCGTAGGTACAATCCCTGTAACGCCCACTTTAAGCGTGTGCTTTTTACCTGTATTGTCTACAACCTCTTTATTAAGAATTACATAAGGTGTGTACATATGCTTTTTTGTTTTAGCGTCGTATGTGTTTGCATTTACGACTGGATATTTTGCATCATTTAATACTTCATCTAAAAACTTTAAACCATAGTTGAACTCGTGATTTCCTAAAGTTCCTCCATCATATTTCAATGCATTTAGTGCAGCAATAGCTGGATGAACCTCACCTGGCTTCAAAGGGTTCTCTAACGCTTTATAAGAACCTAGTGGCGTTCCTTGAATTAAATCACCGTTATCAAATAATAATGTATTTGGGTTCTCAGTACGGGCCTGTTCAATTAATGTAGCCGTGTTTGCTAAACCTACATCAGCTGATTCAGCATCTAAGAAATAATTGTAATTGGCAAGGTTTGTATGAATATCTGTTGTTCCTAATATTTGAAGATCTACTGTAGATGTTGATAATTTGTATTCGGCTACAAAGCGTTTAATAATACTTTGCATTTGCTCAGTTGTTACATAGGCACGAGGACGAATTGTGTTATCCTCAAATCCTTGTAATAAGTTTGCTGCAACGGCATTTGCTAAATCTTGCTTATGTGTTGTAGCAATTTGATTCGCATCTTTAAACTTATCTAATACAGTAAGTGGTGCGTTATCTTTGGCCAATCCACGAGCAGAAATAACAAATGCTTGTTGTCGTGTCAATTTATCATTTGGACCAAACAATGTCGCTGTTTTACCTTTAATAAGATTCAATTCTACTGCCTTTTCTACATACGGAGCTAACTCCTTAGAGATGTCAGTGAAGGCAGTTTTTGAACCATCCCCTAGCTCTACATTTAAGCTTTCTACTAACTCTTTCACGTAATCCCCACGTGTCACATCGTTTGATGCAGCATTCGCGGATAATCCAAATGGCAACACCGCGAATAGAACAAGTAACATCGCTAAGAATTTAGTAATAAACTTCTTATCCATGGTAACAACCTCCTTATAACTCTAATATTTTCCTACATTTTTCATTATATTATACTAATTAATAATTTAATTGAATAAATAGTCCTAATTGTATGTATTTTTAAACGAATAGCAAAACTCTTCTTCTAAAAATAATAGATTAATATCATTTACACAACCGGATGTTAGTAAATGTAAATCAGAAGTATGTGCATAATACCAATAGATTAGACCTCCTTACCACTACCGTACCTCTATGAAGGAAACAAAAAAAGTTCTCTCAAATTGAGAGAACTTTTTTAAAAACACTACTATATTTCCCTAATCAACAAGCTAGAGAATATAATTTATTATGCAGTTACAGTTTGTAAAGATTGAGCTACTTTTTTAACCGCTTCTAGGCCGTTTGCAATAATTTCTTGCGCTTTATCTTGTGAAGCGTTATGACCTTCAATGATAACCTCTTCGATAATTTCCATACCGAACATGCCAACAACATTTTTGATGTAGTTAACTGACATTTCCATTGGTTGTGCTTCAGGTGCAGAGTAGTAACCACCGCGAGCATTTAGAATAACTACTTTTTTGTCAGTCATTAAGCCTTCTAATTGACCGTTTTCATTATATTTAAATGTATAACCAGCTTGGAATACATAGTCAATGAAAGTTTGTAATTTTGCTGGGATTGTTAAGTTCCAAAGTGGGAAAGCAAATACGACAACATCAGCTGCAGTTAAAGCATCCATAGCTTTTTGTTTTGCTGCTAAAAGACGTGATTCAATGTCAGTTAACGTTTCACCGTTTTGAACTTTACCAAAAGCATTGAAAAGATCTTGACCGAAATAAGGCATATCTTCTGCGAATACGTCAAAAGTCGTTACGTTTACACCTTGTACATTTTCCATAAATGTGTCGTACATTTTTGTTGAAATACCATCTGGACGGTTGTTTGCTTTTACTACTAATACATTCATTATATAAATTCTCCCTTAAATTTCAAAGTTTAATATCTCGAATTCAAGATATATGAATATATTAAAAAACTTTGTGTAAAAAGTCAATGTTAGTATACTCAGACTTTTGACTGAAATGAGGGTATCTCAAAATATTCACACATAACGTAGGGTTGATTTCCGTTCCGACTGGGTGCTTTCCTGGGGGCGTCCGATGAGCCGCTTCACTCGCTCTGCTCGCTCCAGGGTCTCATCTGTGACGCTAATCCCCAAGGAGTCACCCAGTCGTAACGAAGATCAACTTTTCCATATGATATGCGTTTTTACATAGGTCATCCCTTTTTATAATAAGCTATTAAAGCATATATATTAGATATGAATAGGTACCTTACTAATCTGATCTGCTTCAAAAAAGTTAAAATTTACAACTATCGTCCGCACAAACCCCACCATCTTCAGAGCCTGCCATCTTTAATCCTGGTTGTAAGCCTTCTTCTTCTGCAACTTTACGTAAAGTTTCTTCAAATACTTCTTGAGGTTGTGCCCCAGAAATACCGTACTTACGATTTAACACAAAGAACGGTACCCCTCGTACGCCCAGTTGTAGCCCTTCTTGTATATCAGCCTCTACCTCTGATTTAAAACCATCGTTTGAAAGAACCTTTGCAACTTCTTCACGATTTAGACCTACTTGTTCAGCAATATCGATTAATACATCATCCTGACCAATACGCTTTGCTTCAATAAAATAATTGTATAATAATGCTTCAACAAGCGCTGTAACATCCCCTCGTTGTTCTGCCCACTTTACTAGACGATGTGCTTTTAATGTATTTTCCTCCATTAAATGATCAAAGTTATAATCTAGACCAACTTCTTTTGCGCGAGCAGCAACACCTTGCGTCATTTCCTTCGCTTTTTCTAGCGACAGCCCATACTTTTTCGCCAATGCTTCATATGTAGACACAGTTGTATCCACCGGTGTTGTTGGGTCAAGTTGATAGCTTTTATAAACGAGCTCTACCTGCCCTGCAAAACCAGTTTCCTGAATCGCTTGCTCTAGTTGCTTTTTCCCAATATAACAAAACGGACATACATAATCTGACCAAATTTCAATTTTCATAGCTAGTCACGCTCCTTTTGCTACATTGTAGCGATAGTAATGATTACAAGGCAATTTTTATGCTTCATTGCATAATTTCTCAAATCAATCTACATACTGAACGTAAAAACAATGTGAGGGTTATGTATGACACAATCTCTTTGGCTCGGAACAATTGATCCCGTCTCCCTACCATCTCTTCCTGCTTCAACCACTTGTGATGTATGTATTATTGGTGGAGGCTTGACGGGACTATATACAGCCTATGTCTTAGCAAAATCAGGTGTAGATGTGGTCTTGCTTGAGGCAAATTCCCATATCGGTCATGGTACGACCGGTCATTCAACAGGAAAATTAACTGCACAGCATAGCTTAGTTTATGCCAACCTTATTGAAAAACTTTCTGTAGATGAGGCGCGTCTTTATTATCAGCTCAATCAAATAGCTGTAGAAAAAGCATTACAGTTACTCCCTAAAGAAAGCATTCAACAAGTAGATTCATTGCTTTATTGCCAAACAAAAGAAGGCTATGCCCAATTATTAAAAGAATGGAATGCCTATAAAGTATTAAATATTAAGGCAAAAATCTCTTCTGACACAGAGCTTCCCTTTCCAATTACAAAAGCACTTAGCATGTCCCAGCAGGCACAAATTCATCCTGTAGAAGTGTGTAATTTCCTTGTAAAAGAAGCTTTATCAATGGGCGCAAAAATCTATACAAATACCCGTGTTCAGCAATTAAACATACCACAAAATAGCTTACATACCGCAAATGACATGTCGGTTCAATACAACAAGCTTATTTTATGCTCACACTATCCAATCGAAGCCTTTAGAGGACTACATCTTTTCAAACTTTCTAATAGTCGCTCCTATATGGTTGCTGGTAAAATTACTGATACACTACAAGGTCAATACTTATGCGTAGATAATCCTACACGCTCTATTCGAACAGCTACCATTAACGGTGAGCATTATTTAGTATTAGGTGGAGCTAATCATATTGCAGGTGAAACAACCAATACTCAGCCCTATTATGATGCTATTCAAAATGAAATGAAGACTCACTTCGATCAGGATCCAATCTATCGCTGGTCAGCGCAGGACATCGAAACACCTGATATGGTCCCGTATGTTGGCAGGATTACACCTTCCTTACCTAATGTTTTCATTGCAACTGGTTATCGAAAATGGGGAATTTCCAATTCTTTTGTAGCTGGGGATCTACTGTCCTCCTTAATAACAGGCGCTGGGAATGAGGATGGCGCAATTCCTCTTTATTCGCCAACACGTACGAAATTTGGGGCTCAATTTATGCAGATGTTAAAGGTAGGAGGCTTTGTAGCCAAGGAATTCGTAACAGGTTATGTGAAACGTGCCAATACACCAACTTGCACGCATTTAGGCTGTAAAACAAAATGGAATGAAGCAGATGAAACTTGGGATTGCCCTTGTCACGGCTCTCGCTTTAATGCCAAAGGGGAAGTTCTGGAAGGTCCTGCTGTACATCCTTTAAAGCTAGATTGAAAAACAAAATGATCAAGGGAATTTTTGTGAATGTTGTGGCTTTTTAGATGAGATTGGCTTCCGTTCTAGGCTACTAGTTTTCACTGCGGGAAGGTTGATGTGATAAAAATTAAAAGTTGGTCAATAATTCCTGAAAGTGTTTCGATAAACCAAAAAGTTGGATATCATTTTGTTAAAACGCATGTTGTGTGAAGTAGTTGATTGGAGTGGAGGCTGGGCGACTCCTCGGGGATTAGCGTCACAGATGAGACCCTACAGCGAAGCGAAGCGGCTCATCGGACGCCCCCAGGAAAGCGCCCAGCCGGAACGGAAATCAACCCCACGTTTTGCCGAAGAGTATACTTTATTTTATAGGACACTTTAATTTCATTGACACAATAGTTTTTCAACAATAAAAAAAGAGGTTGCCCATTTCGAGGCAACCTCTTTTTCATTATTTCAATGCATCAGTTAATACTGGAACAATTTGTTTTTTACGAGATACAACACCCGGTAAAACAACTCGATTATTCACAAGCTCTGCGCCAAATCCTTTTGCTGCAGCCTCTGCTACTTGTCCAATTGCAACCGCAGTTGAATCATTGTTTAAAATATCCGTTACAACAAAGAAGAATAAATCTAAGCCATTTTGCGCTACATTTTTATTTAATAAATTTTCTAATTCCTCTTGGCGGCCAAGTACATCGTTAATATCGACAGCATTTACTTGGGCTACTACAGATTTATATTCACCGAATTGGAATTCTTTCGCATCTAATGATAAAAGATCTTCTAATGATTTATCTGAAAGATCTGCACCTGCTTTAAGCATAGCTAATCCATATTCAGCGGCATCAACACCTGCAATTTTCGCTAACTCTTCACCAGCTTGTACATCTTGCTCTGTGCAAGTTGGAGATTTGAATAATAATGTATCAGAAACGATGGCCGAAAGCATTAAACCTGCAATGTTTGCAGGAACTGCTACGCCATGTTCTTTGAAGATTTTATTTAAAATCGTTGCAGTACAGCCTACAGGTTCTGCACGGTAGTATAGTGGATCAGCCGTTTGGAAGTTTGCAATACGGTGATGATCAATCACTTCTGCAATTTGTACTTCTTCAATTCCATCAGCAGATTGCTGGAATTCATTGTGGTCTACAAGGATTACTCTCTCTGCTTCTCCAACTACTGATGAAATTAATCGAGGTGCCTCAAAGCCAAATTTATCTAAAGCAAATTGTGTTTCATTATTTACATCACCAAGACGTACCGCCTCAGCATCAACACCAATTTGCTGTTTTAAATATGCATATACAATTGCAGACGTAATTGTGTCTGTATCTGGATTTTTATGACCAAAAATTAAAACTTTACTCATTGAATTTATTCCTCCTAAATGGCAATTACCTTTATAGTTTATTTTATCATATCTTATGAACAAACATGTTATAAAGTGAAAGTTTATCTATAAAGGATCTACTGCCAATATACATCTAAAATCTCCTATTCTAGGATAACTACATCTTCATGTGTTACTTACTTTTCCTATACATAAAAGAAGCTAGAATAAAGGCTTTTATAGTTCAACGCAAAATGGGAAACTCGAGGGGGATTTCTGATTTAATATACTTCGGCATAATTGAGTCCAGAATGACCTGAAAGAAGTTAAATGTATGCCCCATAGCTCTTGGAGTGAGCCAGTAGAGGAACGAAGTCTAAAGGTGTGGCATCTTGGAAATCACACCGTCAGAACGGAGATGAAACGCATTACCTATTTATAACATTTATAGATTATTATTAAATTTAATATATTTATCTGTTAATAACATCCTATTTATAACATTTGATAATAAAAATACATATTTTATAAAAAATTTTTACTATAAATAGATATATAGTTGTGTTTTCATATTTAAGAAACCATAATTTTATGCTATCATCAGATGGTCTATATTTTTTTAGGATATACAGGAAATGGGGATCACGATGACAAAGAAGATGGAAAAAAAGTATATTCCTTTAGCAAATTATTTTGAAGTAGCTTTACAGCAAGAAATTACTTTATCATTTAGCGAACTCGAAAATATTATGGGACAAGCCTTGCCAAATGCAGCTTACTTGAATAGGAGCTGGTGGAAAAAAACAAAGCCCCCTCTCTCTCACTATTTGTCATGGACAAATGCAGGTTATTATGTCATTGATGTTAAGCTCGGTACTAGTATAACTTTCTCGCGTACACAAATGAAGACTACGAGTAATATCTCTACAAATGACGATAACCCACCTGCATACATAATTCGATCAATTGAAGCATCAGACGCCAGATCATTTATTCATTTGCAAGAAGAAATTTTCCAACAAACTGACTTCATGTATAATATGGAAAATGAATTAGACCTCACAGTTCAACAACTTCGAAAAGATTTGGTCTATTGGAAACAATTGAAAAACCGTATGATTTTATGTTGTATAGCAAATGGCACTTTTGCTGGCTATGCCGTTATCCATGGATATAAACATTCTAAAGCTAAACATGTTGCAACAGTTCACCTAGCTGTTAAGGAAGAGCATCAGCGACAAGGTTTCGGCTCAGCGCTGATGGAAGCAGTAGAACGCTGGTCTATACAGCGCGATATTTCACGCTTAGAAGCATCTGTCATGGAGCATAATGATCGTGCTTTAAATTTGTTCAAAAAATTAGGTTTTCAGCAAGAAGGCATCCGACAAAACGCCATTAAATTCAATGATACCTTTATTAACGAATATAGTTTAAGCAAAATTTTATAAGTTTCTTTTTCAAGGATGTCTAAAACTTATTTGGACATCTTTTTTATGAGTAGCGTTGTAAATGATTAGAAAACTTGCTTCTCTCTTACTGCCTCTAAAAATAACAAATTACTTTCTACTTGTTCATAGGATTGCTGATATTTCTCATATTGCGTCTTGTCCTGACTGACCATTTCCTCAATTAACGCATGTAAAAAAGAGAACAAAACTGGAGTAACGTCCAATGAAGATTGCTTTTTCAGACCAAGTGTAAATAATGCACTTGCATATTCCCGAATAGAAGACAAAGCCGAACCAGTAATGGCAATAATTTTAGCCTTTTTCTTCTTGGCAATTTCTACAATCGTTTGAATGTCGTTTGAATGCTTGTCATATGAGAAAACTATTAATGTCGTCTGTTCCCCCATACTGTTAATTTGTTGTACAATATCGTCGGATTCTGATCGAAGCTGTTTTACATTTGGACGTAAAGTTTTCATTGTAGACGATAACCAATTTGCAATGGATGCAGATTGACGAGTACCTAAAATATACACGTTCTCTGCTTCATGCATCCATTTTGAGCTTTTTTGTAGCATATTATCGTTAATCAAATGAATCGTATCTTGAATATTTTGAATATCACGTTGCATCACTTTACCAAAACTCGGTATATTCCGCTTACTTGAAGAATATGTAGGTTGAATACTCTCACCATCATTTTGAGTCATTAAATAGCTTCTAACCTTGTCTTGAAGCTCTACATAGCCCGATAAATCCATCGCATAACAAAAACGAATAACTGTCGATTCACTAACATTAGCCTGTCTACCAACTTCTGCTGCTCCGCTACCAATTATAACTGTAGGGTTATTCATAACAAATTGTGCAACTTTACGCTGCCCCTTCGATAGCCTAACAAATCTTCTTTCTATTTCTTCATTAATGCTCATTTCTAACAACCTTTCTTTCAATGAAATTATCACGAATGGAGATTGTTTCCTACTGACTCTAACAGATGTTTTTTGTGCGAAAGCGCAGTGCTAACGTAGCGTTAGCAACATGAGGGCCGACACGATGTCGGTCATTTCGGTAATGCCACAGGACGTGGCGTTTTTACCGATGCAGGTCAGTTAGCCGTTATCGCATGGATGCGATGATTTTAGTCTAACATCCTATGTGAACTCATTTCCGATTCCGTGACATCCGCCGGAGGCTTTGGGCCAACGTGATGTTGGTCACTCAGTCGTGTGTTGTTGTTGCTGTTGTTGCACAGACAAATTGCCACAGGACGTGGCGTTCTTGGACTGAGTTCCTCTATTTCAGCGGGTGTTTGGATACCTGTACCTGTCGCTACGCTTTTTCGGTACAAAAGACACCTGCTAAAAGAAGTTAAAAATACAGTATCACGATTGCAGTCTGAATACAATGACTTTTCTGAAAAATCTTTAACACTTTAACTTACTAATATGATAGTTTCATAAAATTGTTCTACCCTTAAGTTTTTTAATGAATTGATTTTAACAGATTTTTAAAAACATTTGTATAAAAATTAATATTCGCTAATTTTTATGTAATTAAATAATAGAAAATGTCTTGGACTAGACTATCGCTCATCCAAGACATGATTTTTTTAATCTAATTGTATTTGTTTCGTTTCTTGTCCTAAGAAAATTACCCCAACAACCCCGATAATAATAGCTCCGCAAAAAATCGCGAAGATGAAGCCAATATCATAGCCTGCCGTTAATAAAAATCCTACTAACAAAGGTCCAAAAATACCACCGATACGCCCAACAGCTGCTGCCATTCCTGCACCTGTTCCACGAATAACTGCTGGATACTGCTCTGGTGTATAAGCATAGAGTGCACCCCATGCTCCTAAGTTAAAGAACGATAAAAACATTCCTGATGTTAATAGTACTACCATCGTTTCAGCATTACCAAAAATGAAAGCACTTACAGCTGTACCAATTAAATAGGAAACAAGTACAAACTTCCGCCCAAATTTTTCTATAAACCACGCGGCTGTAAAATAACCTGGTAGCTGTGCAAACGTCATAATGAGAACATATTTAAAGCTCGTGATCATATCAAACCCTTTACTAACCATGACACTTGGTAGCCATAAAAACATACCGTAATATGAGAAAACAACCGTAAACCATAACACCCATAACATAAGTGTCGAGCGTACGTATTTTTTCGACCATACTTCTCGAACATTTTGCACAACACTACGTTTCTTAGACTCTGCCTTTACTACAAATTGAGGAGAATCTGGTAAGTGCCAGCGAAGATAAATTGCATAAATTGCTGGAATTGCCGTTAACAATAAAGCAATACGCCATCCCCATGATGGAATAACAAAATACGAAATCAATGCAGCGATTAACCACCCTGCCGCCCAGAAGCTTTCCAGTAAAACAACCACTCGCCCACGCTCTTTAGCTTCTACACTCTCAGAAACTAACGTCGATGCGACTGGCAATTCTCCCCCAAGTCCCATACCTACTAAAAAACGTAGTGCCATAAAAGCAGATAATGTAGTTGTAAATGCAGATAAGCCACTTGCAATCGAAAATAATACAAGCGTCCACATAAAAATTTGCTTACGCCCTACTTTATCGGCAAGTACGCCGAAGATAAGAGCTCCTACAGCCATCCCGATTGAATTGACACTACCTATCCAACCAGCTTGACTTGGTGTTAATCCCCATTCAACTGCTAATGCTGCAATAACGAACGATAATATTCCTACGTCCATTGCATCGAAGAGCCAGCCTACTCCTGCTACCCTCAAAAGCTTATTGCGAGAAATAGTTTGTTGAACCTTATTTGTTGTTACTGTATTTGTCGTCATTTCAACCACCTGTCTTTACACTTGACTTTACATCGTAAGTTTACTATACAGTTGTTTCAAGAAAGTGACAAGCAAAAATTCAAATTACCGAATTGTTTCGACAATTTCTCGAATTCTATTGAAAACATAGGGCAATTTGCGTTAAAATGTCTTTTATACAAAAACAACTGTTCTTCCTATAAGAACAAAAGGAGATCGTAAACGTTATGTGGAAAGGCCTAATTGAGGAATATAAACAATTTTTACCCGTAACTGAAAGTACACCTGCTCTAACTTTAAACGAAGGCAATACGCCTCTTATACATTTAGTAAATTTATCTAAGAAACTTGGCATTGAGCTTTATGGAAAAATCGAAGGTGCAAATCCAACAGGTTCATTTAAAGACCGTGGTATGGTGTTTGCCGTTGCAAAAGCAATTGAAGAAGGTAGCAAATGTGTTATTTGTGCTTCAACAGGTAACACATCAGCCGCAGCGGCAGCATACGCAACACGTGCTGGAATCCAATCCATAGTCGTGATCCCTAAAGGAAAAGTTGCCTTAGGTAAGCTAGCTCAAGCAACAATGTATGGTGCAAAGATTATCGAAATCGATGGTAATTTTGATGATGCATTAAATATTGTTCGTCAAGTAAGTGAAACAACTCCAGTGGCACTTGTAAACTCTGTGAATCCATACCGCATCGAGGGGCAAAAAACGGCATCATTTGAAATTGTAGATGCTTTAGGAGCCGCTCCAGATTATCTTTGCATCCCTGTTGGTAACGCGGGTAACATTACTGCTTACTGGAAGGGCTTTAAAGAATATGATGCAGCAAAAGGCTCTGGTTTACCTAAGATGTTCGGCTTTGAAGCTGAAGGTGCAGCAGCAATTGTAAATGGTGAACCTATCGCTAATCCTGAAACAGTGGCAACAGCTATTCGTATCGGTAATCCCGCAAGCTGGAAATTCGCAGAAGCAGCTCGCGATGAGTCTGGCGGAATTATTGACTCGGTGACAGACGAAGAAATTTTAGCTGCTTATAAATTAATTGCAGGCACTGAAGGAATTTTCGTTGAACCAGGTTCAGCTGCATCATTAGCAGGCGTTATTAAATCAGTTGAAAATGGCAAAATTGCGAAGGGCTCTAAAGTTGTTACGATTTTCACTGGTAATGGATTAAAAGATCCTGATACTGCAATGAATATCTCGACTGTAGATGTCGTCTCACTTAAAAACGATGAGGAAGAAATTAGAAAATACATCGAGGACGTTCTATGAGTAACATGTGGCAAATCTCAGTTCCTGGGAGCACCGCCAATCTAGGCCCCGGCTTTGACTCAATAGGACTTGGCTTGTCTCTTTACTTAAAGTTAACCGTGTCTTTACAGGATAATTGGGAAATTATCCACCTCGATGATAATGGTCCTAAAGAGTTTGAGCTGGAAGAGCACTTACTATACGTGATTGCCAAAAAAATTGCGGACCAATACGGTAAGCAGCTACCTGCCTGCCGTGTTGAAATGGCAAGTGAACTTCCATTAGCCCGTGGTTTGGGGAGTAGTGCAGCTGTCATCGTAGCAGGAATTGAACTAGCTAACCAAGTATGTGATCTAGCCTTAACTATACAGGATAAACTCAATTTATCCTCACAAATCGAAGGGCATCCAGACAATGCAACAGCCTCGGTATTAGGAGGATTAACAATTTCCTCAATGGATGAAAATGGTGTTGTTGATACATTTCATGTCAATGATATAGAAGCTTCCTTTGTAGTGTATGTACCTGATATCGAACTAAAAACAAGTGAATCTCGTTCTGTTTTACCAGAACAATTTGACCGTGCATACGCAGTGAGAGCCTCTGCAAATGCTAATATGCTAGCAGCATCATTAATGGTTCGTGATTTTGAGCATGCAGGTCGTTATATGGAAGCTGATTTTTTTCATGAACCTTTCCGTGCCCAATTAATCCCGCAATATACAGAAATCCGTGCAGCCGCCAAGGCTAATGGGGCATTTGGAACGGCATTAAGTGGAGCGGGTCCAACAATGATTTCCATCATCCCTACTGCTATTGCGCAAGATTTTGTAAAGGCCATGAAAAATCAATTTCTAGAGCATCAAATTATCTTAACAAAAGCCGATGAAAATGGTGTACAGGTAAAATTTGGGCGTCTACTACAAAAGTAGACGTTTTTTCTTGGAAGGGGGAAATAGCTTGAAACCAATTATTTTCTGTGATTTTGATGGCACTATTACAGAAACAGATAATATCGTCTCACTAATGACTCAATTCGTTCCAGAGGAATCTGAGAAAATTGCTAAGGCAATGATAGAACAAACTATAACCTTTAAAGATGGCGTTTCAGCAATGTTCGAGCTATTATCGACTACACAAAAGGATGCTGTTATCCACTATTTATTGGATACAGCCATTATACGTAAGGGCTTTGGTGATTTCGTTCGTTTTGCTCAAGAGAAGCATATTCCGTTTTATATTGTTAGTGGGGGTGTCGACTTTTTCATTGAGCCATTGTTAGAAAAATACGGTCCATTTTCTGGTATATATTGTAACAGTGCTGATTTTTCCGGACAGCAAATTAAACTCGTCTTTCCAAACAGCTGTGATGAAGAATGTGCGAGATTTGAGACACAGGGATGTGGTTGTTGCAAACCAAGCGTTATGCAAAAGGTTGCACAGAGCAATCATTTTAAAATCGTAATTGGAGATTCACTCTCTGATTTTGAGGCTGCAAAACAGGCAGATTTAGTACTTGCTAGGGATCATCTTATTAAACGGTGTGAAGACCTTCATCTTCCTTATGAGCCATTTGAAACATTCTATGATTGCTTAGAAGTTGTAAAAAAGCTTATGGAAGCAGATAAGGCTGTTTCCATGTAATTGAAAAGATGAGCCAAAAATAAAAGCTGTATGTTCATAATTGACGCTCTTATTTCTACATAACAAAGGGAACCATCAATTAGATGGCTCCCTTTCAAAGTTCATGATTTATTTTTCGCTTTAAAAAGTCTCTTTCGACGTTCGTACCAAAAAACACAAATGATAAACCACGTATACCCCATACTCCATCCGGCCAATACATCTGAAGCAAAATGACGGGCTCCAGCAATTCGAGACAAACCAATAAGCACAGTTAAAACAACTGCTCCAAGCCAAAGTAATGTCTTACGTCCCTTGCTATTATTCTCCGAAAAAATATAAGCGATTGTAAATAAATACAAGATACCGGTCATAGAATGTCCAGATGGAAAGCTATAGGATGTTAATTGATCTTCAATCTCCGGTCTTGGTCGCTGTACCCATTTTTTTAATAATTGGTTAAGTACATTCCCACCAGCAATTGTTAACAAAACAAATAATATACCTCGGTTATTTTTCACCTTCCATGCTAAATACACAATTAAGACGATAGCTACAAACACTACAAATACCGGTTCTCCTATATAGTGAAAAAATTCTATAAAACGGTTACCGAAAAATAAATCAGCCATTTTTGTATCAAAAGTACTGATTAATTTACTTGGAAAAGTAACTCGTAACACAAAAAAGGTAATGAGCGTTAATACGGCTAAAAGATAAGCCCATTTTTTCATATAATACTTCACCTCAAAACTATACGCTGTTATATTTTTCACATCATATCATATTTAAGCTTACTTGAGGTAATTTGCTTTTTATCCCGCATTAACAGGTTGCCCTAAATGCCCGATTGGTAAAGACTAATAATCAGTGGGGGTTAAACTCCCCACTGATTATTAGTCTTCACCTTATCTAACCTACCCTATTCCCTCTTTCTTGAGGTATGACAAAGGATTTTTCTCCTGCTTTATTAAAATAATTTGAAAAAGCTAACGCAACTATAAATAAGATGGCAACAATAGGTATTATTTTTCTAAACAAAATATACACTTCCTCATCTTCGGTTTAAATTATTTTAATAACACTGGATCGAATAACCAATCCTTCGGCCCAAAGTTTTTATCCTTCTCTCCTCTTACCTCACGGGATATATTGTTTTTAATAATTAATTCTCTAAACTTTCTACTGAATAAAGTCTTTCTGTATAAATATCTTCCATCATGACTCCATTCTGCCGAGAGGACTATATCATTTGTTATATTAGTTAAATCTTCACGATGATAAATATCAGGACCATTAATTACCCCACTTAACCCACAACGACATGGAGGCTGCTCTGTCGCAAAATACAATTTAACTCTTTCAGTGCTAGATTCCGGCAATACTTGTGTCGGTATAATTTGAAAAGCCTTTCGCTTTCCTTCTTCCGGTCCTTGATGAATAACCTCTAAAAGTTCAAAACCTTTAATATCCTCTTGCTTCATTAATGTCGCTAATTCCTGCGAAGCTACCCAATACCCGCTCACATGAACTAGATGACGATCTTTCATTTCTGTTGTATCTATCACTAATGGCGAAAGTTGTTCTTTTTCCATAAGTCCACAATGCTGGCAATGGGTGCTTATAGAAAATAACGTTCCTTTATCATCTATAAACATATCAGGTGAGTTACCTGTCGAATTTAAGGTAAACAATGGAGCTTGCTCATATTCACCATCTGAAAAGTCAAAATAAAAACGTTCTCCGATAGAAACAATTCCTAATTCATGTTCCAATGATTTATATAGTGCCGCTACATGTTCATATGTTACATCATCATTTAATGTAAAAATAGGATTAAATGATGCCTTTAAATTTCTCTTTCTTATTTCAGGCGCACCGACGAAAATACCATAGCGATTATAAACTTTTATAACTTGATCTTGACTAGATTCATCTATAGAAAATAAATTTTCAAGTTCTACTTTCAAAATACACGCCTACCTTTATATAAAGTTTTATAGTGAAGTATGTTGACTAGCTAGTAACTTTAAAAAAATCTACAATTTCTACTTTATTCTTAGATAACCAGGTTCTTATCGAAATCTAATATTATCGTATTACTTACTATAGCAAATCTACTTAACCACGATTATCTTAAGGGTACCAGTACTTACACCGACATTTCAATGTTGGGTTTACGCCAATTTTTTGGCGGTCTTTGTCCCGATTTTTGGCGTGATTTGGCGGATATATAAAAAACACCGCCAAAATCTGGCGGTGTTACACGAAAATTATAGCTATTTAGACTTAAAGTTTAGGTATAATTAACTAAGTTAAAATATGGTATTTAAAACCACCTAAACTCTCCCTTTTTATTGAAAAATCTACCAACCGGAATGAGTATAACATACAGACAATCTATAGTAAATTCATTCTTTCCGCAAGATTTACAGCGTCTGTCCGTGAATCTACATTCAATAAAGAAAACAGCTGTGTTAAATATCTTTCGGTTGTTCGCTGAGGAATATTTAACTCAATAGCAATCGCTTTATTTGTATGGCCTTCCGCAATCAGTCTTAAAATTCTCTTTTCTTTTTCATTTAAGTGAATATCAAGTTTTGCATCTTGCAATTTAAATTTATTATCAAGAAAATCTAAGAAATTTTGAGGTAAAACAATTTCACCATTTACAATGGCTCGAACAGTTCGTAAAATTTGCTCCTTAGACGCTGTTTTAGCCAAAATCCCTTCTATTTTCCGTTCTAAAATAAGTGGATAGTAATCAGTAATATCATCACCAGTATAAAGGATAATTGAAGCATTTGACTGGATAGCTTTAATGTTACGTGCTAAATTAATGCCATTTTCTAACGGCATATTTATATCAATTAAGTAGATATCATATGGTTTGTCTTTAAGTCTCTGTATGACATGAGTTGCATCACTTTCCGTATCAACTATAATATCTTCATTTTCTTGAAATAAATTTTTCGTTCCCTCTAACACAATAGGGTGATCATCCACTATGAGCATCGTAATCAAGTGTATCACTTCCTTCTTTTACTGTAATTCTAATAAACATCCCTTCATTGACATGTGAATCGATGTAAAACTGCCCGTTAAAGGCCTTTACACGCTCTTGCATACCTTGAATTCCCATAGACTCTCCGACAATAATATCTTCAATATTACAGCCTACACCATCATCCTTGTAGATGATTTCAAAACCATCATCCATTTCCTGTAAACGAATTTCAACTGTTGTTGCATAGGAATGTTTTATAGCATTGTTGAGTAATTCTTGGAATAGTCGATAAATCATTAAATTCATACGCTCATCCTCTAAATAAAGGCGATCTATCGTATAAATTAATTCAAAACTAGCTCTTTCTATTACTTTACGAATTAACTTTTCTAACGCAGCGTTTAACCCTAATGTATCTAATAATGGAGGCTTTAAATTTTCACAATAAGCTCTTAAATCATGTAAAGAAGTAATCATCTGCTGATGAATTTTCTCAAGTTTTTGCTGGATATCAGTTGTATCTTTCGTATTGACTAGGACATCAACCTCTCGAGCAATATGGAGCTGCTCTTGCAAATTGGTATCATGTAATTCTTGAGCTAATTGATATTTTTCCTCTTCAAATCTTAACCATAATAATTTGCTTAACCAAGGTAGTTGACTATCATCTGCTTGCCTCATATGCTTTAGTTCCTCTAGCAGCTCTTCTACCATCTTTGTATTTTCAATAAAATTGTTTACATATAATAAAAGCAATTCAAGCCATAGAAGCTCTTCATCTTTTAAATGAATCGAATTTTTATGTTCCAATACTAAGACTCTTTTATAATGAGCATCTTGATGGAGGAAGGCTAAGTAGACTTTGTTAATTCTCCGTATTTCTCCTAATTTTAAATCCTCTATTAGGGCTGGATCAATTGCAAACCTTCCCTCAATCGTTGAAGTAAATTGATTTGTGTCATAGTTATAGGTTAATACAAATACATGCTCTAGCTCAAGATGTAATGAAACCTCTTGAGCAAACTTCTCTAGAAGCTCATCTATTTTTATCGTTTTACCAATCCTATCGACAGCAGTGTATAGCTGATGTATATAATCCCCTTTTGTCGAAAATAAAATTTTTCGTTTTCGATAATCTACCTTCTCTTTTATGTAAAAAAGAACAACTAACGATGTAAAAGTGAAAAAAGAAACACCTGTTATTACGGGGATAGTTAAATTTTTTCCTGCAATCCAATACAAACCAACTATAAACCATAAAGTAAATATCAATGAAAAAATTACATAATAGCGTAATCTAGTAATATGATATTCGAGATCAAATAGCCGTTCTGCTAATTGTGTAAAAATAAAACTAAACGGAATTAGCAATAAAAATAGTGCACTACTTTCACCCGAAAGTATAGATTGATGAAATAAAATATTAGGGAGCGCATATAGAAAAAGGAATGGTAGAAACGGAATCAGTATACTAATTAATATAACTTTTAACTGAGGTGTTTTATATTTGAAATAGCTTAGCAATAAAATACTAAGTATGGTAATAAGTAAAACGAAGAACGAAGCTAGTACAATACTCGATAGTAAACTATTAATAGCAGGGTAAATAATACCCATACCGCCTAGTATCATTGCCATCACAGGGAATATATAAAATATTTTTATATTATTAGAAAGCAACCAATTTGTTTTTAAAAATGTATAATAATTTCTTAAAAAATGGAGTAATAACACTAAGCATAGTAACATGCTACCACGGTTAACGATTACACCTATATTATTAAGACCGCCGGATGGACCGCTGCTAACATAAGCCATGGAAACCGTGAGCATAAATAAAATAAGTAAACATAAAAGAGATGTATTTTTTTGTTTAAAATATAGGTAAAACACAATAATTAATGTTAAAAAAAAGTAAATGGTTGGTATTACCAATATATAATAAATAACTTGCTCTAGAAAATCTGATCTACTAATTTTTACATCAATTATTTGTCCGTTAGGCTTTAAAATCGTTAGTAAGCTTGCCGTTCGTATTAAATGATCATGTTTTACATTAGGGACATCCTCTGTTTGAATGTTATTTACACTTAAAACAACATCTCCTTCAGATATTCGAACTCCATTCGCTAATTGTTTATTGTATGAACTAGTTACTACCCATTCTCCATTTTCTTCTTTTAAATCTAGAACAAAAAAATTCATGCTATAAGTGACATATAGTAGGTAAGATCCTAGCAATATGTAAATACTTATAGCAAGTAGAAACCATATACGTTTAATTATTTTCAGTTCCAAAATGCGACTTCTAAGCTACTTACTACTTCTTCAAATGAGGCAAGTATTGCCTTTTGCTCCATAGCTGAAACTCCAATTAATGAGGCTTTTTGTTCCTTTAATAGTGCAACTATGTCTGGGTTCATTTCTAGATGTTGAATTACATTAATCATACAAATCTCTCCTCATTTCATTAGTTTTTTTAGGTAGTCTTTACATACTTCATTTATAGCTACATTTTCAAGAATATCAAATGCTTTAAACTTGTAGACATTTTTCATTGTAACTGCATAACGTATCGCACCACCATTTGTCAACTCGTTTTCCGTAGCGTTATTATCCAAAAATGCATCTATATCATCATTATAATAGTTTATAACAGACTTTGAAATATCATTTTTCTGTGATAAAAGATAAATAATAGGCAATGAGTATCTTTTATTTAGCAAATCATTTTTAGGTCCCCAAGTTTTTAAACTTTGAATATCGTTTTTAATTTGTTGGATAATACCTATGTATTTTCCATACTCCTCAACCTTTGAAGATGTCTCACCTTTTGCAAGTACTTCACCAATTAAGCAACCCATTGCTGTTAAAGAACCTGACTTTTGTTCAATCATTTGTATATATGTTTGCTCATCTCTACAAGTATTAAGTAAATCTAGTTGCTGACCATTTATACTACGCAATGCATAATACTCTAGTATTTGAATAGCTGTACTTTTGTGTTCGAAGGAAGTCTCACGTATAGTTTTAGAAGCCATCATTAGCATAGCTAAAGCCACATTTAATGATAGTTCAGGTGTTTTAGTCCAACTGTAGTCTGAGTCCTTATCCTGCAAGTCATCGATTATATCAAAAGATAAAATTAAAAATTCGATAGCTGCGGCAACTTTATAGATATCCTCGTTCAAACAATCTGTAAATGCTTCGTAATGCCAATAACATAGCTTACCAAATGAATAGCCAACTGCCTTTTTTTCTTCCTTAAAAATTTTTAGCATTGACCGTAGTTCATGACCTATTAATATCTCGTTCTCGATTAGAAAGTCCAATGATTCATTAATTTGTACGTCAAGCTCCTGCAATAGTCCTCTCCTCCCCCAAATGTGTTATTAAATAGTATACAGATTAATGGGAAATAATACTAGACGTTGAAATTATAAGTAAATATTTTACATCATCTTGTTTAACGAAATACCGCCAAAAAGTGGCGGTATTATATTATTGACCGCCATTTTTTGGCGTAAACCCACCATTGAAATGGCGTCCTTATGGATGATACGCTTAAATAGGATAAGATCATTTGCATTCTGTTCGTACATTTTTTTGATTAATTCAAGTTAAAATGTTCATCGCTAAAAATTAGAAATGGAAATGAGGCCGTATGCCACGTACTGAAGAGAAGAGGCTAGACAACTTCTTGGAAATACAGTCATATTGAAGTCCATTCGGAATGAAAATCCCTTACGTTATCGTGATGAGCCATTATCATTTATGCCTTGTCATAATTGCGTCCGAAGGCTTTGGGCCAACATGATGTTGGTCACTCAGTCGTGTGTTGCTGTCGCTACGCTTTCGCACAGATAAATTGCCACAGGACGTGGCGTTCTCAGACTGAGTTCCTCTATTTCAGCGGGTGTTTGGACACTCGCTGAAAGAAGTTAAATAGGAATTGTTTAAATCTATTAACTAGGAAATACTCGAAACACAGGGAGTGATTGAATTGAAACATGAAGTAAATGGAAACGTTTTAATACTTACGGCTAATTTCTCCTGTACAATTTCTGTGTCTGAAGAGGAAATCACGATTAAAAAACCTTCGAAAGAACAGCAATATATAGAGCAAATAATTGTTGATGCCGAGCAACAGGCATATAAAGAAACATTAGCAGTGTATAAAAGCAAATCTACATTTTCAAATTTTATTTGCAATATTCCTGGATTTGAGGATACTCTTCAGCAAAAGTTAGACGCTTTTATTGAACCGTATGGAATTATAAGAGTATCTGAAGAAAGTCAGTCTACAGCGCCTTTAGTAAGTCGATTTAACTCTGGATTAAACATACCTATAATCTACACGTTACCAAGCTTTTGTATTATAAATGCTAGAGGCAATTGCTCTAGCACTTCATCTAATGCTAATCATATTGGAGAAACAGTCGACCTACCTGTGCATCTCTATAATTCAGAAATAGAAACGTCCTCTTTAGGGAAATATACTGCTGCTGTAAAGGAAGTTAATTGGGCACCTAAACATTTTACCGAGGTCTCCATTAGTGACAATGGTATTTCTATTAATATTACGACAGCATTTAATGCATGGAATAAATCGTCTATTAAACACTAGAAATAAAACTGGATTGGGTATGGCACTGTTATAGATTTGTGCCTCCTTCTTTCTTAATAACGTTTTATGTGTCATTTCAGTGGATCTGTTCATTGCATAATTTTCCCATCCGCCACTTTGCCTATCTATTGTTTTATTTCTACCAGACATGCATATTCATAAGAAAAAGGTGTCTCAAATGGACTTTGAGACACCTCTAAATTATTAACCTTTTACATAATAAACTTCTTGTCCGCTTTCGATGATGTGATCAGGCTTCGGCTTACCAGCATTTGCTTTATGACCAGCAATATGCTCCGGGCTCTTCTCCCAATTTTTCCATGCCTCTTCTGATTCCCAACGAACCACAATTAACACTTCCTCATCACCACGTCGTACTTTTTTTACAAGTACTTGCTTATCAATAAAGCCTGGTTGTTGTTCAAGTAATGTTGGACCATCCTTTTTAGCACCAAAACGCTCAACAACTTTATCGGAATTCCCTTCCGTAACGACAATACGTTTAATTTGTACAAACATATTATTTAAACGCCTTTAAAATGTCATCAGCTTTTTGAGTTTCAGAAGTTAAACCGCCACCAGATAAATACCAAACTTGTGGATCTAAATAAAAGATTTTACCGTTTTTCGCAGCGTTAGTAGCTCCAACGATTTCGTTTTCAATTGCAGCTTTTGTACCAGTCTCACCTTCTGGAGTTACAGCAGCATCACGGTCAACTACGAATAAAATATCTGGGTTTGTGTCACGTACATATTCAAATGATGCGTTAGCACCGTGTGTAGAAGCTTCAATTTTTTCATCAGCAGCTTTCACACCATAAACATCATGAATCACACCGAAACGTGAACCAGAACCATATGCAGATAATGCACCTTCAGAACCAAGAACGATTAAAGCTTTTTCTTTAGCTGCAGCTGTTTTCGCTTTAACTTCCTCTACTTTTGCTTCGTAAGTAGCAAATGCATCAGCAGCTTCTTTCTCTTTACCAAAGATCTTACCAGCTAATTCAACGTTAGCTTTGAATGATGGCATGAAATCTTTTGCATCTACACCTACGAATACTGTCGGTGCAATTTTAGATAACTCATCATAAGCTGCCGCTTGACGACCAGAGATGAAAATAATATCTGGATTCATATTAGAGATTGCTTCAAGATCAGGTTCTTTTAAAGCACCAATATTTACGTAAGATTTATCAGCATATTTGCTTAAATATTTTGGAACTGATTTTTGTGGAACACCTGCAACTTTAACATCTAAAGCATCTAAAGTATCAAGGAAACCATAGTCAAATACAACAACTTTTTCTGGCATTTTATCAAGTGTTACTTCTTTAATTGTACTTTCACCTTGTGTGCTACCTGGGATTGTAATTGGATAAGCTGTAGCTTCTTCCTTTTGCCCCTCAGCAGGCTTGTTATCAGTTGAAGAATCTTTCTCTTCTTTTTTTGCTTCGTCCTTAGAACCGCAAGCAGCTAATACTAATAGCATCATAGCCATTAATACAGTAAGTAATTTCCAATTTTTCATCGTAAAATTGCTCCTTTAAATTTATTTAATAGTCTAGACGGTAGCACCATCTATTACTATTTTCACGAGTTAAAATAGACACAAATGCGACAGCCATTCTGTTCTTGAACAGGAATATCCATATCATAGATTTCCTTAAGCGCATCAGGGTTGATAATGTCATTTGTTGGACCATCTTTGACAACACGACCATTTTTTAATGCGACAATATGATCAGAGTAGACGGAAGCAAAGTTAATATCGTGTAAAACGATGACAACTGTTTTCCCTAGCTCATCAACGAGCTTACGCAAAATCTTCATAATTTGCACAGAGTGCTTCATGTCTAAATTGTTGAGTGGCTCATCAAGTAAAATATAGTCTGTGTCCTGTGCAATAACCATTGCGATAAATGCACGTTGACGTTGACCACCGGATAATTCATCCAAATAATTGTGCTGAAGATCCTCTAAATTCATATATTGAATTGCTTCATCTACCTTTAGCTCATCCTCAGGCTTTAAATTTCCTTTTGAATAAGGAAAACGCCCGAATGAAACAAGCTCACGAATTGTTAGGCGTACATTCATATAGTTTGACTGCTTTAAAATGGATACTCGCTTTGCAAAATCATCTGATTTCCAACGACGTACATCTGACTTGTCGAGTAATACTTCTCCAGTATCTGCATTAAGTAAACGGCTTACCATTGAAAGCAATGTTGATTTACCTGCACCATTTGGTCCAATAAAAGATGTTATTTTCCCTGGTGCAACGTCGACACTAACATCTTGAATGACCGGTTTTTTCCCAAAATACTTGGAGAGTTCTTTTACTTGGATCATCCTGCTGACCTACTTTCCTTCAATAATAAGTAGATGAAGTATACGCCACCTACAAAGTTTATAATAACGCTCAGTGTTGTATCGAAGTTAAATATACGTTCGACTATCCACTGACCACCGACTAAAGCTACAATACTCATTACACAAGAACCTGCGATGATCACAGAGTGCTTGTACGTCTTGAAAAATTGATACGATAAATTTGCTACGATTAAGCCAAAGAACGTAATAGGCCCGACAAGAGCTGTAGACACGGCTATTAACACCGAAGATATTATGAGCATACGCTGTACAAGCTTGTCATATGGTACTCCTAGGTTAATGGCTGTATCCCGACCAAGAGACATTACGTCTAGTTGGTTCATATGACGCCAGCCATAAATAAAGGTAATGATGATGACAACAGCTGCAAGCCATACTAAATCCGAATTGACATTATTGAAGCTTGCAAACATTTTACTTTGTAAGCTTAAAAATTCATTCGGGTCTATTAATACTTGGAAGAACGTAGTTACGCTTCCTAAAAATGTTCCGACAATCATACCGACAAGCAGTAAGAAATAAATCGGACGCTTTCCTTCCTTGAACAATACACGATAAAAAATTAACGCAAAGATAACCATAGCTGAAACAGCTAGTAAGAAATTATATTTAGCATTAATGACGAATATTGACATAGAACCAAAGAAGTAAAAGATGAACGTTTGAACCAACATATATAAAGCATCAAGTCCCATTACACTTGGCGTTAAAATACGGTTATGTGTAATCGTTTGGAAGACTACGGTTGAATAAGCAATCGCAATCCCCGTTAACGACATAGCAAACACTTTAACGAGACGTCGTGGGAACGCATAATGATAATTACCATTAAGTTCATAAAATACATACAGTAAAATAGATGCTACGGCCAAACCTAGTAAAATCAACATTTTTGTACGGTTACGCATATGCCTTCCCCCTAAACAACATAATTAGGAAGATTGCACTTCCGATGACACCGACAGTCATACTAATCGGAATTTCATAAGGGAAAATCAGTACACGCCCTATAATATCGCAGAATAATAAGAACGACATTCCTAGTAGTGCGGTATGAGGCAATGTCTTAGCAAGGTTATCCCCTTTGAACAGCGAAATTATATTTGGAATGATTAAACCAAGGAATGGAATCACACCAACTGTTAGTACCACCGTCGTTGAAATAAGTGCTACTAACACTAAACCTAAATTCACAATGAATTTATAGGAAAGACCAAGATTTTTTGCAAAATCTTCACCCATTCCTGCCACTGTAAAGCGGTTCGCATAAATGTAAGCTAATATCAGCACGGGTACACTTATGTATAAAAGCTCATAACGACCTTTCATCATTAATGAGAAATCTCCCTGTAACCATGCAGAAATGTTTTGGATAATATCCGCTTTATACGCAAAGAACGTTGTAATTGAAGAAAGGATATTCCCAAACATTAAGCCAATAAGCGGTATAAAGATCGCATCTTTAAACTTTATTCGATTTAATATTTGCATAAACAATAATGTGCCGGCTAAAGCAAATATGAAAGCGAAGGAAATTTTTTGAAAGTACGTGACATTTGTGAAAAACATCATCGAAATTAGTACCCCCAACTTTGTAGCATCTAATGTACCTGCTGTCGTTGGTGACACGAACTTATTCCTACTTAAGCTTTGCATAATTAAACCAGCAATACTCATACCTGCACCTGCTAACAAGATTGCTACAAGTCTCGGTATACGACTAATAAAAAATAGTCTAGTTTCTTCTGATTCGAAGTCTAAAAGATCACTCGGTTTAATATCAACTACTCCGATAAATAGTGAAACTATAGACAACACAACAGTTGCTGTTAAAAGATATCTTTTTTTCATTGTAATCCCCGGTAGATTCATTTTTGCTCGTAACTCTCATTGAAAACGATTATCATTACTCACGATTCTCATTATAAGCTCGTTTCCATTCTCAGTCAACCTTCAATTGAGAATTATTCTCGTTTTATTTGAAAATGCTTAAAAAACAAGCATTCTTAACGGAATTCCTACGTTTTTTGGATCTTCAAAGTTAAATACCTCTACTTTTCTAACACAAATAAAAAGGTAATTGAGAATAAAAAACTAACTTGCTCTCAATCACCTTATTTAATCAATTATGCTATTCGTCGAACGCCTTTAAGCCACGCAAAAATAATTAAAACGATTAATATAAAACCGACATACCCCATCACAGCATATAGCTTGGCTACAAGCGTCGTAAAACCAGCCAGACTTGCTAAAAAGCCCAAACCACCTATAAAAACGGCAGTTATCTTAAAACTAGCCTTATTCGGTTTTGCAAATCTCACCATGAATGAGTAGAACATCCCTACTGCTGTATTATAAATCATCCCTAATAAAGAAATGGACATCAGTAGACCGATTAAAGGATGGATTTCATTTGCTAATGCTAGCATCGGTATATCTATACCAACGATTACATTCATTTTAGCAAGAAGGGATAGGTTAATAAGAAGAATTAATGCTCCAAGCAAAATCCCACCAATAATACCTCCCATCCCAGCCACCTTCTCATTGCGAATAGATCCACACATAACAGTTAAAAGCGAAAAACATACACCGATATTAAAAGACGTATACAGTAAAGCTGTAATCCACCAGCTTTTAGTACTCACTTGTACTTGTTGTGCGATAACAGCTTGTTCGACAAAGGTTAAATCCATCGTAGCTAATGAATAGACAGCTATTATCGAGACAATTGCTAGCAGATAGGGTGTAGCAATAGCAATAATGTTTATAATACTCTTCACATTCATCATAACGGTTGCTATAGTCAGTACAATCATACAAATGCTCCCTAGCCAAACCGGCAGACCAAACATTTGATGAAACGTAGCACCTGCCCCCGCAAACATGATTACTGCTACACCGAATAAGAAAAGGGACAGTAAATAATCCATCACAAAACCTACAGTATTACCTGAAATTTGATAAATTAAATCCTTGTGCGATGTCGTACGTAACCTTGAGCTAATTTGTGCAATGCACATTCCTACTAAAGCAAATCCAAATGTGGCAATAAGAGCACCATATATCCCTTGAAAGCCATAGCTCGTAAAATAAAGTACGATTTCCTGTCCTGATGCAAATCCCGCACCGACGATAATTCCTACATAGGCACCACCGATTTGCAAACTTTTTTTCAATCAGTTCTCTCCCTGTTTATCCTATTATCGGGATCATCACCAAAACGTGTGGTTGATTTCCGTTCCGACTGGGCACTTTCCTGGGGGCGTCGGGGCAACAGGATGTTGGTCACGAAGGCGTTATCACAGGATGTGATGACTTTAGCCTTCGTTCCTCTATTGCTAATCCCAAAGGAGTCGCTCAGCCGTAACGAAGATCAACTTATTTACATAGTAGACGTTTTACCAAAAGTCATTCACAACATTTGGTGATGAACCTATTATTGATAGACCTTTCTGCTGATTGTTAGCTTATCAATTACCTTCATATTAGGGGTATATCCAATACCAATTGTTTGTGGCACACGAATATAACCATCCTCTACAAGTACTTCAGGTGTAATGATATCTTCATACCAATAATGACTAGAGCCCGCAGTATCCCCCGGCAGTATAAAATTAGTGAGCGATGTTAATGCAATATTATGCGCTCGTCCGATTCCGGCCTCTAACATGCCGCCACACCAAACGGGAATCTTATTTTCCTTACATAAATCATGAATTCTTCTTGCTTCTGTTAAACCGCCCACACGTCCTATTTTAATATTGATAACACCACAACTACCTAGCCCTATCGCCTTTCGAGCATCTTCATAAGAGGTGATGCTTTCATCTAAGCAAATAGGCGTTTTTATCTTTCGCTGTAGCTTAGCATGATCGACAATATCATCTACAGCTAAAGGTTGCTCAATCATTAATAGATTAAATGCATCAAGTTGCTGCAATACATCCATATCGTTCAATGTATAGGCCGAGTTAGCATCTACCATTAATGGCAGATCGGGCATTTCAGCTCGTATAGCACGAATTACTTCTACATCGTGACCAGGCTTAATTTTCACTTTTACTCGTTTATAGCCTTTATTTACATGACTTTTTAATAGATCTATTAATGCTTCGGTGGAAGATTGAATACCTACGCTAATACCTACCTCTATTTGTTTCTTATCTCCACCTAACGCTTGAGCGAGTGATTGTTTCGTTTGTTGAGCATAAATATCCCATATAGCCCCTTCAATAGAGGACTTCGCCATGTAATTACGACGAATAGAGGAAAACAAAGCACTAACTTCATCTGGATGCCCAACCTCTTTATGTAACAAGATAGGAATCAAGAAGTCTTCAAGCATATGCCATGTTGTTTTTAATGTCTCCTCTGTATACCAAGGCGCTACAAATGCAACAGCTTCTCCCCATCCTACAATTCCTGATTCATCTATCGCTTCTATAAGTAGAAGTTCCTTTTCATCAATTGTGCCAAAACTCGTTGTAAACGGTGATTTCATTGGCATTTTTATATGTCTAACTGTAATCTGTTCTAGTTTCACAAGATTTCACTCCTTATCCTTATTATAAAGCTAATAAGGAGCGTCTGACTAATAGATAGCTATGGACATATTCCTTGTGCTTTTTCATTCGAACGATTGCATAATTTTGTTCAAACAATGTCGTTAAAATGGTACGAACTTTATAACGCCAGTCTTCTGCAAGCTTAGGACTCTCCACTTTCATCTTTTGTAAATGTTGAGGAATGGGCAATAAATAAGCGTCCTTATAAAAGGATTGCTCTTGCTGAAATTCACCATCAATATCGAGCACTGGTAAGCCATCTACCGTTAGCGACCATGGTACAATTTCTTCGGCTCCCTCTTCCAGTTCATCCAAGGAATCCTCCACTCGATCGCGTTCAACCCACCATTCTATGACAATTCGATCTGAAGGTAGCCCATCGTTAAAATCGTCCTTGAGCGGACCATAATAATCATTTTCATACTGAAAACTAAAGGAATTGAGCTTCAAAAACGATAAATTAGCCATACATGCCTCTAGTGGATCAAATAGCCAAATCACAAGTTGGAACTCATGTTCTTTGGCATATTCCTGCTGGGCATGCTTTAATAATTCACCTACACCTTGTTCACGATATGTTTTCTCTACACCAATCATGTGTGAGTGTAAATACATTTTTCCATGACCATAGCCAACAAAGCAGTAGTTAAAGCCAATCAGCTTTTCGTCTAAATACGCCCCAAGCACTAATCCACCATTTTGTACAGCCGCTAACAATTGATGAGAAGGAATAGCCTGACTCCCCCAAATACTTTCGTTTAAAATTTGTACTTCTGCAACCTCCGTAGGGGTCATTATTTTTTGAATACGTACCCTCTCTAACATTATGCTGATCCCTCCTTTGTATTCCCTGACTCCAATGCTAACAATACTGCTCTTGTAAGGATTTCAACTCCAGTTACCAGCCTCGCCTGCTTAAATTTCATCTTCGGATGATGTAGTCCTGGTGTTAGTCCACAGCCTAAACCTAACATCGTTGATTTTAAATGTGGGCGTTGCACAGCATAGTGATGAAAATCTTCTCCTCCAGGTGTACGAATGGGCTTTCTTAAATTCGACAACCCTGTTGCTTGCACGATTGCTTGCTCCATAAGATATTGAGCAGTTGGATCTACCTCAGCAGCTACTACATTCGCTACTGTACATAATTCAATCTGCACTTTATGCAAGATCTTGGAAGAATCAATAACCCTCTTTACTCCCTGTGCAAGTGCATCCATTACATCATTTTGTTGAGCTCGTATATCAATGGTGAACGATGCACTTCCAGGAATAATATTGCCAGATTCCCCTCCTGCATGGAATTTGGTCATCTTAATTGATACAGGAATCATCGGATCTGTATGAATCGTTCGTAAATCTTCGATAATAGTTGCTCCTACTTCAATGGCATTCACGCCGAGATGTGGCCTTGCAGCGTGGGCATCTTCTCCAATGATCTCCCCTTCTATCAATCGAGAGGCTCCATGATGTAACGCGGCACAATATGTACCGTCTTCAAGCTCATGGACAGGTCTTACATGGACACCAAATAAAAAGTTTAAATCATCAATGACACCTTCTTTTAAAACGGAAAAAGCACCTGTCCCTTTCTCTTCAGCTGGTTGAAAAATCACACGAATTGTACCGTTGAACGATGGAGCAAGCTCTTTCAAAAGTAAGAGAGTACCGATTGCCATCGTCATATGTCCATCATGGCCACAGGAGTGATTCGCACGAAACTCACCATCTACTTCCTGCCATAACGCATCTATGTCTGTACGTAAACCTACTTTAGGATGACCATTTCCTACATCTACATAAAGCCCTGTACTGTTTTTAAAGCGTATTGGTGTATAACCTTCCTGCGTTAGTAAATCGTAAATATAATTTGTTGTTTCTACCTCATGCCAGCTTATTTCTGGATTCGCGTGCAAATACGTGAAAATCTCCAGTAATCTTGGCCTCAATCGATTCAAAGCTTCCTTCACAGCATCCAACCCCTTTTAATTTTCACACTATTAAGATTATTATAAATGAAAATGAAAACTTTTCTAGACAGAAACGTCCCGCATTCAGTAAATTAACTACATGATAAAACCAAATGCTTTTGGACAGTAGATAAATGGCTCATCGCATAACGTGTGGTTGATTTCCGTTCCGGCTGGGCGCTTTCCTGGAGGCGTCCGATGAGCCGCTTCACTCGCGTTGCTCGCTCCAGGGTCTCGGGCCAACAGGATGTTGGTCACGAAGGCGTTATCACAGGATGTGATGGTTTTAGCCTTCGTTCCCCTATCGCTGATCCCCAAGGAGTCGCCCAGCCTACACTCCAATCAACCTATTTACACGGCATAGGTTTTTACAATGTCATCCCTAACTTTTGATGCGAGCCAATTAAATAACACTTAGTATCATAAGAAAAATCGATCATAGAATCGGTTCTTCATTATAATGATTGGATGCTTTATGACATTCTATCTCCATTTAATAGTTCTATCCATCACTTTTGTTTCTAGAGGCACAATGTGAAGCTTTCACGAATGTTGCCAACCTTTACTGTAAATGACCTTAATGCAAAAAAAATGCAAGTACAGTTATTTGAATAACTGTACTTGCATCTTTTGATTAATTAATACCTCGCATTGCTTTTGAAATAAATGGCGAAAGTGCTAATATGATGATCCCGAAAACAATTGATAATGAGCCTAAGAAACCGAAGTATGTGAATTCACTTACCACTTCATAGACTTTTACAAGTTGTGCGTTGATCGCTTGCGCAGCTGCACTTGTTAAAAACCAAAGTGACATCGTTTGTGCAGCAAAAGCCTTCGGAGCCAATTTTGTAGTAACTGACAACCCTACTGGCGATAATAATAACTCCCCAACTACAACTAAAAAGAATGATAATACTAGCCACCATGGACTTACTAAATCTGTACCACCAGATAAATACGCTGGAAGCATCATCACTAAGAATGACAATCCTGCAAAGAATAATGCATAAGCGAATTTACGCGGTGTAGATGGTTGCTTATTTCCCCACTTCATCCATAACATGGCAAATAACGGAGCCATCGTAACGACGAATAAAGGGTTTAATGATTGGAACCAAGAAGATGGAATATGAAAACCACCAATATCCAATCGTGTACGACTATCTGCATACGTTGCTAAAATAGTCGCCCCTTGTTCTTGGATTGCCCAAAACATTACAGCCGATAAAAACAAAGGAATATAAGCGAGCACGCGAGACTTCTCGTCCTTCGTTGTTTTCTCACTGCGATACATATAAATAAAGTACACCGTTGGGATTACAATACCCAGCCCCGTAATAATTAAACCAAAAACATTCACTGTTAGTACGCCAGTTTTGATACCAATTGCCCCAGCAATAATAATAAGTAGCGCTAAAATCCCAAATCGTGTAAAGACTTTTTTCCGTTCTTCAGGCAATAACGGGTTGTTTACCTGTAATCCTGCTAACCCTAAATATTTTTTTCCTGTTAATTTAAAAATTATTAAACCAATTAACATCCCTACCCCTGCTATACCAAAGCCTAGGTGGAAACTATACTGTTGTCCAATTGTTCCGACAATTAATGGTGCAAGGAATGATCCCATGTTAATGCTCATATAGAAAATTGAAAAACCTGCATCACGACGACTATCTGTATCAGCATACATATCTCCGACAATGCTTGAAACGTTCGGTTTTAATAAACCTGTCCCAATAACAATAAAGAACATTGAAACAAATAACATGCTTGCGCCACCAGGTAACGCTAGCAGGAAATGTCCAATCATAATGAACACGCCACCATAGAAAATAGTCCTACGTGTACCTAGTATTCGGTCAGCAATCCAACCACCGATAATCCCTGACATGTAAACCAATGATCCGTAGATAGCCATAATTGAGTTCGCTAGTCCACGATCTAGGCCTAAGCCGCCTTCATGCAATTCATAATACATAAAGAAAATCAGAATTGCTCGCATACCGTAGTATGAGAAACGTTCCCAAAATTCAGTGAAAAATAATGTAAAGAGCCCTTTAGGGTGTCCGACAAAGCCATCTTGAGGGACGGATTTTACAATTTCATCTTTAGTAGACATAAAAATATCCTCTCCCGATTTCATTATTCAATAATAATATTATTACCCAATATTAAAGATAAAAACTTTATTTCATCATACTAAAGTGTTTTAAAAACTTTTTCAAGAGTTTTAAAAAATGTTGGAATTTTACACCTTTTCTTTAAATTCAGTTTAATTTCCATAAAATTGTACCAAACCTATTGATATTCCTAAGTTTTCTGATTCTTTAATATCTACTAAATTATAAACCACCATTAAATTATTCTAAAATATTTTATAGTCAGATTTTTTACTTTTTAAACAAAAAAGCTAGTATTATCTATAATTTCATTCACAGCGATATAAATTCGCTTTTTCGATTATAAAAAAGCATGCTAGAAACACGAAGTGCTTCTAGCATGCTTTTAAAACAATGATGTTATTGATTATTTCATTACATATTGTTGGAATTTTGCATAATCCGCTTCTTTCAACTCTAGCGTTAGCAGCGTACCATTTTCTTCATACGCTGTTTCATAGACAGAGGCATGTTCATTTAAATAAGAAACGATATTTCCCTGTTCATACGGAATGAGCATTTTACATGTTATATAATCAGAGAAAATATGCTGACGTATCATTTGCAATAATTCCTCTAATCCAGTTCCTTCCTTCGCTGAAATCCAAATGTTATCACCGCTGATAACAGGGTATGGAACGCTTGCTATATCAGCTTTATTATACACATAAATTGTTGGAATCCCTTCAACGCCAACTGCTTTAAGCGTTTCATTTGTTACGTCCATCATAAAGCCGTGCTCAGAATTGGAAACATCTACAACATGGAGTAATAAGTCGGCATCACGAGCCTCTTCCAGAGTCGAGCGGAATGCCTTTACTAGATGATGCGGTAATTTACTAACGAAACCAACTGTATCTGTTAATAAAAACGTCTTTTTATCAGGTAATTCTATTTGACGGACAGATGTTTCAAGTGTGGCAAAAAGCATATCCTTCTCAAACACTTGCTTATGATCTTCCTGCCCTATTTTCGTAAGTAGCTGATTCATAATGGTTGACTTACCGGCGTTCGTATAGCCAACAATGGAAACGACAGGGACGGCATTTTTACGTCGTTGTTTACGCTGTGTCTCTCGTTGCTCCTTTACATGCTCTAGGTCCTTCTTTATTTTCGAAATCTGATCCTCAATTTTACGACGGTCTAGCTCGAGCTTTGTCTCACCAGCACCACGGTTTTTAAAGCCACCACCAGTGCCACCACCTTGACGACTGAGAGAAGCGTGCAAGCCAACCAAACGAGGTAGCATATATTGCAATTGTGCTAACTCAACTTGCATCTGTGCTTCACTTGTTTTAGCACGACGTCCAAAAATATCTAAAATCAACATCGTTCTATCAATAACCTTTGTCTCTAAATCGCGCTCTAAATTACGGATTTGCGAAGGTGATAACTCATCGTTAAAAATCACTAAATTTGCTTGTACTTCATCATAAAAGTTTTTTATTTCTTCAATTTTCCCTGTTCCAACATAATGAGATGGCGTAACTCGCTCTAAATTTTGTGTGACAATGCCGGCAACTTCAACATTTAAAGCTTCAGCTAAATTTTCCAGCTCCTCCATTGAATAATCAAAATGCTCATCATTCCGTAAATTTACGCCAACTAAAATAGCTTTTTCAACCAATATATCTACTTCTTTAATTCTATCCATCCACAAAACCTCCCACCAATGCCTTGATGCTACTACGACAAATTTTCTTCATCTTACCATATAATGTCCTAAACCGTGTCGTTTAACATGTATATAGAAAAAAATGCGCCTTCTATACAAAAGGCGCACTACATTCATTTATTTACTTACGTTCTTCTTTTAACAATACTTCAGTACGATTGAACTCGTCTTCAATATCTTTATTCGGTCTATATGTCAAAATGCTGACAATAACCGCTACGATTAGGCACACTACGAAGCCAGGTACAATCTCATATAATGTATCAGCTAGGAATTTTATTTTCCCCCAAATAAAGGCGGTTGCAGCACCTGCTACCATCCCACTAAGAGCTCCGTAATTCGTTAATTTTCTCCAATATAGGGACAGCAATATTACTGGACCGAATGCTGCACCGAAGCCAGCCCAAGCAAAGCCCACTAAGTCTAAAACAGAACTATCTGGATTCCACGCTAAAATTGCTGCGATAATAGCTACAACTAAAACAGCGACACGGCCAATAAAAACATAATGCTTATCATCTGCTGTTTTATTAAATAAGGCTTTGTAAATGTCTTCTACAAGTGCTGACGAAGTAACAATTAATTGTGATGAAATTGTACTCATAACCGCGGCTAAAATGGCAGCTAGCATTATACCTGCAATAAACGGATGGAATAGGATTTGGCCAAGTACAATAAATACCGTCTCAGCGTCCTTTAACTCACCTGCATTTTGCTCATAATAAGCCAAACCTACCAAAGCTGTCGCAATCGCTCCGAATAAACTTAACATCATCCAACCAATACCGATACGACGTGCCTGCTTTGTTTCTTTTACTGAACTTATTGCCATAAAGCGCACGATAATATGTGGTTGTCCAAAATAACCTAGTCCCCATGCAAGTGATGAAATGATTGCCGCAGCAGTTGCAGTTGCAGGTAATAAGCTCAGATGTTCAGGATTTACAGCTTTAATAGATGCTATTGTGTCTCCAATTCCACCTGTTAAAAATAATCCAAATAACGGGACAGAAATAAGTGCTATAAACATAATTAGCCCCTGTAAAAAGTCTGTATAACTAACCGCTAAAAATCCTCCAAACAATGTGTATGCAACAACAACAGCAGATACAAGCAATAAACCAGTATGGTATTCATAGCCAAATGAACTATCAAAAAACTTGCCTCCTGCAACCATTCCCGAAGAAACATAAAATGTAAAAAAGATTAAAATAATAATACCCGACGCAATTCTTATTAGCTTTGTACTGTCATGTAAACGATTATCTAAATAACTCGGAATAGTAATTGAGTCATTAGCAATTTGTGTATATGCACGTAGTCTCGGTGCTACAAGTAGCCAATTCAAATAGGCACCAATCGTTAAACCAATAGCAATCCAGGCCTCAACAATTCCAGATAAATAGATTGCACCCGGTAAACCCATTAACAGCCAGCCAGACATATCTGCTGCACCTGCACTTAGCGCTGTGACAGCAGGGCCTAGCGAACGCCCACCAAGCATGTAATCCGTTAAATTCGTTGTTTTAACAAATGCATACCAACCGATTCCTAGCATAGCGATCATATAAATAATAATCGCAAGTAATTGATACATGTTTGCAGACATATTTTTCCCCCTAGTTTCCCTATCAATCCTTTTATTAAAAATTCTCTATATTTAAAATAACACAAATATACAAAATAACCTATAATCATTCAAAGAGCGCATTCTGACATTTATAATAGCAATGCAATTCATAAAGTATGTTAAACTAGTGCCATCTATAACACGATAAAGAAGGCGAAATGTATGACATTTGAAGAAATGAAAACCCAACTTATAGAGCGGATTTTACAACAGCAACTTGTTACTGCAACAATCAGTCAACCACGTATGAAATCAAACGAAGTAAAACGTATAAAGCTAAAACCTTTATTATTGAAGGATGCTTACCATATACAAGTTGAATATCAATTTGAACGTATTTTAAAGCATGAAAATGTTCTATTAGAAGATTTCCCTGAGAAGCTAGAAGCATTTTTGAACGATTACCGCCAAGCACATATTGATTTTATTGATGAAAAAATACAAGTGCAGCTATCAAAAAAGAACAAAGTACTATGGAAATCCGATAAATCCCCAACACAAAAGCAAGTCAATTTAGCGCATAATCGCAAGAAAAACTATTTACTAGCAGAGGATAAGCCATACCCGTTTTTAATTCGTCTTGGCGTACAAACGGAAGAAGGAAAAATAAAAAAACAAAAATACGATAAATTCAAACAAATCAACCGCTTCATCGAATTTATTGATGATGCATTAACATATTTACCAAAGGATCGTCAGGTTCGTATTTTAGATTTCGGTTCAGGCAAATCCTATTTAACATTCGCCTTATACCATTATTTAAAAATCGAAAAAGGTTTAGACATTCGTGTCACTGGTTTGGATTTAAAGAAGGAAGTCATTGAAGATTGCTCACAAATCGCACAGGATTTAGGCTATGAGCAACTCGAATTTCTAGTAGGAGATATTAATGATTATAATGATGAGTCTGCTGTGGACATGGTGGTAACGCTACATGCTTGTGATGTTGCCACTGATATGGCATTGGCCCGCGCCGTAAAATGGGGAGCAAGCGTTATTTTAAGTGTCCCTTGTTGCCAGCATGAGCTAAATCGCCAGCTAAATACACCAGCTCTTGATATCATGCTTCAGCACGGTCTCGTACGCGAGCGTTTTTCAGCGCTTGCAACGGACGCAATCCGAGCAGAAATTCTATCACTTGTGGGCTATGAGGCACAACTGCTGGAGTTTATCGATATGGAAAATACACCAAAAAACATTTTAATAAGAGCTTATCATACTGGTAAAAAGCCAAGCACTGAACAGCGCGCTAGCTATGATGCGTTTTTAAAGTTGCTAAATGCCAAGCCGTTTTTAGCAACTGAGTTACAAGCTTACCTATAAAATGCCGCGGTATTTGTGAGTGAAATGCAGGGATTTACGCTGCTTCTACGGGTATTTCATCGCGGAGCGCGGGTATTCACTCCTTCCGCGGGTATTTCATCGCCAAGCGCGGGTATACGTCTCCCTTTCGCGGGTATTTCATCGCCA